>CP166960.1:2394904-2733033 GCA_041447175.1 Candidatus Bathyarchaeia archaeon | reverse complement strand
CAGGCGCCTTAATGCCTTGAAGGTTGGCGTAAACGGTTTTGCATGTGTCGCTCCAACCCTCATAAGTAAAAAGCCCAAGCAACGCGAAGCTAAACGAGTCATCATAAACTTCGTTCTCGCTCAAGCCAACTCGATGCCACCGGGCATCAGCAGGCTCAAAGTAAAGCCAAAGATTCTCAAACCCGCTCCTCAAGAAACCAACCGCTTTGTCTGCAATGCTTTGGTATAGTCCGGCGTTCTCGCCATCAACGTCTGAGAGGTTTTTGAGACCGATTAGGCAGTAGAGGCATTCAACGTCCAGTTGCAGGAGCCAAGCATCTTCAATGGTTACGGCTCGGGCAAAGCCGCCGAAAGCTTGCGTGTCCTGCATTGTTTTGAGGAAGATTCCGCCTGCAAGCTTGGCAGCGTCCAAGTAGGCTGTGTTGCAAGTGACTTGGTAGGCGTCTAAGAGTGCAGGAATGCATCGTCCAGTGTCAACGCTGTAGTAGTATGTGCTGGTTTCGCTGCTTTGAAATCCACCATAAGCCTTTCTAGCTGGGTTGAGACATTGCTGGGTCAGAGTCCAATCGGCCAATTCCACGATTTTGCTTCGGATTTCCGTTTGTTTGCTTGAATATTGGCTTGAGGTGTAGGCTTGGGATAGGAAGTTTATGGCGAAAGCAGCAGACATAACGCCTCGCCCATACGTGGGATCTGGAACATCAGGTGGAATAACGTAAAGATATGGGGCAAACTGTATAATGAAATCATAGTATGCTTGTGGAACTGCGCCCATTTTTGATATCTCCGTTTAAATAAAGCTTATTTCTCTGAGTTTGCTTTCCAATCGAAATTTGTTCAACGATAAGTGAGGTGACAAGATGCTGTCTCGTGATTGTGATGGATGCGCCTTGCAGCTTTACGATTGCAAGCGTCGTTTCGCCAAAGTCCAAGTCGGCGAGAAAGTGTATTGTCCCGACGGCACAGCGCATCTAGTCGATGCCGCATAAAAGCCATAAATCACTCCATTTCTTTTGGATGAAAAATCTTTTAGGCAAACTTCCACAATAACAGAAACAGATAGAAGAAGCTAGCGCTGTTGATAAAGATGAAAACGAAAGAATACCTTCCAGTATCGCTTTTGATTTTCACTTTTTTGATTGTTGCTTTTACCGGGCAGGCTTCTGCCGCTGGAGCTCACTACGAACTCGACAAGCCAGATTATCATCCCGGCGATACTGGATGCTATATCGTTGAGGTAAGTAACAATCAACCAGGCGCTGTAGATATCACATCTGCCACCTTCAACATCACAGGCATTGGTTCTTTCTCTTGGAATGCATCAACGGTTAATGCGTCTGATTTGAATCATGCTTCAATTATGGAGTTGCCTCTTTTTGACTCTACAGGTAACTCTTATGCCCATGTGAACGGTTGCCGTATCGATGTGGGGGGAAGCGCAGTTTTTCGCGTGTACTTCCAGATACCTATGGATACTCAACGGGGAGACTATCGCTATGACTTTTACATGCCAATAATGATGGACATCCCTGTACAAATCACTGGTTTAATCAATGTTTATCCTCAGGGTGAAGAGCCAAAACCAGATGCCTTTAGTGGTGTATTCCTGATAGGATTACTCTTAACGTTAATGTTTTTATCTGCATACTTAATTCTCAGATGGCGAAACTCCGGCGCGAAGAAATATGCACAAGTTGGCTTACTTGTATCTTTTATATTGGTGCTCATCGGTTTGCAAAGTATAATTATAGCAGTGTTGACTCTGGGTTTCTTAATCTTTCCATTATGGCCGCTTCTTTTGGTTCTACTGGTAGGTGCTCTTGTCTGGAACCGAAGAAGAAAGCATAAAAAGGAAGCAGCTAAGCTTCAATCGGGTATGAGTTGATGTCAGAGGTTCTTGCCTTAAAAATGTCCATTATGCTCTACGATAGAGAGAAAATTGGATGGGGCAGAGGCGTTCCATCAGTGTTATTCGTCACCAACAGACGGGTTGCTGTTGTAAAGCTTAAGCGTAAAAAATCGTTCCCCTTGACTTACAGGTATGAGGGTTGCCCAGAAAATTTGACTGATGCTCTAAAGAACGAAGGCAGTTTTGAGGTTGCAGTGAGCCAAATCCTTGAGGCTGCACCCGACACAGTTATGAAAACACCTTATATGCGAATACGATGCAACAAGGATTCCGGCGAGAAGGTGTTTTCTTTTGTGTTATCAGCGTTCTGGACTTCTAGCGGCATATCATCCGCCGCCGTTACTTATTACCAAATGATCTCCGAAGCTATAACGCAAGCGAAAAAGGGGACAATATGCGTTGCTTCACCAATAACTGATGAGAGTATAAACACGCCCAGCGCAATCTCTTTTATCAAGGACCTCAAAAAATCACGGGGCACCCAAGCGCATGGTCTTTCTTGAGGCTAAAACGTTTTCACCAATTCATCAGGAATACCTAACTGCAACTGAGGAATTCTCTATAGTTATCAACACAGGCCCCAAAAACCGGCTTCGTACTTGCCCAAATGGTCTTAGAAATTAACTGGACAGCAGCAAAAAGCGTATATCCTGGTTGCATAAAAGCGGCTAATGCTAGGCAAGGCTCATCGTTTACCGCTGAAAGCCAGCAGGAGGGATAGAGCAGATGCCTAAAAAGAAGAAAGAAGAGAAACCAAAAGTTGACGAAAAGAAACAGTAACAGTTCAACAACTTCAAAATCATACAAGCCTAAATTGTTTAGGCTCTTTTTTCTCTTATAATCTCTCGCAAGACATTTATGGGTTTAGTTCTGGACCGCGATAATGTGGTATATGCCTAGTCGAATTGACACTTTGAGCTGGAACCGTAAAGTTTACCATGACTCTGACCAGTTCGTTTCGGAAGCCCTGAACGGCAATCTCAAAAGCCAACCGCGAAGCGGAACCTTTTGTGATGAACAGGTCGCCCAGTCGATAGTCAAAAGCGCCTAACAGCAAACCGCCACTTGCAGCCACCAAAACTCGGAGGCAAGCAAGGTTTAGGGCAGACATTTTTGCCCAGTTAAATTGCTCGTCAGTCTCGGTGCGGCTCTGTCCCACTAGTGAGTTGACGTAGAGGTTGGCGTAGTCCACGTGTGCTTGGAAGCATGTTTGGGAGACGGCTAACCCAAAAACTGTATAGTTGCCGCTGGAATCGACGCCTGCAGCATTCAATTGATTGGCAACTTCGTTTGCTGTTATGAAGTTTTGAGTGGACATGCTTCTCCCTTCTATGCGTAGATTGAGGTTTGGGCTTTCTGCCGAAGTAGTACAGGAGCCATCCAACCAAGAATAGGGGTATGGCGATGGACAGGAGCAGAAGCCTAAGTTTTCGGTTTTTCAAGCTAATTACGCCACTGTTTTTATGGTTATGTTTGTTCCAGAGTTCCAGAGGTTCCAAAGTTCCAGAAAGCATACGCTCAATTTCCAAATTTTCAGCTCTCCAAAAAAAGCTTATTTTTTGGGAAAGGAGCCATTTTCTGAGATTTACATCTTGGCTTTTGGTTGCTTGACGCTGTGGGAGTCTGGAACAGTTGGAACTTTGGAACAAAAGTTTAGCCGCAAAGAAATCGCGGGAGAAAAGCGCTTGGGTATTTGAGGGTTGGTTAGCTTGTTGCTAGGTTTGTGATGGCGCAGATGCATTCGCCGTTCAAGACAACTGGGGCATATCTGGTGCTTAGCAGGACGTCTACGGAGTCGAATTCTTTTTTGAGTTCGGTGTCGCTTGCCAGTGGGCGTTTTATTTCGCCGACGCTAAAAGCGGTGACAGTGAAAACTTAGAAGGCAGGATTTGCTTCTAGTCGTCGTTTACGAAGTAGCCCATTGGGGCATAGCTGGCGCTTAGATTCTTGCCTGTGCTGACCATGTAGGCGGTGCCTGCTGGGACAACGTTGCTTTCGTAGATGTCATAGCCGAAGACTTTGCCCATTGCCCCGTTCTGAACCACTGGATCGCCGTATTGGCTGTAGAGCGTGAAGGTTGGCAGATACTTGAGGTCGCGCGTGTTGATGGGGTTCATCAGCATGCCGTCGGGGATGAAGTTGGCGCTCTTGATTTTGGCTTCTGCTGCAAGAACGTCTTTGCTGCCTACGGTGTTGGCGATGGTTATTTCTGTGCCTGTGGCGCCCATGGTTTTGCCCGTGGCTTCGATGCTGAAGCCTGCGCTGTTGGCTATGACGGTTAAGCAGTCGCTGTCGATAGTGAAAGCCATACGTCTGGCTAATCTGCGGAGCTGGTCTTCGATAACTGGGATATAGAGGTCTTCGATGTTTTCGCGTGTGATGCGTTCTCTTAGTGCCTTCTTGTATGGGGTTACTGTGGCGTAGTCGTAGGGTGTGAAGTCAAGGGGCATTTCTGCGCCCTCCGCAACTTCACCTATGGCGGCTGATCGACTGCCTTTCTGCTTCACAAAGCTGGCAGTTTTGCCCTGCACAAGTGGGAACTCTGGGAACAGGTTCTTGACTACGAGGGCGGGCATTGTGAGCTCCAAGATTTTGGCGTGAAGCTGCGGATACGCTATGGCTCCGGTGTCTACCCAAGTGAAAGCGTCTCTAATCATAGACATACGAAATCACCTATGGTAGGCAGCTTAGCAAAGCGTAGATGACTGTGTCAGTGCCTGAAGTTAATGCTCTACCGATCCACTGCTCGGTTTTGTCGAGTTCAGTCTGTACGGTAGCTTGAACGTAAGATGCGGGGGCAGTCATGGCGGCGACTCCGGCTACTGCGCCGTTTGCCCAACTTGTAATTCGTTGGCCTGCTGAAACAGCGCCGGAAACAGTGACTCGGACTAAGCCTCTGCATATGACAGTTATTTTTTTGCCAGCAGTTCCGCTTGTCAAAGCTACGCCGATAACATCTTTTCGGACGCCGTCAGTTGGCTTAACTTTGGGGGCGTATCCTGCAGCGCTGATGTAGACAACGTTTCCAGCAGTGACGGTTGCGCCAGAATCGACTTCAGCGGTGATGAGATAGCGGTCGCTAATGAGTGCAGTTGTTCCTTCTAAACTCATGTTGATCACCTATTGCATCCCTTTGAGTTTGCTGTTGGCTTTGAGCAGGTCTTGGAACCAGCCAAAATTAGCGCCTTGAACTGGCTCCTGCGTTGCGATTATGCCGTTGCCTTTCGGAGCCTGCTTAGATGCAGCTGGCTTGTTACATGCATCCTCTGCGTCTTCTGCGGATTCGCTGAGTTTACGGGACAACTCGTTTAGCTTCTGAGTTAACGCCTTCTTAGTTGCACGTTTGCCGACTTCGGCGTCTATCTCAGCGATTTTGCTTTTTATGCCTTCGATTTCAGCGTCAGAAGCCGTCTCGATTTGCTTGTTGAGGCTCTGCATCTGGTCTATTAGCTCCTGATAGGTCAAGTCGCCTGCTTTCTTTCCAGCAGTTAAGCTCGATGGCTGTGTTTGCGCTTGAACAGACGAAGCATTTGCCTCAAGGTTTGGTTGAGACATTTGCTTCACCTTGTCGTCTTTGCTTTCGGGTTTGTTTTCAGGTTCTTGCAGGTCGCCCTTAGAACCCACATCTTTGTTACCTCTCGATAACTGTGAAAAAGCCATAGCCGCAGCAAACCCCACAGGGTGAAAAGCCGTGTTCTTGTAGGCTGGACTCGCAACTATGCTTAGCTCGCGGACGTGGGGTTTATGCACGATTTCCCAAGCCCCAGCGCATAGATGTGTTAAGATGCCTTCTATGCGGGTTTGTTTTCCGCAGACGCTGCACTGGGTGTCGTCGCTGTCAACTTGGACACTAACATGGTTAACGTAGCCTCGCAGGATTTTGGGAATGATTGAGGGGTCTCCGACTTCGGCTTGGAAGAAAACTTGGTTGCCACTACGGATGGCCTCGGGAACTTTGCCGACGATGCTGAGAACTGACTCGGCGTGGTCAATCCGTAGCTGAGCACCTTTAAGCGAGGCAGTAAAGAAATCCAGATCCTCCGCTGGCACTTGCCACTTGTTAGCATTAACCGAAGTATCAATAGCCGTGCCCTCGATGGGCAGAATACCCTCTTTCAGCGCTAGGTCGGCGTTTACGCCTTCGGCTGCCTTAAACGGCACATAATACTTCAGTTGAAAAGTCATCTTGCTACCTCAATTCTGTTTTAACTCACTTGCCTTCATCCAAGCGTTTAAGAGGCGTCTTCTTTTCTCGTTAAACGCGCTGTAGTCGAGTAAGCTGGAGATTTCGCTCTTGAAGTGCCTATCCAAGAAGGCTTTAGCCTGAGCTCGACTCTTGAAGACCGCTTTGTCGAAGAAGAAGGCCTGAATTTCCCAGCGGCTTGAACCCCGAAAGCGGCAAAACATCACCTGAACGCCTGCAACTAAGGGTTTGAGTTTGCTTCGTTCAAGTTCTCTGCTGCTCTCTAGTACTGTGAATCTTATGCTGTCTTGTGTTTCAGAAAATCCAATCATGGTTTCTCCTCCGTTAATGAAGATGAGGCGGTAGCTTGGGTATCCTTCAAATCTGCGGGTAAAGCCTCAGCAAAACCTAGTTGCGCTCTCGCCTCACTCCTAGCGATAATGTTTCTGCCTGCCAAGTCAGTGAGCAGTTTAGCTTTTTCCGCCAAGCTTGGTTCCCATATGGGGCGCCACTTTATGTGTGGGATTTCTTTGCCCTTCCCAAATTTGGCGTCAACTAATTCTTTGAAGAGACGGGTTTCAGTTGTATCCCCAAAATTCTCCTGCAGCATCCGCAAGCGTGAAACGTATTCTTGCATCACTATGTCGGCTGTAGCGCGGTTCGTGCCTTCGCTTTCGCCTAAAAAGATTTTTGGGACGCCCAATACGGCTTGGCGCTGGTCATGCAGGTACTTAATCCACCAGTCAACATTGATTTGGCGAGTCATGCTCTGCATGCTGCTAACGTCGATGTCGCCTCTGACAACCACGTCCGTTGCAGGTCCACGCTTGGCGAAGGTTTCTTGAAGGGCTTCCCGCTGGGGGTCGGTGAAGGGGCGTTCTGGCGTGCCTGCTTTGATTACCAGCATGGGCTTTGTGTAGACGGCCATTATGGTTGCCATGTCCCGCTGGAAACTGTCGATGTAAGCTTGAATCAGAAGCAGGGGACGCAGCAGGCTTGTGCCGTAGCTGTATTCATACCACCAACTCTTAGCACCATACTTGTAGTGCACAATGTCTTGGGCTGGAAAAGCCACAGGCGGAAAAGTCAGCAACTGAATGTATCCGAAGATGTTGCCGTATTGGTCGCGTCTTACGCGGATGTGGACGGGGTCGAGGCTTTTGAGCCACCACTCCTCAGGCGGCGTTATGATGATGCCATTTTGGTCTTTGTCTCGGCAAATCTCAAACTCTCCGTTCCCAAACACCAATTCATCAGTCAGCGTGATTCTTGCAGTCTGCAGGAAATCATGCTCATCCAACCAGTCAGTGAGCCATTGCCGAATCTCAGGTGTACTGCCCTCTAATTCGAAGCCGTTACTTAGGGTTAGATTTACGGTTACGTCTATGCTGGCTTTGATGTAGGGAGTGAAATTGTAGAGATCCTTGTATTTGGGTAGATCCTCGACGGGGGTTGCGCCCCAGATGCGATCCCAAAACGCCGTGTAAGGCGGCGAGATGAAGCCTGCTCCGCTGGCGCCGATTTTGAACTGGTTCATGTAGCCCCAGAGGACGTCGTCGTCTTTCCAGTTGTAAGGAACCTCATGCTGCATCTGCTTTAGACTGACGTCTGCGGGGACTTCACGGTTAGCCAGCAAAGGGCCACTGCTAACAAGGCTTCTATGAGGCATAAACAAGACTTCCGAATGTGTTAAAAGTAAATCAACTGTAGAATACTGAAGAGCTAAGGAGTGTTAACGAATGCATAGACCTTCAACTGTAGGAAAAACATTCGATTTCAAGGAAAATGGAAATGGAATAGTCACAGATGAAGCAAAGGTGGACTATGAGAGCTGGTCGCCTGTTATTCAAGTACTAAAATTCACAGATACCGAGCATAATGGGGATATTCAGCTCAGGTTCGGATACCTTAACGACGACGGCACACTAATCGCACGGCCACTCTATTTAGACGAAGACCAACTAGAGGATTTAGGAAAAGCGGCTGCAAGAAATCCTGAAATTAAATCGATGCTAAAGCGCTTCGTAGAGAGTCTAGTGTAGGCAAATTGAAACTACACCTTTTTCTCGAATGTAACTTTCAACTCGCCCCAAACCACATTCTTGGTTATGTCGACGCCATCCAAGTAGACATGCAAATCAGCAGCTTTGCAATTCAATCCTAAACCAAGTGCTTTTACTTGAGGTGTAGTCTGGTCTGTTGCTACCAAAACTGTTTCTTCTGTCATATGATCACTTTTTTGGCAAGTTTTTTATTCTAACTCAAACAACTTGTCGATAATTCGGTGAGAATATGGTTAGCTACTTTGCATACGGCTCAAATTTAAATCAGGAAGACTTGGACAAGTGGTGTAAGAAGCGAAATAGACCGTTAATCGACCTAAAGTTAAAATCACCTAGACCTTGCGTCCTCAGGGATTACACATTAGATTTTAATTATTACTCTCGAAGTAGGGGAGGCGGTGCAGCTAACATAGAGCCATCACAAGGCGAGTATGTCGAAGGGGTTTTATTCGAAATGACCAAAGCCGACATGCAAACTATTGATATAAAGGAAGGCGCCCCTAACTCCTACCGCAAAATACCTGTTTCGGTTATTCTAAAAGACAACGAGAAAGTGGATGGCGTAGCTACATACACCGTTTGTGATAAATGCAAAACACATTTCACGGCACCTACCGATGAGTATCTTAAGATTATGCTAGATGGTGCAAGAGCTTTTGGTTTATCGTCTGCATGGATTGCAAAAGTCAATAGTATAGCTAGACCAACAACTTAGTGAGGTACAAAACCCACACCCACTCCTGGAGGAGGAGACCGTTTCAGCTGCCAAGCTGCCAGCGCCAATGCCACAACGCAGTCGTCATGGTAACCTTCTGGTGCTCCGTACTGCACATTGCCGCTGGCAGTGGTCTTGTAGCCATAGAGTTTTAGTTCGTTGATTAATTCGGGGATGTTGGGGATGGTTAGCTGCTGGTTCTCAATCATTATGCTGAGGTTTTCGATGAGGTCTTTCTTGGTTGCGTTGGTGAACTTGTAGCCTTCCACTCGAACGTTTTCTCGGTAGAGTTCATCGCAGACGGGGTCGCCGACTCCTGTGCAGTCAATCAGCAGCCGTGCATCATAGCGCTGGGCAAGTTGAACCATTCTTTTGCGCTGGAAAACCCAATCGAGTTCACTGAAGCGGTCAAAAGCCACTAGACGCCCGTCAGCATCGAGGACGCATAGGACGGTGAAGTCTTCGAGCTTTGCAAGGTCGGCGCCCATGACATATTGCTTGAAGCGGTTCGGCGGCTCAAAGCTGCCTTTCACTATGCGGTCAACGCCTCGAAAAACACTGCCCACATCTTCAAGAAATTCGGCGAGAACCTCTTGGCGGTAAGCCAACTCAGGCATGTCCCGTGCGAAAGCGGCAATCTCTGCTGGGTCTAAGTATGGGTTGGAAGCACTTGGGAAGCTCCAGCTTTTGTAATCCTTCTGGGAAGGGTCTTGCCCTCGTGTCCAGAGTTGGAAGTACCAGTTGTGTCCCCGAGGGGTGCCAGTGAAGAATGCAATGCCTTTCTCATCCATCAACGCAGGCCTAAGTGCCAACGTCCAGGCTTCCTCGGCAATCTGTGCCCCCTCATCAACCCATAGAACCTTGATACCTTGGCTTCTTAGCGAATCAGGGTTATCAGCGCTTTTGAACCAGATATTCCGCTTGCCCTTCAGGAGCACATGGCGGTCGGCTCTGTGAATTTCCTCGATTAGTTCAGCAGGGCAGTAGTTGAAGAACTCACTCCATTGCCGCTGTGTATGCCAATAAGTTGGGGCGACAGCAAAACCAACGATGCCTGACTTTTCTTTGCCTTGGCCTTGCTGCCAGATTTGTCTTATGAATTCGTTGGCGCCACAGACGGTTTTGCCCCAGCGGCGTCCACAGTTAAGCACTCGGAAACGGGCGGGGCAGAAATGGAACTGAAGCTGTCCCGCGTGAGGCTTGTATCGGATGAGTATTGTTTTTTGCATACTTCGGGGTCTTCCCATCGGATATGGATTTCTTCAGTCTGCGTTTGTTCGGTTGGTTTAGCACCGCTAAGCTGGGCAAGTTCAACGTTGATTTGGCGCATAAGATTCAAGGCAGCAATGCGTGCACGGTCGTTTTTTGCCTGAGTGTACATGAAGCTTGCTTTGCGGTAGAGCTGCTCATGGCGATTCTGTATCTTAAACAAAGAAGCCGTGATTTCCTGTACAAGCGGCTGCCAAACAGACCGAGTGGCAAAATCATTATAGACTGTGCTGTCTGAACAGCGGAACTTTTGGGTTAAATCTTGGACGATTTCACGCTTGTTTAAGCCGTTTCCTTCGTCCTTTAGCAATTCTAAACGTCTTTCAAGCGTATTAGCGTTCAAAAATAACACCCTTTTCCAAGTTTTCTGGAAAATTACCTTTTAGGCACATACTTAAGCGAAACAGTCAAGCGTCCTTTGCTGTTGGATTTGACTAGCCCCTGGTTTATTCTTGTGTTGCCTTTTCCGTGGCTACCATGCCCAATACGCTTGATAACCCAGTTACCCAGGTCGCCCCGTACCAGCTGAGGATTGCTCGTTACCAAATAAAACGGCAGCTTCGTTTTAGAAGTGTAAAACTCGGCGATGAAATTCATCAGGCGTTTGCCGATGCCTATGCCCTGATAGTCGGGCAACACTACGAGGCGGCTACAGGCGTTTGCCGATGCCTATGCCCTGATAGTCGGGCAACACTACGAGGCGGCTAACACGGTAATAATGCGACCTCATGTGCACGTGAGCGACAGCGATGAATGCAACAGGCTTAAACTGGTACATGGCGACGTAGCAGCGGACGCCTGCGCCAAGTTTACCGTTTAGATAATGATAGTGCCTAAAGGTTTGCCACAGGGAAGTGCCGCACCGATAAACTTGGAGTTCAACGGGCGGCCGACTTCTTTTTTTCGGCTAAACTCCATGGTGTCAGTGCAGAAAACCCAATCAGGGTCAAGCCAGTCGATAACGTCATAGTGGCAAGTAACTGCGATAAACTTCTTAGATGTTCGCCGAATGGCTTTGCTTATAGCATAGGCACTTACCTTTGCGACCTCCCTATCAACGACGCTTGTGAATTCGTCAAAGACTATGAGCGGCTGGTCTAAGCTCAAGGCTCTTGCGATGTCTACGCGCATCTTTTCGCCTTGACTAAGCGCCTCGTAGCTTTTGAGCCAATCCGGAGGAGAAGCAAACCCCACGCTGCACAGGTTTTTGGTTATTTCGTTGACTTGCAGACCTTCTGGGAAATCGTCCAGAATTGATTCATTGGTGTATTTGAAGGCTTTGATGTAGCTGTCAGGAAAAAGCGTTTTTGCAATGCTTGTTTTTCCGGTGCCGCTACGACCGACAATAACGCCGATTTGCCAAGGCTCATTTTCGATGGGTATTTCTCCAACAAAGCGCTTTTCCATCTTGCAGTCAACAAGGGTGAAACTGCCAATTACCGACTGAGCACGAAAGCTGGCAGGCTTAGTCCACGTTTTCATAAAGTCAAAACTCGGCATTTGTAGCCCTCACTTGTCAGTTTGTTAAAGACGGCTTCCTGATGCTGCTCGTCTTCACATTCAACCACAATCTCAAATGACTCATCGAAGGAAACGCTTTTTTCATCCTCGCCCAGAAGGCTCTCAAGCTTGTCATCCGAGAGCATGAGCAGGTATTTGAGGTCCTCTTCCCTTCCTGCTTGAATTATACGTTCGTATTCGAGTTGGTCGAGCTCTTTTTCATGTTTGCCCTTTAGCTTGTTGAGGACCTGTCTTAGCAGTCGGCGGTCCACGTCTTCTACTGGCAGGCGAATAACTGAAACCTCAGTCATTCCAAGGGCTTTTGCAGCAGTATACCTTTGTTCGCCGTCTGCAATCAAGAGGTCTCTGTTAGTGATGATTGGGACAATGAAACCCCACTTTTTGATAGAACCCTTCAGGCGCTCCAGCTGCTCTTTGCTCATCTTGTTGGGGTTTTGCCCGTCGGTTTTGAGTTCGCTGAGTTTTATGGTTTCAGCGGCTGGAATAACAATTGACATTAGCTTACAATTAACCTCTCGAACAGGAATATGGCAAGGCCAATCAAGCCGGCAAGACTGGCGCTGCCCAAGGCGACTAGGATTTTCTGGGTGACCTCAAGCTGGTGCACCTTGGCGACTAAGCCTGACTGCATGTCGTCGCCGATTAGGGCTTTCTCTATGCGACTGATCTGAGCATAGTTGGAGTGAATGGAGGTAAGATATGGGCAGGTTGGGTTCTTGTTGGCCTCTGGGCAGATTTCTTCTTTGTTTTCTTCCAATGACCTCACCTGCTAGTCAGCGATTGCTGGGCAAGTAATTTGCAACTGGAAAGCTCCTTCACCCCTTGAGTCAGTTAGAACCGAGCCGTGCTCCACATTGGGAATTGCCTCGGGAATCGATTGCCCAAAAGCTTTAGCTAAGTGGTCGGCTACATCGTTAGGTGTTGAGCGGCAAACGGATTCTCCTTTGAGGCGGTCATAGAAGGCTTGATCCTGCACATATTTGCGTGCAGCCTGCCATTGGCTGCGAATCTCTTCTGATTTAGCACTTCGTCTACCACGTTTATGTGTCAATTTAGAAAACCGCACTCCCAACGTTTGGGTGAAGGGGGCGAAACTCAAGAAGCATCCTAAGCTAGCGCTCGCCCAAATATTCAGCGCAGTAGATATAATTTCAAACTTAAAAGACTATCTGTTGTTCAGGTTCTGGGCTGAAATGTATGCTGAAAAAACTTTTATACTTAAACATAGGAGAGATTTTGTGGCGCCGAATGGAAAGAAATGAGGCGATTATTTGTTTAAAGGAACTTTTGCGTGTTGACGGCAATCATTCACCTCAAGCCGTACTTTTCCAAACATCCAAAGATTCAACGGGTTACACACTGCACATTGAAGGCATTGTCCAACACTCGGATAGAGAAATAGTTGAAGAAATCGCTAAGAAACACAGTTTAGCGGTTAAGCAAGAGAGCGACGGATTAATACTGTTCAAGCCGTTCCCCCCCCCAAGCAGCCGTTAGCAGCCTGTTTTAAATTTTTTGCCGCACCTATCGCAGGTATACATCTCTAAGCAAAAGAAGGGGTTTGACAGTTTTCTTGTGGGTTTAGTGAGAGTTTTTCCGCAGTGTGGACAGTTGACCATCCGAACGCACGTTTTTAACCAAACGTTCAATCAAACGTAGATAAAAAGATTTGTTGGCTACTATATGCAACCACACACAACCAAATTTCAGAGCCTAATTTCCCTAACGATATTCTTATGCTCCTTTAGCCTATGCTCTCTTAACTCGTTAGGATTAGAGAACTCTGCCTTACATATCGGGCATTCATACAATACATCAATCATGCAGCATGTCCCCGCTTTGTGGAGTGTTGACAGCGTTAGCTATATTCTCTGAATGTGTAGTTGCATTTTGAACACCGCATGAATTGGGTAGAGGATTCATCCGCGCCCCGAGTTTGCACAAGCCAAACGTAAGCTCTGTTGTTTCCGCACCGTGGGCATTCAATGCCTATCGTTGGCAGAGTGTTAAGCTGCGCCTCCTGCTCGCCGATTACCGCCACCATCTGCTGTGTCGAATGCTGAATTACTCTATTCACGAGCACCGGTTGTTTCCCAGCTTGCTGAGGCTTCTCAAATCCGCATTTATGGCAAACAAGCCACAATGCTACTTTCTTTGCCGGCGCTTTCTTCGTTGCCAAACGGGAACCGCAGTTTGGGCAAAACTCCATCCTAAACACCTCTAACTTAAGAAAATAGGGTTTTGTTATTTGTGAGTTGCTTCAACTATCATCAAAGTCAGAAGGGCGTTGACGTTGTCCATTCGCCGTAGGTGCGACTTGATGGTTTCCTTCAGTTTGTCGATGGAGTTGGCTTTTATTTTGACCATTAAGTCGTAGACGCCCCACAGGGTGTGTGCTTCTTCCACTCCTTCGATCTTTTTGATACGTTCGAGCACTTTAGACTCTTCACCAACTTCTGTATTTACTAACACTATAGCAGATATCATGTACAAGTCCTCCTTTGAGACATACGTTTTTCAAAACATCCCTGTTAAAGATATGTTGTTACATGTGCGAAACTACAAATAACTACATGGAAAAAGCCTTGTCTTGTATTTGCTATATTCTATTGCTTGAAAGCCGCATTTGCCGCCTAACTTTGTGGATGAGGGAAGCGCACGGTGAACTTTGTGCCTTTGCCAATTTGGCTTTCAAAGGTTACGGTTCCACCCATCGCTTCAGCCATACGTTTGACCACAGGTAAACCGAAACCTTGTCCCTTTGATCGCGTGGTGAACAAGGGCGTGAAGAGTTTAGGTTTAATGTCATCTGGGATGCCTATACCTGTATCTTCAACCGTAAGCACTACTTCCTTTTTCTCTTTGAACGCGTGTATCATTAATTTCCCGCCGTTTGGCATTGCATGGACAGCGTTAGATACCAGATTACCAAGAATACGTTTAAGCATGTCTGGGTCAGCTAGTAGCGTTTTTACCTCACTTTCAACTGTACAATTAGCTGCAATACTTTTTGGAACCCCGTTTTTGAGCAACACTTGATTACAGAGAGCCTGCAAATCTGTCTCTTTAATAACAGGTTTAATCACCTTAGCGTAATCCTGCAAGTCGGCTACTATCTTATTGATGTACTCTACGTTCTGCTGTATCTCCTTTAAGCTTTCAAGAGCGCTTGTTTTTTCAGCGCTCGCTGATAACTGCTGTATGTCGGACTCTACCAAGTATAGGCTGTTAGTTATTGCCTGCAAAGGATTCCGTATGTCATGTCCCACCATACCTGCTACTTGGCCGATAGTGGCAAGTCTTTCAGCGTCCTTTAACTTATCAAGCCTTTCTTGGGCAAGCTGTTCCATTTGATTAGCATATTCTTCAACCTTGGCAGCTTTCTCCTCCAGCTTTACTTTCATCTCCTCAAGTGCTTTAGCATGACGGCGAGCAACACGCTCAGATTTTCTCAGCGCTTCTTCGGCTTTTTTACGTTCAGTAATGTTTCTGGCGACATGAACTGACCCAACATAGTTACCTTTCTCGTCGAATAAGGGGGTGGCACTTACTATAAAGTCGCCGCCAAGACGTGGCTCATGTACTTCGGCAACATGCTCTTTCCCATCTTGTATCACTTTAGAATGTGGACAGAACGCTGGCGGCAAACTAGTACCATGAACCACCTTATAACAGGACAAACCTGTCGCCTCCTGCATGGTAACTCCTAATTGCTGTGCCATTGCACGATTAACGCGAACAATCTGGTGTTTGGCATCCAAAATAGCGATGAAATCAGGGATGCTATCAAAAGTGCGCTCCCAATCATTCTTAGCCTGCCACAATTCATGCTGGTTTCTCTTTCGTTCAGTTATATCCCGCTCAGTAGTAGCAATAGCAATTGGCTTACCTGAATCGTCAACTAACTTTGTGACCGTAAGCCAAACATCCAAGCATCTACCATCCTTTGTTAACCGCTTGGTTTCAAATGACTCCACATTCTCTCCTGCCTTCAGTTTATCCATAAAGACCGCCATCTCTTCTCGTTTTTCTTGGGGAACAAGGTCCAGAGTGCTTGCAGACAATGCTTCAGCTTCAGTCCAGCCATACATCTTTTCAGCACCCTTATTCCAAGCAAGAATTTTGCCTGAAAAAGCCTGAACCGTGATTGCATCATTGGAGTCTGCGATAACAGTTGCAAGCCTTCGTAGATGCTCTTCAGTCTTCTTGCGCTCCGTTATGTCTCGAAATACAAGAATAACGCCAACCATTCTACCATTGTCATCTTTTATGGGTGCGCCGCTATCGTCAATTGGGACTTCTGAGCCGTCTTTTCTTGTGAGAACCGTATGGTTAGCTAGACCAACTATTGTGCCCTCTTTTAGAACTCTGCTTATAGGGCTCTCTACCTGCTGTCGGGATTGCTCATTACCAATATTGAAAACTTTAGCCAGAGGTTTCTGCTGTGCCTCCGTTATAGACCAGCCTGTTAAGTCTTCAGCTACTTTGTTCATGAATGTAACGTTGCCAGCTGTGTCTGTAGCAATTACCGCATCTCCGATGCTCCGCAAAGTAGTTATCCAACGTTGCTCATTTCTGACCAATTCCTCTTCAATCTTTTTGCGCTCTGCTATTTCTTCCTCTAGTTTCCTGTTAGTCTCTGCCAATTGTATGGCAAGGTTTGCAAGATTGTCTTCACTTTGTTTTCGGTTGCGGAATAGAATCTTTGGGAATTCGAACTTGTTTCCTTTGCCGGCTTTCTGCTTTTCACTCGACGTAGGAGCAGATTCCTCCCTTATTTTTCCTTCTTTCATAACTCAAGTACGAATATGCCTCTAATTAGACAAATTAGAGGTTTAAAAAATTATCTTGATTTTGCTAAAAAAGCCCTGGAAATGGTACATAAAAAAGAGGAAAAAGCGGTATAAATGTGCGCAGGTGGTGGCGGGCCCGCTGGGACTTATGCGTTAGCTTGACTAATCAGGGGTAGCACCTATATCGCTTCTTTGAAAAAGGGTATCGACAGCAATAACGCTGAACTGCCCCTGTAAGGGTATACCGTTTTGAATCCTTTCAAGTCTTGGTGTTGCCTATCGTATTTTCGGAGAAGAAAAAAGAGAGGGAAGCTGCATAGGAACGAGTGGCGATACATAGCCAAGTTCGGGAGGTCCGAATCCCACCCCCTGCACCACACATAACTAAACAGTTTAAGGTCCCGCTATCGACACCCTCGAGGCTTTTTGCGGCTTAGAGCTTTTTTCTTGAAGATTTTTTGCTTTGGCTTCAGTGGTATCATCTGATAACACGTTTTTTATAAAAACGAGTACGAGTAACAACAGAAGTCTTGGATTTTACCAACAGTTGCAGAGGTTACAAACCTACTATAAATTGACTTTTCAGATCCCAAAAAACCGCCAGAGCCATTTGGTCAATAAATCTTGACTTAGCATGGTAAAGAAGTCTTTACAAGAACCCTTTAATCAAAAGAACCATTATGTGGTAGGTGAATGACATGAGCAACCTCGATAAACTTACCACTGTACTGGGTATTGCCGTCTTAATGTGTTTAAGCATGTTAATGGTTGAATCTGCTTTTGCACAGGTAACACCTAAACCTGCAGTGCCAGAATTCACGTTTTCGGTGGCAGACCACTCCTATGAAGTTGAAGCAACCACCGCAACCACGGTTGACCCATACGACGACGGGATAAGCAACACAACAACGTCGGGCTATCACAGGGTAAACGGAAGCATAACGCTGCGCATAAAAAACCAGTCATTCATGCCCTACTACAATTCTGAGGGGTACCCAGTTAAGCTGTATTATTGTGTTCGAGTCAGAGGAATTGATACGGGTTACTGGAACTACTTTCCAGATTACGAGGCTTATTTTCCAGCCACTAACTCCACATACACCCAGTTCGTTATCGGGTATTCAGGCAACTGCTTTCAAACCAGCGGGGGCTATAATAACTTCCGACCGGACGGCACATTGGATTTTCAGGTTAAAGCATTCATTGGATATATGAATGTTACGTACGTTTACTCAGGGAGTCCCGTTGTTAGGTCAAGTGACCTACGCACGGCGTATGTGGGTGAAACAAGCGACTGGAGCAGCATCCAAACAGTGACCCTCCCAAACGCGTCCTATACTCCAGTTACACCAAACCCAAATCCAACGTCACCAACAACCTCACCTACACCTACCACTACAACTTACAACCCCACAACAACACCAACAACATCTTCGCCTTCACCAAGCGAGAATAACCGACAACAAGAAAAAGACACAACACAAAGCGCAGCACCCCTGACAACTGTTCTGTTAATCATTACAGTCTTGATATGCATAGCTGCCACTTCATTGATACTGATTGTTCGAAAAAATTGAAAGACAACTAAGCTTCAAACACCTTAAACAGCACCAAATTTCTTGGCGACTGGCAGATTTTGCTATCAGTTATAAATGTCAGGCAATGTTTTTGTTTCATTATGCTTAGGCAAGCGCAACCTTCAGATGCTAAGGCTATCGTGGATCTTTTAGTTGACTCTTTTTTAGACAAGTTTAACGCCATTTTTGGTAGAAGGATAAACCGTGTCAAAGAAGCGTTGGTGCGGTACTATCAGCAGCCGAATGCGTTAAGTGGCGTGTTTGTCGCAGAAGTAAACTCAGAAACGGCTGGAATAATACAAATAGTTACGACTAATACGCCCAACAATTACAGGGGGTCGTTAGGATTACTTTGGGGGCTTGGCGTTTTTGGTGCAGTCCGAGCTGTTTTTGCGTTTATGGCGTTTGAACATAAAGTCGAAAATAACGAGTGTTATGTGGAGCATTTGGCAGTTGCTTCAGCGTTTAGAGGCAGAGGCATAGGGAAGCGTCTTTTGGGTTTGGGAGAGGAAGTTGCGAGAGAAAAAAAGAAAACAGCCTATTCGCTCTTTGTAGCCTCCGATAATGAAGCTGCACTTCAGCTCTACAAAAGTACAGGGTTCTTAGAAGTGAAGAAAAAAAGGAGCATAATTACCAGATTAATTCTTGGAAAAAGGACATTTATTTTCATGCAAAAAAAGCTATCTGTGTAATGCTTATTGTTTGTGTTAGTTTTTAGGTTTAAGCGATATACGTGGGTCAACGATAATCAAAGGTGAGGCGAACGAGGTCTTCACTCAGAAATCACGGTCAGAAAGGAGTCACGTTTGACACCAAGAGCAACTGCACTTTGATGTCTTCATAAATAGGTTAGATAGAAAAAAGAGAGTCACCAAAAATTGGCGAACTCAACCTGCTGACTGCAAATGGTCTTCAACACTTGCCAGTTAGAGGTCAAACCAGTCGTTGTCTGGGCGAACCTTGTTTTTGTATTTCAAATCGAGATTGTTGATGAAGACGTCCGGGAACTTGAGTTTGTCTTTGTCAAACCCAAAGAAGCGGTAAAGAGATTGCCAGAAATCGCAGTTTTCAGCTTCTTTTTTAGCGTCGTGGGAGGTGCCATCTGAATCAAGGTAGTCTCCATTGAACCTCGTGAATGTATTGCCGCCTGCTTTATCCCTGGTGTAATAGTAGCCATCGTCGGTGTTGTAGTACACCTCTTTTCCTTCCTTGTCCCAACCAACAAACACCATGTCACTCATGGGAAGGGGAGCATAAGGAATAATGGGTTGACCGCCGGGACCGAAAATGGTGGTTGAGAGCTTTTGCATCTGCACATTGCGCTGCTGGTTAAGCTTGCTTACTTTCTGGAAATACTTCACTTCAGACTCCAAGAAAGAAGCAACGGCATCTTTTGTGGACGAAGCAGGAAGGGCAGAATTAACTAGGCTTGCTACTTGTTTGACGCCTTCAACTTGGTTTGCGTTGACGCTGAAGGCGGATTTTCTAGTTTTGAACTCGTATTTTGGGTTTGCTCGAATAGATTCAAGCTGGTTGAGGAAATTTTTAGATTGCGTTTTTGTTAAGGTTGGGGTTTGCTTTGTTGTTTTTGCTTTTTTTGACATTTGGCTTCACATTTTTTGATTAAACTGGGTTTGCGGCTGTAGTTGTCGTTTAAAATATAAAAGTTTTTCAATAAACCCATCATTAAAGCAAAAAACTGAACATTTTTTAAAGCTCGAAAGCCCGCCAAGAAAGGCTATAAGCCGTGCTGAAGCACTTCAACACCATAAAACAGCAGACTTTTCACGGCACTTGCTCTGCTCCCAGATACCCGCGCCAAACCCAGAATCAAACCGTACAAAGATAGAAAAGTCAGGGCTAAAACCTTCGATCCTGAATAGACCATCAGTTTAAAAACGTAAAAGAACATGGGCGAAAAAAATCTGCTGGAGAGGCTCATTGCGTCACTTCTTGTATGCCTGTCTGGCGGGAGGTTAAGGGGTTGCCTCCTTTGTATGCTGGTGCTCTTTGACTGATCTGCCTGAGGGGTCGGCTTGTTTGGCGAATTCTTTGCTCCACCTAAACGCGGTAGGTGTTGAGCAGGCAATAGTTGGACCGACTGGAACGGTTAATGCTGCGCTGGGCGAGTTGAAGTAGCTGTCAAAAATCTCCCGGTAGAAATACTCCTCCTTAGACATGGGTGTCTGGGTGGGGAAGCGGGTTTTGGCGTTTGCCATCATCTCATTTGAAACCGCGCTCTCCGCATGCTGCTTCAGGTAATCAATCCAGCCGTAGCCGACACCATCAGAGAACTGCTCTTTCTGCCGCCACAAAATCTCGTCAGGAATGTAGCCCTCAAAGGCTTTGCGCAACACGTATTTTTCGATTTTGTCGCCGGGACACATTTTTTCTTTGGGGTCAAAGTTCATGGCAAAATCCAGAAATTCCTTGTCGAGGAAGGGCACGCGGGTTTCGACGCCCCACGCGGCGGTGGCTTTGTTGGCGCGTAGGCAGTCGTATTTGCTGAGCATGAACAGTTTGCGGACGGTTTCCTCGTAGAATTCCTGCTCGTTGGGTGCCTTGTGGAAGTACAGGTAGCCACCGAACACCTCGTCGGAGCCTTCGCCTGAGAGGACCATTTTGATGCCCATGGACTTGATTTTGCGTGCCATCAGATACATGGGTGTCGCGGCGCGTATGGTGGTTACATCGAAGGTTTCCAAGTGGTAAATCACGTTGGGTATGGCGTCAAAGCCTTCCTGTATGGTGAAAATTATCTCGTGATGCACGGTTCCGATGTAGTCAGCTACTTTTCGGGCATACTTCAAGTCGGGGGAATCCGCCAAGCCTACCGCAAATGAGTGTAGTCGGGGCCACCATGCTTCTTCTTGGTCGTCGGATTCGATGCGTTTTTTGCGGTACTTTGAGGCGATGGCGGCTATGAGCGAAGAGTCCAACCCGCCGGAGATGAGCACACCGTAAGGAACGTCGGACATCATTTGTCCCTTCACCGATTTCTCCAACGCTGTCTGCAGGTTAGAAAGCGCCAAGGGATTGTTGGGGATTTGGGTTGCCCATTTGGGTTTGTACCATTGGACAAAGTTTTTGATGATGCCTTTACCTTGCAGGTAGTGTCCAGGCGGGAATTCTTGAATGTTGGTGCAGTAGTCGGTGAGGGCTTTCATTTCGCTGGCGGCATAAAAGGTTCCATTGTCGTCCCAGCCCACGTAGAGCGGAATTATGCCGATGTGGTCGCGGGCAAGGAAGTATTCGCTTTTCTGCTTGTCGTAGAGGATGAAGGCAAACATGCCGTTAAGCATGTTCAGAAAGTCGGGTCCATACTCGTCGTAGAGGTACAGGATAATTTCGCAGTCTGACTTTGTCTGCCATAAGTGCTCTTTTTTGAGTTCGCTGTGAAGTTGCATGTGGTTGTAGATTTCGCCGTTAACCGCCAGAACGTTTCCGTTGAGTTTATCGAAGAGGGGTTGGGCGCCGTGTTCTACGTCCACGATGGAGAGGCGCTCGTGAGCTAAGACGGCTTTGTCGTCGCTGTAGATGCCGCTCCAGTCGGGTCCGCGGTGCCGTATTTTGGTAGCCATTTTTAGGGCTTTGTTTCGAACTTGGTCAGCTGGTTCAGTGATGTTGAAAATTCCCACTATACCGCACATGAATATCTGCCTACACGTTTGTTAAACCGTAAGATAAGGGCATCGGAACGCTCTTACTACCCTTGCGTTCTATGAAAAGAGTGGCTTAAGGTTTTTGGATTCTAAAACAGAAAAAGATGAAGAAAAGAAAGAGAGAGGTTAACAGTCGAGGTACTTCATGATTTCCCAGGGGGATACGTAGAGGCAGTATTGGTTCCAGTCGTTGGTTTTTAGCTCCACGAAGGCTTCGTATATGTGGTTTCCTAAGGCGCGTTGTATAACTTCGTCGCATTTGAGTTCGTCCAAGGCGTCTTTAAGGGTGGTTGGCAACTCTTTGATGCCAAGGTCCTTGCGTTTTTGCGGTGAAAGCTTGTAGAGGTCTTCATCCACTGGGTCGCCAGGCTCAATTTTCTTTTTGATTCCGTCCAAACCCGCCATGAGCAGGCATGAAAACGCCAAGTACGGGTTGCATGATGGGTCAACTCCACGGTACTCGACGCGTTTTTGAGCGGCGTATTCGGGTCCTTTGTAGTAGAGGGGTATGCGGGCTAAGGCGGACCGGTTGCGGCGAGACCACATAATGTAGATTGGGGCTTCAAATCCGGGCACGAGGCGTTTGTAGGAGCTTACGGTGGGGCAGCAAATGGCGGTTAATGCTTTGGCGTGCTCCAGCAAACCACCAATGTAGTATCGCCCGACTTGGCTGAGTTCAGCGTATGGGTCGTTTTCGTCGTACATTGCGGTTTTGTTTGCTGACCAGAGCGATTGGTGAACGTGCATGCCGCTGGCGTTGTCCAAGTAGACCGGTTTAGGCATGAAGGTTGCTACTAACCCGTGTTTGTGGGCTATGTTTTTGGTCACAAACTTGTAGTACATGGCGCGGTCAGCGGTGTCTATGAGGGGACCATATTTGTAGTCGATTTCTACCTGACCCACTGTTGCGACCTCGTGGTGATGTTTCTCGATTGTTAACCCGAAATTGTCCTCAAGGACCTGTGAAACTTCGTTGCGGAACTCCACCGTTGTGTCTTCAGGGGGCGTGCGGTAGTAGGCTTCTTTTGGTCGAATAATGTGGTTTCCAGGGGTAATTTCTGGGGATTGGGGAACAATTCTTGGGGCACCCCATGAGTCGCCTTCGCCGCCTTTGGGGCTTACCCACATGTCCCAGACAAGCTTTGTGGGGTCAATGGAGGAGAAAACGAAAAACTCCAATTCAGGAGCAAAAATCCCCGTGTAACCCATCGCTGCGGCTTCTGCTACGGCTCGTTTAGCTACATAGCTTCTTGGGTCAACAACTGAAGGTTCTTTTCCTCCATAACATTCAAAAACGTCGCCAAGGACGATGGCACTTTTCTGTTTCTCATCAGTGACCCATGGCATTATTGACAAGGTTTTGGGGTCGGGCATGAAAATCATGTCTGATTCTTCAATGGATTTGAAGCCTCTGACAGAGGAACCATCAAAACCGATGCCAGCCGTGAATGCCTCTCCACTAAGGTAGTCTCGAGCTGGAAGAACCATGTCTTGAAGTATTCCGCGGACATCGACAAACGCGGAGTGCACCCACCTTACGTTATTATTCTTTAAGGTCTCTGTAGCTTTCGTTACCGCATCGTTTTTTTCCATTTTACTCACCATGCTTTTCCGATTTACTTTTCGTTGCTTGGTCAAGGGAGCACCAAGCGGATTTAAACATATTTAAGATTTGTTCATAAGACTTATGAAAACATGAAAACCTTACAGAAAAAACCTACAAAACCTAGATGCCTGACTGAAACAAGGGCTAACTTCGCGACATCTGAACGAAAACACACATTTTATGAAAAAACAGTCTAGGCAACATCACCAAAAGAGGGTTAAGCCCTACTCAAAAGAAGATACCTTTAACTGTTAGCCCCACTGCAAAACAAGTGAAGGGACACCCGCTGGGCTTATACAGTATGCGTTCAAGCAAAGACGCCGTGTTATTTCGAATAGCCAGCGCCGCCTATACCCATGGGTTAACGCCCAACATCCTCACCACCTCAGGGTTAGCCTTGGGGTTAACTTGCGGAACACTATTTGCCCTTCACGTGTACCCGTTAGCGTTCACTTTCGGCGTCCTAAGCGTCTTCTGCGACGTTTTAGACGGCACAATTGCACGCAAATTCCACATGGAATCCAAATTTGGCATGATGTTTGACTCAACCGCTGACCGCCTAACTGAGCTTGCCGTGGTTCTGGGAGCCCTCGCAGGAGGAATAATCCAGCCCATAGGCGTTGTGGCAGTCATCGGTTCGGTGGCACTTTTTGCAAGCCGCTTCGCAAGTTACCGCCGCGGATTGAAAACCGACTATGCCCTGTTTGGACGCTTCGAACGCCTCATCTTCATCTTAGTAGGGCTACTCTCACCCGTTGTTTGGGTTAGCACAGTTTGTTTTGTTATCGCAGGCACCCTAAGTTTGGTTTCGTCTATCCAAATTGCAGGTACATTATACCGTCACAAAAAATAAAAGGAAAAGTTAGACGGATGAAGGCGAAGAAGAAACCTCTTTCCGTTGAACCAAAGCTTTTACAGCCTCAGTCAAAGCGGCAGCCACATTTTTACGGGGCTCAGAAGATTTGTCGGTTTCAATGTCGACAATCTCTTTCTCCAAACTCTGCACTTTCGCGATGGTCTCTTGCTTCTTTTTCTCGTAATCATCATGAAGCTTCTCCTGTTCAACCCCAAAATTCTGCACCGCCAACTCTGCCTCCTTTTTTGCGGCAGTAAGCTGCTGAGTTAACTCCTCCTCTTTCTTGCGTTTGGCGCGTTTTGTAAAGCCGAAAAAGCTGGTTTTCATTTGACCAACGCGTACAATTTCCTCTTCGAAGTCATGCACGGTTTTTGTAAGGTTTTCGATTTCGCTGTTACGTTTTTGGGCAAGCACACGGGTTTGAGTGGCGTATTGAGCATCCAACTCTACGAGCAGGTGATTGCTTTCGGAGAGGGCTTTGGCGGAGGCATCCAAGTCAGCTTCTTTAAGCCGCAGCTTAGCCAGTTCTCCTTCGATGTCAGCAAAAAATTGCGTTCGAACCTTAACAAATTCTTCATCAGCGTTCACTGCAGGGTCAGACTCAAACTGGGAAACCTCTTGCCTAAGATTCATCAACCAATCATCATAATACTGACTAAACGGCGAAACCGCAAACTTCTGCTCGCCCAGCCGCTCTAGATTGGCTAAGAATTTTTCTTCGACCTGTTGCAGTGAAGGCGCAGAAGTTTGTTCAACTTGTTCAACCTTTTTTGTGGATGATTTAGGAGTTTTTTTAGTTTTAGGTTTAGGTTTGGAAGTGGTGGTGGACCGTTGCGTTTTTTTGTCAGAACCACGTCGTGGATTACTTTGTGAGCGGTATCCCATAATTATCTCTCATGCAATAGGAAAGAAAAGAGCCGATATAAGTTTTTTATCCACACACAAATTCGCCAACGTTTTTAAACCATCCAAAAGCATCTAACTTGGAGAGACCAAGCAGGTTAACATCTCCAAAGATAGGGGAATGACAATGAAGAGGCTGTCCAGATGCGCCTTGATGCCTGCAATACTAGTTTTAACCCTGCTCTTCTTGTCGACAAACCTAGACATGACCGAACAAGTCTACGGTTTGAACACAACCCAAACCGCTCCGGAGACGCCGCTACCTTGTTATGGACCCTGCATAATCGCCAACGTAAGCAGCACTCAAACAAACCTTGGAGAAACCGTCACTGTTATGGGTCAAATTTGTCCGCCTGAAGACAACTTCACAGTCAGGGTGACATTCACAAGACCCGACTACACATGGATAGACTGCTTGGTGCCAACCGACAACGTTACAGGCGAATTTTGCGTCACCCAAAAACTGGACATGGTAGGGTTCTGGAACATTTTTCCCATACGGGGACACATAAGTGACCGTCTCTACGTTAACGTCACCGACCCCAACAACCCCGATGCACCTCTTCCCACGCCTGTTCCGCTTCCCGCGTTCAAACCCAACTACACCGTCATTGCTTTAGCCGCGGTAGCAGGAAGCGTAGCCATAGTCGCAGCGACTGTGGGAACCCGCCGAAAAACCCGAAAAATCAGCAGCTTTCGCCTCTTTGTGCAGATAGCAGTCATCTTTTTGCTCTTTTTTGGCGTATTTATTGACCACCAAAACCTTCCCATACCAGCCGAACAAATCGCCCCCCACGAATTCCTTCTCGGCACCACCTCGCTAAGCTTCATGCCTGACGGGTTACCCATACCCGTTTTCAGCTGCTACTTCCCCTGCGGCAGAACCTTTACGTGTCCGCTTTGGCAAATTCAGACCTACATTTACCCCTTTTGGGACACTGGACGCGGCTTTGGGGTAAACTATGACATATCGGGCTTGGAGCGGTTAGGCATCGTTGTCGGCTTGGTTGCGGTGGCGTCGGTTTTGCTGGGCAGGTTCTGGTGCGGCTGGATTTGCCCCTTCGGCTTATACATGGATTTAATGACGCGTCTGCGTAAAGCTTTGAAGATTAGGCACCGCAACTTTTCGCCAAAGTTTAACGAGAAATTCCATCAACTCAGCTACGTCATCTTAGCTCTCATAATAATCGTAAGCGTACTTTTTGCCTCAGAAGCCATATTCGGCACCCAACTCATCCCGGGAACCGAAACCGGCGGCTTTGTCTACACGTACTTTAGCGCGCCGTTTTGTCAAGTCTGCCCCATGAAACCGCTTTGTGTCCTGCTACAAGTGTCCATGGGGGTTATGCGTCCGGAATGGGTTGTGGAGGGAACCACAGGCGCATTCTACCAGCTCGGACAGTACCTCACCTCCCTAAACCTAACCATATTTGCCATTGTCACAGTTGGGGCGTTCTTCTTTAGACGTTCATGGTGCCGCATCTGCCCCCTCGGCGGCTTAATCGCCCTATTCAACCGGTTCCAACCCTTCAAACGCATATCTGGCGTGCGCCTTGAGAAGGTGCAGGAGAAATGCACCAAATGCGGCGTCTGCAAACGCGTCTGCCCCACTCAAGTGGAGGAGGTTTATGAAGCAAAAGGCGGCGACGTGACAACTTCGCAGTGTCTACTGTGTCTGCGCTGCGTGGAAATGTGCCCCGAAAAGGATTGCCTGCAGTTTAAGGTTGCGGGTAAAACGGTTTGTCGAAGCCGCAACTGGGTAGAAAAACCATAAAAGAACAGGGTTAGGCGGATTGTTTTTGTTTTATAGCCGCCAGTTTTCCGCCTGCCAAAATCATGGCGCGGTCCAAGTCGCTGAGATCACATTCAACCTGCACTATGGAACCAGTGGTCACGTTTTTTACGGTGAGTTGCTTTGGCAGGTTGCCCACAGCCAATTCCAGCAGGTCACCTTGCGAGATGCAGTCGCAGTCTTGCTTGTCAGAGAAGGTTAACGGGACAATCCCAAAGTTAATCAGGTTGGCGAGGTGAATCCGCGCAAAACTTTTCACCAAAACCGCCTTAACCCCCAGATATTTGGGTGCCAGTGCTGCGTGTTCACGGCTGGAGCCTTGCCCATAGTTTTCTCCGCCAACGATGAATCCGCCGCCCTTTTGCAGGGCACGTTCCGCAAACCCAGCGTCCACGGGGCGGAAGGTGTACTTGCTAATTTCGGGAATGTTGCTTCGCAAAGACATAACTTCGCTGCCGCCGGGCAAGATGTCGTCGGTGGAGATGTTGTCGCACGTTTTCAGCAGCACTTCGCCAGAAAGCATTGCCTGCAACGGCTGGAAAGAGGGCAGGGGTTTTATGTTGGGTCCCATGACGATTTCCACGTTGCCGGAATGGGGTTGGGGGAAAATGAACATGTTGTCGTTTATGAGGAATTTCTCTGGCAAACTGATTTGGGGGTAGTCTTTGAGGGCGCGTGGATCCGTGATTGCACCTGTCAGGGCGGATGCCACGGCGGTTTCAGGGCTTACCAAGAAAATTTGGGCGTCTTTTGTTCCAGACCTGCCCTTGAAGTTACGGTTAAATGTGCGCAGGGTGACAGCGCCGCTTGGAGGAGCCTGGCCAATGCCTATGCATGGTCCGCAGCCGTTTTCGATGACGCGGGCGCCTGCACGGATAAGGTCCACTAGGTCTCCTGACGCGGCAAGGTTTTCCAGAACCTGCCTTGACCCGGGGGAGATTGTGAGGCTTACGTGGTCACTGATTTTTTTGCCTTTCAGCAGAGCAGCAACCATTTTGAGGTCGCGCAGGGAGCTGTTGGTGCAGCTGCCGATGCATACTTGGGCTACGGGTGTGCCTTCGACGTCGCGGACGGCTTTGACGTTGTCGGGGCTATGGGGGAGCGCAATGAGGGGCTCCACTTTGGAGAGGTCCAAGTCTATGGCTTCGCTGTATGTGGCGTTTGGGTCTGCGTCTAAGGGAACCCACTGGTCAGCGCGGTCTTGTCCAGTCAGGAATTTGTGGGTTACTTCGTCGGAGGGAAACACGGAGGTTGTGGCTCCAGTTTCTGTACCCATGTTGGTTATGGTGCCGCGTTCGGGAACCGTCAGGGTCTTAACGCCAGGTCCAGTGTATTCGAGGATTTTGTTAACGCAGCCTTTCACGGTGAGTTTGCGCAGAACCTCCAAAATCACGTCTTTAGCGGAAACAAACGGTGAAAGCTGCCCTGTTAGCTTTACGTTGACTATTTCGGGAGTTTCCAAATGGAAAGGTTCGCCTGCCATGGCTGCTGCTACGTCTAGACCGCCTGCGCCGATGGCCATCATGCCCATGCCGCCTGCAGTTGGGGTGTGGCTGTCGCTGCCCAGCAGGGTGTATCCTGGGCGGGCAAAACGTTCCAAGTAGACTTGGTGGCATATGCCGTTGCCTGGACGAGAAAAGATGATGCCGTATTTGGCGGCGACACTTTGGAGGTAGCGGTGGTCGTCTGCGTTTCGGAAGTCGTTTTGCAGCATGTTGTGGTCTACAAAGCTGAGGCTGAGTTTGGTGCGGACTTTTGGGATGCCCATGGCTTGGAACTCCAAGTACGCTAACGTGCCGGTGGAGTCCTGTGTGAGGGTGTGGTCGATTTGTAACCCGATTTGTGCGCCGGACTCAAGTTTGCCCGCTGCTAAGTGGTTGCTGATTATTTTTTCGGATAATGTTTCGCCCATTTTTGCTTCCGCCAAAGTTCCGAGGGAAATTTGTTAAACGGGAATGAGGAAACACAAATTTAAGGTTCACCCTGAAAAAACAGGTTACGGTTGAAGGCAAAAATGAAGAAAAAGGCAGGCAGCTTAGCCTTGCTCTATCATAGTATGCATAAGGTCGCTCTTGGTAACAATTCCCACCAGCTTCCTTGAATCTGCATAGTCCACGACCAGCACACGTCCTGTTTCAAACTCGCGCATCTTCCGGAAAACGTCCAGAGCGGTGTCTTCGGAGCTAACGTAAACGGGGTTTTTACGCATAATTTGGTTGACAAGGGTTGTGTCTCGTTTTTCTTTTCCAACAGCACTTGCCGCTTCAAGGGTGATTGTGCCTACGGGTTCCTCTTCTGCGTTCACAACGGGGTAGCCTATGTGATGCTGCTGAGCCATCAACTCTAACAATTGACTAACTGTAATATTTTCCCGCACGGTCTTGACGTGTTTAGTCATGATGTCTGCAACTTTAACGTGGGCAAAAGCGTCACTTTCTCGCAACGTAAGAACAGGTAAGTAACCGAATTTCGCTTCCATTTTCTTAGCTTCCTGAAGTGCAGCGGTTCGTTTCTGGATAGCCGCTTTTGCCACCCGCTCAAAAACTTCAGGTTCTTGCTCAATAACCCAAGTGTTAATCACGCCGTTTTCTACTGCCTCGTAGAAGAATTTCTCGCCTGCCTTCGTCCGAATAATAACGGTGGACCATTCTTCAAGCGGGTACGCACTACCAACAGATATGTCGGCTAACTCGGAAGTGAAGTCGGTGCAGGTTCGACAGCTGGGCATGATGATGTTTTCCACTTCAGAAACGGGAATTCGAATCACGTCTTTGTCTGTCTGCACAATGAATTTGGAGGAAAGCCGCATGTGCTTAATCTCCGAAGGCTTCACATGGTAATTGTCTTCTATGTACTTGAGCAGGGGAGCCATGGAGAATGTTCCGAAACAGAAAAGCCCGATGGTTATGGCTAAATTGTCGCTGATTTTGTGGCCCCAAGCTTCAATTTTACGTAGAGCGGTTACGTGACAGGGAACGCCTACAAAGGCAATTTTTGTTTTGCCGTAGCTGTAAACCGCACGCCCATAAGCTTTAGCTACAGGGGAGGGGAAAAATTTGCTCCCGACAGCGGATAAGATGTCGTCTTGTACTGTGGCTACGGAGGCTCTAGGTTTGGAGGGGTTTTCAGGTTCAGCTCTGGAAACGATAGCGCTGTCAAAAAGTTTCTTTTCAACGCCATAAGTTAACAGGGAGGTAACCACTCCACCGCCGCGGCTCATTTCTCTTATTTTTGGGTCAGTTGCTTGAGCCAGCACAATTTTTCGGTAGTAGCCTAAAGCTTCGTTCTTCACAGGAGCATCGGAAACCGCCTTCTGAGTTCTCAGCAGCAACGCTTCAGAATGCGGACAAACCTCGTAGCAAATCGGGCATAAATCAAGGTCTTTGGAGCAGTCATGTAGACGGCGGTTTTTCTCATCTTCAACAGATATTGCGCCTGTTGGACATGCCGCTTCACATGCGCCGCATAGGGTACAAAAGCCGTTGCTGACTATTTTTTTGTATAAAATGTTGTAGGCAATTAGGGAATCTTGTTGGATTGCATACAGCCCTCGCCCTCACATGTATATACAGGCTATAAGCGTCTTAAATACATAATCGTCAATAGTCAACAATCATTTATAGAGAAGCCGCGAATAGGAAAACAAATTTATCCAAAAGCGAAAACATACTCACCTTTTCGGCTTGGTTTCAAAATTTGGAACATGCCTTCTTAAAAAGCCGATACGGCAGGACAGATACGGCAAAAGCTTCTCCACTACAATAAACGCTACTGTCGCGTAACCGATTCCGCCTAGCACGTCCACAAAGTAGTGTTCGCCAAGGTACACCGCGCTAAACCACACTCCGATTGGAAAAATCAGTAAGGGAAGCGCTTTTGTTTTCCAGATTTTAATGGCAAACAAAGAAATCAGCCAAGGCAGGGCGGAATGCATGCTGGGAAAGGCAGCGTATTGGTTTAGGGCTGAGAAAGTCAAATATGGTTTTGTAGACGGGTAAACCTAAACTTGCATCAACGGACCCAGTTAAGATGCGGGGGACCCCTGCCACGGCTATCCATGGAGGGGCAACGGGGAAAGCTAGAAAAGTCAACAGGGCACTGTAGCTTAATATTCCAAAGGCGATGGTGTATTTCCAGTAGTCTTTTGGGCTTTCGCGCCAGAGGATAAACGCGAAAATTGTGGGGGCAAAAAAGTGCAGCGAATAGAAAAAGGCGCCCATGTAGTCCAAAATTGGTAGCCGTATTGATTGTTGGAGTACAATGGTGGGGATGGGGTTTCCGAACAGGAAATGCTCCAAATTCAAAGGTCCCGAATGTAGGTTACTTTTGGCAAATACGTCCGCCACGCCGTACATGGCTTCATAGGAGAGAAACACTGTGATGAAGGGAAGCCAATCCTTAAGGAAACGCCAAGTATGCTGATTATAAGCGGCGTAAATGAGAAAAATCAGCACCAAAAATTCAGGTCCAGGAATAATCGCGTAAACCAAACAGAAAATTAAAAGAACAAAAGCGTAAATGCCGGGAAAAAGAAGGGAAAAAAACCTAGAAGAATGGTAGTCAAATTTGCCTTTTTGCTCTGACTTTTCTTCTTCCCGTTTTTTGCCCAATTTTGTTAGAACTCCTTGCACTTAGGAGCATAACCGTTTTAAATGCATTTTGCTAATCCCACAAAAATGGGAGAAGATACAGCCTTTTTGAACGCATTAAACTGCTGGTTGGTTAGAGTAGATGTGTTGAATTGCAGGCTGGTTTAATTTATAAGCTAGTTTTGTGTATAAACTCAGAGCGTTCTGAAAAAAGAAGAAACTCCAGAACGTCACTACAGACAAAAAATTGGAGGATGAAAAAAACGGAAAAACAGCAAGATGTCATATTCGTCGGAAACAAACCACCAATGAGCTATGTTCTGGCTATAATCACAGCGTTTTCTTCAGGCTCAGCCAAAGAGATAACGCTGAAAGCGCGAGGTCAAGCAATAACCACCGCAGTTGACGTGGCTGAAATTACTCGAAGCAGATTCATAAAAGAACTCAAAGTCAGCACCATAGCCATCGGAACAGCCGAGATGCCACCCCGCGAAGGCGAAACAAAGTCCAGAATGGTTTCCACGATAGAAATCACTCTGAGCAAGCCATAACAACGCGGAGCAACAACGGTAAAGTTTGTTCTCCAACTTTCTTCATTTTCTTAAAAAAGAGTTTAGTTTTGCGCAAACGCACTTCAATCAGTTTTTGGTTGCGCTCGCTTCTGCAGGTAAACGTCAACTTGTGTTACCACTTCGGCGAAGGCGTTTGCGGCAGCTGAATCAGGATGCTCAACCACAAAAGGCTTACCTTTGTCGGTGTCGACGCCTACTTTCGGGTCAATGGGTATGCTGCCCAAGAACGCGACGCCTTCTTCGTCAGCCATTTTTCTGCCGCCGCCCGCAGGGAAGATGTCGGTTTTTTCGCCGCAGTGGGGGCAAACAAAGCCGCTCATGTTTTCCACCACGCCGATGATGGGCATGTTTAGTCTGCGGGCGAAGGTTATGGCTTTTTTGACGATGGTACTTGAGAGCTCGTTGGGCATAGTGACAATGACCACGCCGTCCATTTCGGGCAGAAACTGGGCGATGGTTAAGGGTTCATCGCCTGTGCCGGGGGGCAAATCAATCAGCAAAACATCCAAGTCGCCCCAGACGATTTCTTGCAGAAACTGGCGAATAGCACCCATCTTCAGGGGACCCCGCCAAATTGTTGGCACCTCTTCATCCAAGAAAAAGTCGATGGAGATAACCTTGATGCCCATGGGTCCAAAAACTGGGAAGGCGCCTGGCGGACCAGTTTTCACCCGCTGCCCCGTCAACCCCAAAAGCCGCGGCACACTCGGACCATGAATGTCTGCATCCAAAATGCCCACCGCGTAGCCTTTTTTGGCAAAAGCTGCCGCCAAGTTCACAGTCACCGTGCTTTTACCCACGCCGCCCTTGCCGCTGATGACCGCGATTTTGTGCTTGATTTTGCCCATGCGTATGCGGAGTTGTTCAAGTTGTTCTTTTTGCTGCAGAAGCCTTTGCCGTCGGGCTTCCATCAAATTCTGGTTCTGGTCAGGTGCACTCACAAAAACCACCAAGCTAACTTGCCCCTTTGAAGGTGGGGTGGACTAAAAAGGGTTTCGGGTTAGAGTTTGTAGCCGATTTTGCGCAGAAAACCCCGCCGCGCCTCCACGTCCGCACCAGTTTCGATGGCTCTGCTTTTGTAGCCGTCGATGACGCCCATGACGCCTCTGCCCTGCTCGGTTTCCGCCACCACGACCTCCAGCGGGTTTGCAGTTGCTGCGTAGATGCCGCAGACTTCGGGGACCGCCTTGACTTTGTCAAGCACATTTATGGGGTAAGCACCGCGCAGGTAAATAAGAAAACTGTGTCCGCAAGCGAGTTCAAGGGCTTTCTCTGCAACTGCCCCCTTGAGTTCAGGGTCGTTTCCTTCAGCGCGGATAAGACATGGACCGCTGCTTTCGCAGAAGGCTAAGCCAAATTTCGCGTTGGGAACGGCGTTTGTGAGGGCTTCGTAGAGGTCTTCAGCGGTTTTTATAAAATGCGCTTGCCCCAAAATGAGGTTGACATCAGGGGGCGGGGTGATTTTGACTGTGGTGAAGTTGAGCATGGGTTTCCCTGTGTTGATTATTGCAGGTTGGGTTTATGGGTTTTGCGGTTCAGGTAGGTAAGCTACGTTTTAGCCTACCCTATCCCCTCTATAGGTTCTGCATCGATTTTCTAATAGCATCCAAATAGACGCCAAATAGGCTCGCAGCTTGTTGTGGACTTGCCGTCGGGGCAGAAGCAAACAAAACCTAAATATCAAAGAACCCAATATTCTCTGAAATGCTTCCATGCATGCGGGCTGGTAGTTCAGTTGGCATGAACGCTTGACTTGCACTCAAGAGGTCGGGGGTTCAAATCCCCCCCAGTCCACCAAAATAAAAAACCTTCTCAAAATAATAAGCGGAAACTAAATCTTGATAAATTATTCAAAGGGTTTGCTGGGGCTACGGAACGCAAATTAGGAGAGAGAACGAGATGAAAACCAACGAGCAAAGTTGGAAATTCACCTTCCAAAGCCCACTCAGCCCCTTATTTTCGCCAATGTTTTTCCTAAACAAAAAAGGAAAAGGGAATTGATTTGATTTTTGTTGCTTATTTTCGTCTTCTTAGGACAAGCACTGTTGCGACGGCGACCACAATGACAACTGCTGCACCGATAGCAATGTAGGTCAGGGTTGGCGTGGCTGCGGTAGTAGCTGGCTGTGGAGCTTCACTAGGGGAGGGCGAAACAGACTGCAGTGGACTAGAAGTTGGCACTGTTGAAGCAGGCGGTGAGGTTTGTCCTGGCTGGGGTGAAGCTGCTGCGACAACGCCGACTGCTGTAGATGCATATGATGGCCCGTATGATTGAGTGCCTGTGAAGTTTGCGACGATTGTGTATGTGCCAGTTGCTGGTGGAGTCCAGATGGTCTTAAACGTTCCACTTAGACCGTCACTGACTGTCTGTTCTATCGGGATAACTTTTTCATTGCTGTCGATTGCTGAGATCGTTACGGGTACGCCGTGAACGTTTGGCTGGTCAATGCTGTGCTGGATAAGGAACTCTATCTGTACCGATTGGTCTGCGTCAGCTACTGCAGCGGTTCCTTTGAGTTGGGACTGCGCGGATTGGTCGGTTACCGTTCCAGTTATTAAGATGCTACTACCCAGCGAGACAAGATTGTCTTTGACATCAACAGTGGTTGCGCTTGGTCCGGGACCCATAACATAGATTTGTCCGTCATTATAATTGAGCCATGTGAAGTAACCGTCGGCCACTGCAACGCTTTGCCATGAACAAATGCCGTAGACTTGCCAAAGCAGTTTACCAGTGAATGCGTCAATGCATCGGGTCATTGCACCATGGTAAGCGGGAGCATTCAAAGAGTGCTCTTCTTCAACCATGTAGATTTTGCCATTAGCAATAGCTGCAACCTGAGTGGGGTACACGCCGTAAACTGTTTCTGCAGTGAAAGTGCTGTTGTTAGGGTCGTTAATGTCGTTGCCCCATGTGAAGTCTATGTTGCCAGTCTTGCAGTCAATTGCGTAGAGGACCCCGCCGTATCCTGCTGTGTAGAGGTGACCATATGCCACGCCAATCGGGTTAGTCAAACCAGTTGTTCCGCTAAAGTAGTTCCAGTCGTTTTGTGGTTCAAGTGGACCCCATAACTTTTCGCCTGTAATTGCGCTGTAGCCGCTCCATTGCATTGTTTCTCGGAAGTAAATAGTGAAGACCTCGTTTTCTGCGTCGATTGGACCTACTTGGACAGTCTTATTGCCATCGGGAGCCTGGTAGGTTTTTTCAAAGAGTATTTGACCGATTGGTGCACGCGAAGCATTCAAGTTAATTGCCCACAGTGTATAGGGGTCTGGTGTACCAAAGATGCCGGCAGAAGTGCCTGGAATAGTCTGCAAACCCGAGCTCTGACCAAAGATGAAGTCACCGGGCGCAACAGAGAGGATTTGGGGGTACAGAGTGTAGAGGTCCGTGGTTGCGTTGTATGAACCACCCGCAGCAAAGCCACCAACTGCACCGATTGGAGAAATCGTGTTAGCTAGTGGATGTGGCGTACCGTTTGGGTTTGTTATTGTCACGTTCCAGTCGTAAGCTGTGCTCATGTTGTAGTTGCTTATTCCTGGTCCCCATGATCCGGCTCCTCCAGTTTCTACACCGGGTATCTTTGTGTTATTCCATTGCCAAAGTGTAGTGAAAGGATCGTTGTTATCTGTTCGACCGCCTAAACCGTAGATTAGCCATTCACCTTGTGGTCCGTAACAAAGAGCACTAGGCGCGCTGCCAGACGAGACACCCATCTGAGTTGTTGGGGGATTGGTTTCATTGAAAGCGTTCAGACCTGTACGAGGATCAATTGCACACCATGCACTTGTTGCAGATGCTGAAGTTCCTCCTCTAATACTGGATTGCTGTGTCGTGTACACATCGCCTGCAGTATAGGTGCCTTTAATAAGGTCTTGTGCTGCGGTGCTGGGATTTGTTATTGAGGAGCCTGCAGGTACGGTTCCGCTGTACCACAGGTACATTCCTGAAGTTCCGTGCTGGTTTGGAGTCTCACCGTCATAGAGTTGGCCTATTGTAACTGACCTGACGTCTGGGCGTGTCCATAAAATCTCACCTGTGCGCAGGTCCATGCATGCGATGCCGTTGCCGCTATTCGCGGGTGTTGCGGGTAAACTGAAGTAGACGTTGCCGTACATGATGATTGGGTTGCTGAATTTCAAGTTATACTGTGTTCCAGAATAGAAGGCCATGTTGTTGTAGATTGCGTTGTCTCCGCCAGTGATACCGCCCCACGAAAGTGGGTAAGTTACCGAAACGTGTGCTGTGCTAGGTGCCCAACCATATGCATTGAACTTGTCGTAAGTTGCGCCGTACAGACGTTGACCTAACCATGCTGAAGCTATTTGGCTCCACTGCTGGTTATTCTCGTTTATTGGCCTAGTCCAGTAGCTGACTGGTAGTTGCGCTTCGACGAAGGGTTCCACTTCTGCGTGGCTCACCGTTAAGGTGGTTGTTGTGCTCGCGCCTGTATAGAGGTCGCCTATGTACTGGCTGCTAGAACCGTTTAAGCCTGTATATCCGGCTAGCTCAGCGGTTTGGTCCGGGAAGCTGAAGGTAATAGTGTATATGCCGACTGCGTCTGGAGTGAACAAACAGTAGCTTGAGCCCACAGGGTCAGAAACACCATTTGTAAGGGCGTGAACCACTGTTCCGTCAGGCTTTGTAACGTCAACTGTGAACCCAGTCCACCGGTCACCGGCTCCTCCAGTTGCAGTAGGCGGCGGGATATCAGTCCAAACCACTATGGCCACTGTTTCACCAGGATTTGCGGGATTGGGGGCTGCAGTGCAGTAAGCATATCTAGGAATAGTCCAAGCTGGAGTATGAGCGTTGACTGTTGTCGTAAGCATCGGTAAGGCAAGGGTAGCTATTAGCAGCAGAGATATCACGAAAATTTTTAACCTATTTTCATTTAGGGTCATTTTCAACATCTCTCTCCTTTTAGGGTGGAATGCGATTTAATCGACCTATTATTTATATTTTACTCAATGTAGGTACGCTACAGAAAAATTGCGCCATTTTCGACCAATCTAAAGACCAAATAACAATGTGGGAATCATAAGCTTAAATCAACACAGTTTAAGAAAGAAAATGAGAAGGAAAAAAATCTACTGACGCAGGTTCCAGAGTGTAGTCCACCACAAATTCACGCCAACGTGTTTATTTACGGCTATTTAGCCTGCTCGCCCATGAACACTGATTGCACATTAGCTTTAGACCCAAACGACGACCCTCATATATGCTACACGGCGCTCAATGGCGACTTAAAGTATGCGAGTTGGGACGGTGCAGCGTGGAGTACTCAAACGGTAGATTCAGGGTATATGGGGGTAGGTTCCTCATTAGCTTTTGACCCCGCAGGCAACCCCCACATCAGCTACTTGAACTACACTACAATCAGCCCCGTCGAAATCACCGACATCACCCTAAAGTATGCGAGTTGGGACGGCACTTCATGGAGTGCCCAGAAGGTAGCTTCCGCAAATGGAGATTCATCGCTGGTTTTTGACAACAACGGAACAGCACACATAAGCTGTGCAGGGTTGTTGAGCGTTGAATCGGGTCTCTTCTACTATACCCTGACAACAATAACGCCTTCGCCTACTCCATAAATAACCATAACGCCTAGCTCATCAACCACAAATGCGCCCTCGCCGTCTTCAACAGAAGCAACGCCGACGCCAACACAAACCGCCTCAGCAACCTCGCCTACTCCAGTCATAACGCCCACAATCCAAACGAGCAAGCTAACTGCTACTGGACTTTCAGGCGAAGTCGTTTTAGTTCCCATCACTGGAACCATAGCAGCATCGCAGGTCTCGGATGTTACAATCTCAAACGATGCAGCTGCGGGCACAGTGACATTGGCTTTAAAGGTTACAGGACAAGAGGGGACAGAAGGCTTTGGTAACTTGACCATCCCTAAAAACGCGGTTTCAAGCGATGAAAGCCCAGTTATTTACATTGATGGGCAGAAAGCGGGAAAACAAGAATGCACTCAAGACGCAGACAACTTTTACGTCTGGTTTAGTACGCATTTTAGCACACATGAGGTTTCAATAGTTTTCGACCAACAACCAGCGCTTGTACAATCAGAACCTGAATTTCCATGGACCCTCGTAATTGCCAGCGCATTAGCGATTGTGGTGGTTGTAGGGGCAGTAGCGGTCGTAAAAAGCCAAAAGAAGAACTCAGCAAAGAAAAAATGAGTCTTACTAAACTTTAGCGCTTACGAACAAGATTATTGCAAAACGAAGTCTGGATGTACACTTAAGGGGACTCGAGAGCTTTGAAAACCAAGCCACCAACAACATTCAGGTACCCTCGTTGCTGTTTTATCTATTTTCATTATGGTCGTCTACATAGTTTATATTGCTAAGTGATAAAATCATGCACTGTAATGTCTGCATTGAAGAGGATGAAGCAACCAAAAATTCTGCGATTCGACCTTGCAAACGTCGACAAAGCCCTTTTCAAAGTTCAGGAAAACTGGGAAAAAATCAACACCCAACTCGACCACGAAAAACTAGGCAAACGCGACACCTTCAACAACGTTATAAGAGGGCACATGATGGACGCATACATATATCTGGACGGGCTTCTTGAGGAAGGCATTGAACCGTTCTCCAAAGAAGGCGCCTCGGAAATCTTAGAACTCAACAATATTGTACATTACGGGTTTGACACGACATTAAGATTGGAGTTTAACAGTGCAATTGAGGCGAACTCCGAGAAATTCACTGAAAACATTTTACCGATTGAGAAATGGTACCGAAAACACATGAAAGGCACCCCACGCCCGCTAAAGGTTGCAGCTGAGGTGTATGTTGCTGTGCTGGGTTTTCCCCAGTTATTCATTGAAGGCAACCACCGGACAGGGAATTTGATTGCGAACTGGATAAGCATGTATTATGGGCGTCCGCCGTTTGTGTTAAGCCCAGACAACGCGGTCGCCTACTTTAAGCCCTCCAAGGAGATTAAGAGGTTTGCTGATAAAGCCACGTGGAGAGGCAGAGCCCGACTGCCAAAATACCGGAAATGCTTCAAAGAGTTTTGGGAACAATACATTGACAACAAATACGTCAAAACCTAAGACCAGAGAATACGAAACGATAGAAGGGCACTCTATTGTCGAAAGCTCAAATCTCCTTTCCACTATCAAACAAGTGTTAAGCTCTGAGCTTAGATCCAGCCGCGTTTGGCGTCTTTTATGTTGTCAAAATGCGGGTCGTCTGAAAGTACCCGAGCGTGATTTACGATGGCTGTTGCTGCTATGATGCAGTCGCCCATGGGCACGCTTCTGTGTTGGTTTTTAAGCAGACCTGCATGTTTTGCAATTTGCGGCGTCAAATCTTGGATTTGCAGTCCGCTTTGGACTAGGGCATGATAGCGGCTCTCGGCAACGTCTTTGCCTCTTCTTTCACAGGTGACTTTGGTGATTTCTGCCAGAACCATTGTAGGTAATATACCAAGGTTTTTTGATAGCATATCGTTCATTTTTCTGGTTACTTTGTTTTTGGTTTCGAGGTTGGAGGAGTAGAAGTATTCAAACAGGAATCTTGTATCAAGAACTTCCTTCAAGCTTAGTACTCTTCCCTAAGTTTATCTAACGCCTTCTTTAGCTCTTCAGGAGTCCCGTATTGAGAGTCAACGCCAGCCAACTCTTCCAGCTTAGGAATAGGCGTAAACAGGACTCCGTTATCTGTAGCTTCAACGACCAACTGGTCACCTTCTTTGATTCCGAGCTTTTGCCTGAATTCCGCCGGAATTGTGGTTTGCCCCCTTCGTGTAACTTTAACAATGTTTTCCATAGTTGTAGCCAACGTTAGCATAAGCATGTACTACCATAAAAGAATTTCCTACTACAAATAACAAATAGGATATTCACCGCATTCAGGACAAAACCTGCAAACATAACATAACCGCATAAACCTTTGATTACACTCAAGAGGCTCAGAGTTCAAATCTCAGAGAGACCACTTAAACAGTTTTACTAAAACCACAGGCACCCGGAAGACTATTTGAAACATATTTTTCGGCAGTCTATCTAAGTTCTATATCGTAAGAGGGCAGCAATGCCCCCCAAAGCTGTGAGCTGCATTTTCTCATCTGACTCCGTAGCAATCACTTCGACCCGTGCGTCTGTCTGTGAAGCCGCATCCTCCAATACATCCACGATATCTTTCTCCTTCACCTCAAAGTCAGCAGCCTTGCACCTTTCGCAGTGACCCGACAACATTTCCTGTACCTTTTGAGCTTTCTCTTGGCTATCCATTATCTGCGTCTTTGACAGCCCACATTTCTTGCACAACACCCCAACCTCAACAAAGCCTGTGCTGTCTGTGACCAGCGCCACTTCGGCTTCACCGTTTCTAAGTGCATCCAAAACGGAACCTAGCCCATAAGTCGCCAACCCCGTCTGCTTAGCCAGTTCCGCCAAAAGTCGGTGAACAGCCATCCGCTCTTCAGGCGTGCACAGATTCTTTAAAAGCTCAGCTGACCGCTCAAACACTTCCCTCACGCCTGCCCGGTCTGCGGACTGGATGTCCACTGTGTTCACGAGGGCGTTTTGTAACTCATAGTGGAGGTAATCGCCCTTTAAGAAGTCGGCTTTTGTTGTACCTGGTCCGCCAACTATCAAAGCCGTAACCTCGTGGTCTTCAAGAAACGCCTTAGCCGCGTGCTCGGCAACTCGGTGGAAAAAGTGCGAGAGCTCCATGTCTCGTTCTCTTTCGTAGCGTCTCTGGCTCTGCCCGCCTTTGCCTGACTTACCTGAAACACCTGACGTGATGTCCTTGAGGAATTCGAGGCTTTCCCCGTTGAGCAAACCAAAGCTAGCCTGCTTTGAATCCATGGCGAGCAGCCCCACAACTTGGGGGTTTCGCAGCATTTCCCTAAGCGGTTCTAAATGGAAATGGTTGTCAACTTCGAGAAGATAGGCGGCAACAGGTTGCGGCGGAACTAATTCCTCAACAGTAGAAACCTCACCTTCGCCTTTTACAGTAAAAGTTCCAGCAAACACTGCAAGACCAGTCTCAGGCAGCTCCTTCTTAAGGTTTAAGTGCCGAATCAAATTTTTTGAGGAATCTTGAAATCGACCCCAAACTTCCCCGTTCCTGCGGGTATCAGACTTAGATTGGCTCTTAAGGGTCGCTATTGTTTGTGTGATTGATGCCGTAGGGGGCAGGTAGAGGGACAGGAATTCTTTGCCTAAGCCTTCTTTGTCTGACAGCCAGGCAATCGTTTTTCTGAGTTTATGCTGCTTGACAGAATTGCTGGTAGCGAGTTGACACGCGTAGATGCGCGTTACTTTGTCAGAACCCAAATTCACACCACGTCTTCAGACAGGGCAGGAAATGATTTATTGGTTTCTTTAGAAACGCCTGCAGCGTCGTTTGGCAAAGTGATGCAGCCCCTGCGCTTACAATCATCCCCAGACACGTTAGGTTAATCAAAAAGTTCTATCCGCTCGACCGGTCGAGATTCCGCTTCAACCAGCATGTAGTAGATGAACATCAAAGCCAAAATCAACGCCACCCCAACAATCAAAGCTTCTTTGGGCATACCAATCAGAAGCGCAATCAACCCCACAATACCCGCTATGCAAAGAAACGGATAGAGAGGAACGCGGAAGCTGGCAGGCGCTTTTTTGCGTCTGAAGTGAATTAAGGCAAAGCTTGCCATCAGGTAGCAGAACAAAATGCCAAAGTTGCTGATGGATGCCATAACGTAAATGTTGCCCGCGAAAAGCATCACAATGCCAATAGCAGAGGAAATCAAAACCCCGTTCACGGCGACGTCACGTTTTTCGTTGTATTTGCGCACAATTTTTGGAAGCAGCTTGTCGGTGCCTATCTGGTAGAGAACCCGCGAGGCACTTAGAATCATGGCGAGCGCAGCCGAAGTGGTGGCTATCAGGGCACCCACAGAAACCAAAGTGAAGAGCCAATTGGGGGCACCAGCCGACCTCAACGCAACCGACAGCGGGTCAGAGGAGATGGTGTACTGGCTTGCAGGCATCAAAAACAGAAGGGAAATCACCACCAACACATAAAGCACCATGCTTACAACAACGGAGAGTATGATGGCTTTTGCCGCACCTGCCCCTCCGCCTTCAACGTCTTTGGTTATGGTGGAAATTGCCTGAAAACCCGAGTAAGCAAAGAAAATAACAACACTAGCCGCAAAGATGGAGCTTATGTTGGCGTTTGCAAAGCCCGAGGTGAAAGTGGCTTCCCCAAGGCTGCTGTTTCCCAAGGTGAAGAGAAGAGCGAAAACTATGAAGATTATGAGTATGGAGATTTTGATGATGACCAATCCGAAGTCGGCTTTTGCCGCTTTGCTTACGCCCAGTATGTTAACTACTGCAAGTGCCAGAATTAGCAGTATGGCAAATATTGTGGGGTAGTTGCCGCCGCTTAAACCTAAAAGGCTAGTTAGATAGGAGCCAAAACCTAACGCGATGGGCGCAATAGAGGAGGCATAGGCAAAATAGAGCATAATGCCTGTGATGAAGCCTAATTCGCTGCCAAAGGCTTCGTAGGCATAAGAGTAAGAGCCGCCCTCAGCTTTGGGCATAATGGAACCTAACTCGCCCAGCTCAAGCGCCACAATCAAAGCGATAACACCTACAATGACAAAAGCGATAAGCGCAGCTGAACCAGCTAAAGCTATGGCTGTTCCGCTAAGAACAAAAATTCCCGCCCCAATTATAGCCCCAAGCCCAACAGCCGTTGCAACCTTAACACTAATCATCTTGACTATGCAGACATCATTTTAAGAAATATATGTTTGGATTACAGTAGAAAAGAAGCCAATCGCTAACCAATGGAAAAGGTTTTGCTGGGGCTCTGGAACGAAAATAGGAGAGAACAAATGAAAACCTCAACAAGCAAGTTGTGAGTTCCCCCAGAGCCCTCTCAGCACCCAAAACTACAATTCCAAAAAACTTAACCACCAAGAAAGCGCCAGCCTAGCCCAATCTGATTTACAAAAAAGAAAAAGGAACGATGCCGCGTTCCAGCTTTGCTTAGAGCTTTAATATTGCATGACAAGTTTGCCATCCTTGAGGAATACTGTGCGGTCAGCTTCAGCGTAGGGAAATGTGCCGTGGCTTGCAACAATAATCGTTATTTTTGATTCGCGATTAAGCTCCAAGAGTTTTGCCACAATCTCTTTCCCAGATATGGGGTCCATTTCGCCAGTGGGTTCATCGGCAATTATTATTGTTGGGTCCTTAACCAGAGCCCGTGCAATAGCCACCTTCTGCTGTTGCCCAACGCTTAACTCAAGAGGCAACATACCAGACTTGTCAGTTAAATCAAGAAACGCCAACAAAGCAGAGATTTTTTCAGCAATTTTCTCCTTGGACATCGACGAATGAACCAAAGCGGACTCCACATTTTCAAACACAGTCAACGCGGGCAAAAGATTGAAGGTCTGAAAAATGAAACCTATTTTTTCTCTTCTCAGCAGCGCTAAATCTTGATTTGAGAAGCCACTTAGGTTCTTACCTTCAAACAACACTTCGCCGGAGGTGGGTCGACTTAGGGCGCCAATGAGGTTTAGCAGCGTGGTTTTTCCGCTGCCGGAACGCCCCACCACTGCCAAAAATTCACCTTTGAAAACCGCAAGGTTAACGCCATCCAACGCTTTGACTTGTGAACCATTCTTTCGGGAATAGCTTTGCACTAAGTTCCTTGTTTCTATTAGCAGATTGTTTTTCATTTTTTTCACCTCACAAACGTCTAAGGGCTTCGGCGGGTTGCAGTTTTGCCGCGCGCCAAGCTGGTAAGATGCCGGCTAATACGCCTCCGCTGATTGAGAAAACCATACCAATCAGGGGTAGAATGGGAGAAACTTGCAAAACGAGACCCTGAGTTGACACTAAACCAAGACTTGGAATTAGCAATGTGACTAAGTAGCCTAAGCCAACCCCGATGATTCCACCTGCAAGTCCTTGGAGTAGGGATTCAAGAAACACCTGTTTTGTAACGTCAGAATCGGTCCAGCCTATTGCTTTGAGAATACCAATTTCTTTTGTTCGTTCCACAACCGAACCGAATTGAGACTTAAGTGCAAACAGCGTCATACAAATCAGAAGAACGATGGAGATTGCCCAAGCGCTTTCGTCGGTAACGGAGATAACTTTTCGGGCAGCTAAACTGCACTGGTAGCCAACTACGGCACCAACTTCTCCCGAGTACTCGTTTAAGACGCCCAAGACTTCCTTCTCAACGGTATTGATGTAGGTTGAATTGCCTTCAGGAGAAATCTCGACGAGTATGACGTTAATGTCGTCCATTTCAAAAAGGTAGAGACTTCCATAATATCGGGCGATTTCTTGAACCACAGGCAGAGGCGCATACAGGTTAGCCGTTCCTGCAGGTTTACTGTAAAGACTGGGATTAACGATGCCAACAACAGTAAAAGTTCTGTCGAACGCCGTTAAATCATCGCCCACATCAAGTCCTGTTACATCTGCGTAAACTGAATCGATAAGAATCGCATCGGGACCATTGGCTTTTGAATAGTCCCCTGCCACTATCGTTTTTGGAGCTACAACGTTGGCTTGTGTTGCTAAAGAATCATAGTCTACTCCACAGATGGTGAGATTGCCAAGTCTAAACATCAAACAAGGTGCAGCATCAGCAACTCCCGGCAAAGCAGCCACTGTGTCGACTATACCCGAGCCAAAAGTGGATGTGTATGTGGACTTGAAGAAAGGCCCCACTTCTGCTATAAGAGAGCAGGGACAGATGATTGAATCAGGAGTGTAAACCACGAAATGAGTCCCGACTTGATTTAACTGTGCGGTAGCCTCAACATTGTAGCTTTGAGCAAACGTGACCAGTATTATCAAAAAGGCAACTGCAATCACATAACCCATTACGGAAGCAGTACTGCGAAGCTTACGCCGCTTGATTTCTTTTAATGCGTAACTACCAAGCATTTCAAACACCTCTTAATTTATGGGCTTCTGGAGGTTTGACACGTACTCAAAAAAAGAAAAGAAGGGAAAGGAAGAAAGTTCATTTTTTAATTGCCTTGATTGCGTCTTCTCAGCAGGACTGCTGCTGCAACCGCGATAATGACGACGACTGCTGCTGTGATTGCGATGTAGGTGGTTGTTGGCGTGTCACTGGTTGGCGGAGGAGCTACGCTTGGAGAGGGCGAACTTGTTTGCTGCGTTGGTGATGGTGTTGAGATACTGGGTTGAGCTGTTGGCCCAACTTGAATTAGGGTTGTGTCGCTATTTGATGCTTCATATGAGTTGTTTCCAGTGAAGCAAGCGTAGAGGTCGTACACGCCTTCAGTGGATGGAGTCCAAGCAGTAGAGAACATACCGTCATCGTCTGTGGTAACGGTAGCAATTTTTGTTGTACCTGCATACAAGTCTACGGAGGCACCAACAACGGGGGCATCTGGACTAGCAGGAGACTGATCTAAGAGGCGCCCGTAAAGGATGCTGTTTCTTCCAAGGTCTAGAGATGAAGCAGTAACGGATAACGAAATTTCAGTTGGTCCCGCACCGAAACAGTACATGTAGCCATTAGCGCCGTTGTGTATGTACCAGTTGCCGTCTGCGACGGATGTAGCGCCAACACATGCTCCGTATCCCTTCTTATAAGGACCAGGGTCCAGTTGGGCTTCCCACTTCAGTGTTCCTGTTTGCTCATCTAAGCATTGAACCCAGCAATAATAGGTAGGTGCACCGTCAACTATGCCGGCTGACGAGGCGGTTATGTAGACGTTGCCATCAGCGATTGTGGGGTAATAGTAAGAGGCGGAGTTATTTTTCGGTGTGAATTGCCAGATGTCGGCGCCGGTCTTTAAGTCTAAGCAGCAGAACTTCCCGGGAACGTCATAAACAAAGACCTTTCCATCATGGATTGATGGTGACGATGGGAATGTTCCATTCAATGCCTCCCATTCTACTGCGCCTGTTTCTGCATTAAAGCAGAATAGACGATCAGATGAAGCTACAACGACAAGGCCATCTGATAGACTCATCTGCTCTAACCTCATAATAGGAGTTTCAGGAACATTAGATTTCCAGATTATATCTCCAGTGGTAGCATTGAAGCAGAATACCTCTCCAGTAAAGGCAGCATTGTAGAGTTTGTCACCAGATATTATAGGACTGTGGAAACCGCCCCAGCCGCAAGAAGATTGTTCAGTCAAAGTGTAGGTCCAGAGTACCTTTACGTTTTCGAAGGGCTCAATCATATCTGCCCAGCAGCAATGGTCGTATTGGTCTTGTAGGCAAAACAGAGTATCTCCAACTCCGACATAGATTATGTCGTTGCCGCAAACGAGGGGCATGTTGACGCGGTACTCCGTGTTATTATCGGTGGCTAAGACAAGCTCTGGAGGGAAGCAGTACTTCCAATTCAGGGCACCAGTGGCGGCATCTACGCGAACAAGGCTGTAATTTTCAGCATCAGTGTATATGTGGCCATCATGATAGATTACAGCTTCGGGACTCTTAGCTCGACCTACTTGGGTTTGCCATACGAATTCACCAGTCTCTGCGTCTAGAGCAAAAAGGACACCATCAAACACGCTTCTTGAGAAAACCATGCCATCATTTACTGCAAAGGAAAAAGGCGCATTAGAAGTTCCAGTGGCTGTTTTCCATAATAAGTGCGACGATTGAGGACCAGAACTTGGCGTATAGCCTGTAGCGGCTAGGTCGCACCCGACATAACTCCAGGGATACTGTGTTTCACCAGGTCCATGTGTCATCTGACCAGAGAACGCCGTCGGAGTTTGAAGCCACGAGTACGTCGCAGAGTCACTGTTTTGGCTAGAGGCTTGGGCTGGCGCAATCATTGAAACTGCGAGCATCACCATCAGCATCAGAGTCAGAGTAACTACAAAAGGTTTCAAATATTTTTGAGTCATTTTTTTCTCACCATTAATTCTCCTATGCTTTGCTTGATTTTTGACATGATTTTAAATTCAGAACATTTAACGATGTGCATAGGAAAAAAACCGTGTTCTGACCCCAACAGCCTTTTTCACTCATTTTTCTACAAAAATTGCGCATATTTTCATGATTTTTTGTACAAAAAGTACACGTTGAAGTTCACTCCGTTTTTCAGGAAAAAATTTGCAAAAAACACTGTTTCAACAAATAAAAGCAGGACTTATGAGAACAAAGCAAAAAAATGCGCATTTATAGCTAATTGAGTAAAGAGGTTGTCTGTAACTTTTCCAACATTAGCCATAGGCGGGTTGATTTGAACTTTTAAGGTTAGTGGCCATTTTTTTTGGTTGCTCTTTCCCTAAAGGTTTAGCTTTTTTGGATGTGAACAGACGGTAGTCTTTCTGGGAAATATCGGCTTTGGGGTCGAGTCGTGCTAAAGAAAAAGGCTCCAAGATGCTTTCTTTCCTAGCTAAGTCCACTATAAAGAACTGTAAGTTTTCGTAGAAGTCCTGTGTGTCCTCTCTCAAAGTGCTGATGTATTCAGAAAAGTCTGTGTAGTCCCTATGCAACGACATAATGGTATTTGTGGCTAGACCTTCGCCACCCGCAGCAAATAGTATAAAGGGGTGCCTTTCAAACCACTCATCAAGCAGTTTTCCCCCGCGTTCGCCTTTTGGTAAGACCTTCAAGGTTAGGAAGGTGAAAGCCAAGATGTTGTAGCCAATTTTTGTGAATTCAGGCAAAACTGTATACTCTCGGATGTAGCCTTCAGCCTCCAACTGCCTTCGTCGGCGAGTCACGGTGGCACGGGTGTTCCCAGTGAGTTTGGACAACTCCTTGTCACTTCTTCGGGCACCTTTTATCAAAGTTAACAAAAGCTGCAGTTTCTGCTCGTTTTTCTTGTCCAAGAGACCTCTCTCCCACTCAACACTATCACATTGATTTTTTATATTTTTCGTATACACGGGAAATTCACTTAACCACCGTACTTTATTGAGGTATTGGTTACTGTTCTACAGATTTTCACAACATAAATAACGTTGAAAATATACGAGTCATTTCTCGCCTTCAAAACGCAGTTGTCCTCACTTACCCTTTTTTTCAGTTGTTCCTTCCAGAACCCCCTCAATGTCCAAGTAGACATCTTGAAGTTGCTTCTTCATCTCCTCGGTTGCCTGCCACATGTCGCGTTCGATAGCTTCCAGCAGTCGCTCCGCCATGTTCTGCAGGGCAAATGGGTTAACGTCCTTTAACCAGTCCTGCATTGCCTTGTCAAGAACAAACTTTTCCGCCAAATCCTCATACATCCAGTCCTCGATAACTTCCTCGGTTGCGTCCCAACCCAACACGTAATCCATTTGCCGAGAAAACTCCGCGGCACCATGGTAACCATGCTTCTTTAGACTTTCAATCCATTTCGGGTTAACAAGGCGAGCCCTAAAGCAGTATTTTATTTCCTCGGCTGTGCTTCTGATTTTAACCCGTTTGGGGTCGGTGCTGTCACCGTAATATGAGTGGGGAGCCTTTCCTGTAATTGTTTTAATGGCAACATCCATGCCTGCATGGTAGGAGTAGCTGTCGTCTATTTGCAGAGTATCATATTCGCGGGTGTCCCAGTTCTTCACCGTTAACTGAACCTGCCCCAGCCGACGCCTAAACAACTCGGGCGCCGTTAACCCAAAGTGTTTCCTACCGTAAACGTAACAGCCCCACGTGATGTAGATATCGGCTAAATCGTTTTGGTCCTTCCAGTTTTTCGAATCAATTGCCTCGTTTACGCCTGAACCGTAACCGCCAGGTATGTCGCCGAAAATTCGGTAGCAAACCTCTTCTCGAGCTTCCGTAGGACTAACGCCTTGGGCTATACGTTCAGCAACCTCTTTTTCAACATGCTTTCGGATGTAGTTTTTATCGGAAGTTTCTTTGAGATCAGCGACCATAGCCACTGCCTCATCAATAAGATGCACAATGTTAGGAAAATTATCACGAAACAAACCGCTTATTCGAACCGTAACGTCAATGCGTGGGCGCCTTAACGTTTCCAAAGGAATCGGCTCCAAGCCCGTCACCCGTCCACTGGATGCTTCCCACACTGGCTTAATACCCATCAAGTACAAGATTTCAGCGACGTCATCCCCGTTGGTTCTCATGCAGTCAGTTGCCCAAACAACAATAGCAACAGTCTCAGGGTACTTTCCTTCTTCTTCCATGTACCGTTTAAGTAAGGAATCGCCCAAATCTATGCCGACTTTCCAAGCAGCAACGGAAGGAACACAACGAGGGTCGATGGAGTAAAAGTTTCGTCCCGTCGGCAAAATGTCAGCCATGCCACGCGTAGGAGCCCCCGATGGCCCCGTTGGAACATAAGTTCCACTACAGGAGCCTAAGGTGTTGGTTAATTCGTTAGTGGTGGCAGCTAATGCAGGTACAAGAAAAGTCGAGATGTACGTCAAGCACTGTCTAACTTGTGCCTGACGTGAACCAAGCACTTCCTGCATTAACTCGTCAATGCATTCTTCTTTGAAGGCTAAGGCGTGAAATTGTTGGATCAGTTCAAGGGCAAGGGCAGTTAACTCATCAATTACGTCGCCGTTGGTTCTCCCTTCAGGACGCAATAAACCGCGATTCGCCAGCAACGCTTCATAATCATAACCTTTCAACGCAGCCAGAGACTCACGCAGAGAAGGCACATTTCCGTTGTTCAATCGGGTCAATGCAACCAAGAACTCCTCCAGCGGAAAACCAGTTGGTGGTTCACCCATGATGTGAAGTCCATCTCGAATCTGAGTATCTGACAGTTCATTCAGGTAAGCATGTAGCCGCTCTAAAAACGCGTCAAACCCAGCAAAGGCATCTTCCTGCGTAACGTTAAGGTCGCTGTTAAGGTTAGCGTTGACTACTGTATCCCAAATCAGCTTCTGCAGGATTTTGAGTTTTCCGGGGTCAGAAGTTTTAGCACGATAGTATTCTTTTAACTGCACGCAGATTTTCGCTAGATCCTCGTAGGAATCCGCGTTATGCATCACAGGAATCAAATAGTCAACAAGGCAAGCGTAGCTGCGCCTCTTTGCTCCTGTTCCTTCTCCGGGGTCATCGATGAGGTAGGGGTACACGTTGGGCAAATCAGAGATTATTATGTCAGGAAAACATGAAGCCGATAACCCAACAGATTTCCCAGGCGTCCACTCCATGGTTCCATGCTTACCGAAATGGATGATAACGTCAGCTTTAAACACATCCCGAATCCACCGGTAATAGCCATGATAGTGATATGGGATAGGCAGGTCTGGACTGTGGTAAATAGACGCGGGGTCAGTTGTGTAGCCTCGAGGAGGCTGGAGCCCGATGAATAAGTTGCCGTTCATGATACCTGGAACCAGCAGGTCGCCTTTGTAGTTGAAGAGTTTGCCAGGAGGCTGCCCCCAATGCTTTGCCAGTTTTTCTTTAACATCAACGGGCAACTCGTTTAACCATTGAAGATACTGTGCATTGGAGATTTTGGCGACCGCTTTCTGTGCAAGTTCATCAGGGCTTGACCACCGCTGGTCATTAGTTAACCCGTCAAGAACGGCTTCCATCAGTTTCTGCCCGTTTTCAGGAATATAATCCAGTTTGTAACCGTTTTCCTGCAGAGTCCTCAGCAGGTTTATCGCCGAAGCAGCAGAGTCAAGGCCAGCAGCACTTCCGATGTGGTCATTTCGTGGAGGATAATTATGGAAAATTAAGGCAACTTTCTTTTCCCCGTTGGGAATGTGCCTTAGCTTGGCCCAGTTTATGCTTAACCGAACCATTTTGTCAAGACGTTCAGGAATAGGCTTATACGAGGTTATTTTTGCACCTGTCATCGGGTCCGTCTCAGATATCCATCGGGCAGCAATCGGGACGGTTATTATCATGCCGTCAAATTCAGGCATAGCCACATTCCAAGCAACTTCACTGAAGTTTAGCCCCAGCAAACTGTCACGCCACTCTTCAAAAGTGTTGTAGGTCGCAATCGCTTTCAGGACAGGCACACCCAACTCCTTAAACAAGTTATCTACAGGTTCAGAACTGGGCATAAACGCCGCTAAAGAATGCGCCAGTGTACTGATGACAACATCAACCAGAGGCTTTCCATCCAGCATAAAAAAGTTGTTGACAACCCAACGCAAGTTCTTGGCTGCAACGTTATTGACAGAAAAGAACAGCAAAATAGCATTCGCCCCCTGACGCTCAATCGAGTCAATCAGGCTGTTTGCAAGGGTCACATCGCCACTTTTCACAGGGTCATGATGGAAAAGAACACCAACCGTGGGTTTTTCAGGCGAATACTTCTTTTCCATGTATTCAGTTAACGTTAAAACTTGACCTAGTTGAGGATGATAGATGCCCTCAAGCGGCATCTGCTTGGGTGGATTGATTTCGTATGTGCCACATGTAAAGCGATTTGCCAAAAAAAGCAACAAGTTCTCATAGTTTTTCAGTCCGCCGTAGGCAATGTACTTGTAAATCTTTTGGTAGTCGGCTTTGTCCAGGGTTGACGCCGTCACAACTTCGGGGTCATTTTGTACATCTGAAGCAAAAACAGGAATGCGCATATCACGCATGGTGGATACGACGCGGTCAAAGCCAGCAAAGCCCTTCTTGCCGCCCATTAAATGCATAACCAACACATGGGAGCCTTGAGCAAACTGGATGAAATCTTCTAAACAGGTTGGGTCCGCTAATTCCTCTGCCGTTCGTGGACAAATGTTGATGGTTAAGCCTTTTTCTTTTTGTATGGCTTTAACTGCTAAGGTTACAGTTTCTATTTCGTGGGAAAGGATTACAAAGGCAACTTTCAAAGGTTATTCGCTCCATTTATAAGCTCAGATTTAAGGCAGCAATCAGGGGTCAACGTTGAAGAAAGGCGAAGGGAACAATTATCATCAGGACCAAGCGGGGTTGTTGTGACAGAAAATAAAGTCAAGGGAACACAAAACCTCTTCAACAGCAGAAGCTTCCTGATGCTGTTAGGTGGAGGCTGTTTTTGAATTTGGAAACTGTATGGGGTAACGTCCGCTTCATCATGGTAAGCGTTGATGTTACCGTGTTTTCTTAAGTTTAATTCCTCCACGTCAATCGGATGGATTATCCATCCAAACATATAAACATTAGTTAAAGCAAAGTTAACTCAAAGTTAAGCAAAGAAACAGCCAAGGACAGCATGTAAAATGAATACAAAAAGGGAAGCATCACTATTTGCTAAATGCGGAATAAATTGCCGAACATGCGTAGGCTTCTTCGGCTATAAACTAAATGGCGAAAAGACCGACCCCTGCGGCGGCTGCCAAACAAGACAAGACACATGCACATTCTTTAAGAAACACTGCAAAAACCAAGCAACCAGAGAAAAAATTGAATACTGCTTTGAATGCCAAGATTTTCCATGTACAGAACTAAAAAAAATTGACAAATACTACAGCCAAAAATATGGAACAAGCTTAATCGAAAGTTTCACATACATCAAAGCCAACGGAATGGAGGAATTTCTGAAGAGCGAGGAAGAAAAATGGAAATGCCCCACCTGCGGCGGAGTAATCTGTGCACAAACAAAAAGATGTTACACATGCGACCCCTAAACGCAGGGTTACCGACACTTTTGGGATACTTTCCTTCCTTCTTTCAGGTGCCGCTTCGATAGCAAATCCCAAATAGCTTCGAGGGAAACATGAAAAAGGTAGAGGTTAAAGGAAAAAGGTCAGGAGAACATTCAGGCAAATCGTTGCACAAGCAACAGCTGCATCCATTTCGACAGAGACATGGAAAGAAGGCAAATTGACGCTCAGCAGCGTTTTTGTTGGCTAGAATTTTTCAAGCAATCCCAACTTAGCATGTATTTATCCATCAAGTTGAACGCAAGACCTTGAAAAGAATCCACAGCCCAGCCAAAACCAAAAGGTGCAAAAAGACATTACTCGCAACTTCGGGTTGATTGTTGGGCATCAGGCAGGTTCACATTCCAATCATGGCAGGCGCGATAGGAAAGATGGCACTTGCCTGTTGGGCTAATGTGAGAAGCACCGTTAAGGGGCAGGTTATAGGAGAAAGAATCAACAGGACGCAGTACATAACCTCGTAGACAACCCACCCCTCTTTTAAAAGCAAGCGTACACTTAGACCATTATACCAAAACCGTAGAGCGCTAACATCAGGAGGGCAAAAATTCTCAAAGCCGGCAGAAATAAAGTCACATATTGACAAGGGCAATTTGTTGAAATCCATTTTTCGCCGAATGCTTGATTATAGAAACAATAGGTTAACAGGAATTGACTCAAAGTTAAATAAAGAAGGATTCAGAAAAAGAACACACCATAACGAGCAGACAAGAACCAAACCACTTCCTTTTCAGATGTAAAAAGGGTTTTAGCCCATTCGCATAATTTTTGGGTCCTGATTCAAAATTTGCGCTATCGCCCGCAGACTCAAGGTGTCACAGATTTTTTCCGCTATCTGAACTGACTCCTCGTCAGGTGCAGCCACTGCGCCCCGCGCAAGATAAGGAGCAAGATTGTGGTCATACGCGCCAAAATATGTGGCTATCACACAGTGCAGGGCGCTAAGTCCAACAAGAATCACGGTGTCACATCCCTTATCTCGAATCAAGCTTTCGAGTTCAGTCTTGTTAAATGCGTTCTGATGGGTCTTCACCACCACATCGTCGTTTGTCTTGGCTTCGACTGCAGAGAAAAGCTCGAATGCTTTGGTTCCTGCAACAATTCCCCTGTCCTCGTAGGCGTGATAGGTGAAAATTATCGGTGCCCCCGCCATGCGAAATATCGAAATCGCATTACTCATATTAACAACATGCTCATCCACTGACTTCTTCAAACCCGCAGAAAGCTCCAGCCAACCGTTTTGCGCGTCAATTACAAGTAATGCCGGTTTAATTTTGTTCAACTCCGCCCAAGTAGGTCAAAAGGAACTTTTCTTGAACAACAAAAGGAGAAAAACCTACTGGAATTAAGTCCGCTTTACTTAATGTCTTCAAGACGCATTTCAGCTCCAGGTTACCTTTTTTCAGTTTCGCCTTCGAGCCACCCTTCAACCTGCAAGTAAAGCTGCTGCAGCTTCGCCTTCATCTCATCCGACGCTTGCCATAACCCACGCTCAATTGCCTCCAAAAGGCGTTCAGTCATGTTCTGCAACGCGTAAGGATTCACTTCCCTTAGCCACTGCTGCATCTTCGGGTCTAAAGCATACTTGTTCGCCAAACCCTCCCACATCCAATCCTCCACAACCTCAACCGTAGCATCCCAACCCAAAACGTCATCAATTGTTTTCGAGAGGTCACCAGCCCCCGCATAGCCGTGACGTACCATGCTGCTGATATACTTAGGATTGAGGAGGCGGGTACGGAAAACGTGGCAGGTTTCTTCAGCGGTGCTTCTGACTTTCACGCGGTCAGGATCCGAACTGTCACCACAATAAGACCGTGGAGCCTTACCGCTCAATGTTTTTACTGAAACAATCATGCCGCCATGGACATCGTACCAGTCGTCACAGTCAAGTATGTCGTATTCGCGTGAATCTTGGTTCTTGACGGTAGCCTGAATCTGGATGAGGCGGAGCTTGAACCGTTCAGGGACCGATTGACCATAGACTTTTCTGCTGTAGGCGTAGCTGCCCCAAGCGATGTAGATATCGCTCAAATCCTTTTGGGTCTCCCAGTTTTGAGAACTAACCAGTTCACTGACCCCGCAACCATAAGTGCCAGGACGGTCGCCGAAAACTCGATAGTGCGCTTCTTCGCGGGCTGTTTCAGCATCACATCCTTGAGCCACCCGTTCAGTGACCTCTTTTTCTACATGTTTTCGCACGTAGTTTTTATCCAAAGGCTCTTTAAGACCAGCAACTAAAGCCACCGCCTCATCAATCAGGTGAACAATATTGGGGAAAGTGTCCCTGAACAGCCCACTAATACGGGCGGTAACATCAATTCGGGGACGTTTTAGCTCCTCCAGTGGAATGGCTTCAACTCCGACAACACGGCCATTGGAGGGTTCCCAGACGGGTCTAACGCCCATCAGGTATAGGACCTCGGCGACATCATCACCTTTTGTTTTCATGGCGTCGGTTGCCCAAAGAATAGTGCCTACACTCTCGGGATAGTTCCCCTCTTCTTTTAAATAACGCTCCAGCAGGTTATTGGCTAAAGCAACACCGACCTGCCAAGAGGCAGTTGAAGGCACAGCGCGTGGGTCTACGGAGTAAAAGTTGCGTCCCGTTGGCAAAATGTCCGCCATGCCCCGCGTTATGGAGCCCGAAGGCCCAGATGGAACGTAGCCGCCTTCACACGACGCCATAATGTTGGTCAATTCATCAGTGGTTTTCTCCAAAGCAGGCACAAGGAAGGTCGATACGTACGAGAGACACTGCTTCACCTTTGAACTACTCTTACCAAGCACCGTCTGCATTACTTCATCAACGTTAGTTTCTGTAAATCCTTTTGCATTGAAAGCCTTCATTAACTGCAGGGCAGTAGTGTTCAATTCTTTGATTACGTCACCATTTGTCCTTCCATCAGGACGCATTTTTCCCTTGTTCGCAAGCAAATATTCATAGTCATAACCGTTGAGTTCGGCAAGAGACTGCCTTAAGGAGGGCACAGACCCGTTGCTTAATCGGGTCAAAGTCACCAGAAACTCTTCTAGCCGTTCCTCAACAGGAGGTTGACCTAAAGTGTGTAACCCGTCACGAAGTTGAGCATCAGAGAGTTCATGCAAGTAAGCATGCAGTTTCTCCAAAAATCCGTCAAAATCAGCAAAAGCCGCTTCTTGAGTAACTTCAAGGTCTTGGTCTAGTTTACCAGAAACGACAGTCTCCCAGATTACCTTCTGCAGAACAGTCAGTTTTCCTTCGTCAGCAAGTTTAGCGTGATAGTACTCTTGCAGGTGAACCTCAAGTTGTGCTGTTTCCTCGTAGCTGTCAGCGTTGTGCATAACGGGAATTAAGTAGTCAATGATGCAGCAGTAACTACGTCGTTTAGCTTGTGTGCCCTCTCCAGGGTTTGTGATAACGTAAGGGTACACGTTGGGCAAATCAGAGATTGCCGCATCAGGGAAGCAGGATGCTGAAAGCCCCACAGACTTTCCAGGTAACCACTCCAAACTACCATGCGTACCTACATGAATAACTACGTCTGCCTTGAAAACATCTCGCACCCACCGGTAATACGCATAGTAATGGTGGGATAAAGAAAGGTCAGGGCTATGGTAGCTAGCGGAGTCCGCTTCGCCCAGAGAACCACGCGGCGGCTGAAGCCCCATGAAAATGTCCCCATTGAGGATTCCAGGCACCAACAGTTCGCCTTTATAACTGAAAGGTTTGCCTGGGGGCTTTCCCCATTTCTCCTCCATTTTCGCTTTAGCATCAGACGGTAACTCGTTAAACCATGCGGTGTATTGTTTGCGGGAAGTTTTACCCACTGCTCTCTTGGCAAGGTCTTCAGAACTTAACCACCGCAAATCGTTGGTTAATCCGTTGATTATGCCATCGATCAGTTGTTGACTATTTTCAGGCAAAGTTTCTATGTGGTAACCGGCGTTTTTCATGTCGTTTAGCAGGTTTAAAACTGAGAGAGGCGTATCGATTGCGAAGGCTTTGCCTATGGTGTCATTTCGCGGAGGATAATTGTGGAAAATTATTGCGACCCTGCGTTCTTTATTAGGTGTCTGTCTCAGTTTTGCCCAGTTGATGCTTAAGCGAGCCACTTTGTCGACCCGCTCAGGAATCGGCTCGAATTTAAGTATTCTAGTTCCCGTTAGTGGATTAATTTCGGCGGAATCCATTGCAGCCATTGGCACCGTAATAAGGAAACCGTCAAACTCAGGCATAACCACACTGGAGGGTATATCAATGAAGTTGAGTCCCTGCTCGGTGTCGCGCCAGTTTTCAAAAGAGTTAACGGTCAAAATCGCCTTAATGACGGGCACACCTAAAACTTTCAAGGCATCCAAAGCTGCATTGTCTGACGAAGTTAAAGAAAAACACAAAGCACTCACTAAGGCATCGATTACGGGTTTACCATCTTTCATGAAAAAGGTGTCAAAAGCCGAGTTTAACTTACTGCCGAAAGAGAGGGCGATAACGTTGGCGTCGTGACCCTCAATCGCTCTAATCAAACTGTCCACAAAACTAGTGTTCTCACCTTGAAACTGAGAGGTATGAAATAAAACGCCAACTGTTGGTTTTCCGGGTACAAGTTTTTTTTCGGTATATTCATCCAAGGTGACGAGTCGGTCAAAGTCAGGGTGATAAATGCCTTCCCACCGTATCTCTTCAGGGGGAGAAAAGTCGTAATTGGACCCGGTGAAACGATTAGCTAGATATAACACAAGATTTTCAAAGTTCGTTTTTCCGCCGTAACGGAGATACTTCATGATTTTCTGTTTGTCCTCTGGTTCAACAGTGCATACGCTTGGCTGGTCTCTGTTTGGAGAAATAATTAGCGTTGGCACGTTGGAGCTGTGCAGTGCTGAAACAAAGGTATCGTAGTCGGGGAAGGTACCCATCAAATGTGCAATTGCTAAGTGGGAGGTTTTGGCAAACTGAATGAATTCGTCCCGGTTTACGAAGTCTTCAGGCATCACGCCTGTTTGAAGACGGACGTTGACTATGTCGCCGAATCGTTGGTTTATGGATTTGACCGCTGAAACAAGCGGTAACGTGTCGGTTATCATTGTGGCTACAAAAGCAAGCCTAAGTTGCGTCATGCTTTTTCAGTCTCCGATAAAAACAACTCATTAAGCTCGGGGTTTGTAACGCGAAGAATCAGCGTAGGAGGCATCTTTTCTGGATTGACAAGGGCGCTGGACACAGAGAGGGGTTTTTTCGCCACTACAAATACTTCCCTTACTATGGCTGGATTAACTATCCAGCATATAAATATTGATTTAACATAAGTTAAGTCAAAGTTGAATAACTGGAAACTAGAAACTACAAACGCGGATTTGCTGAACTCTTCAACACAAACAGAAAAGAACAAAACAAAAAAGTAACACCTTCCCCAAAGCCAGCCGCGCAAGCATCCACAAAAGTTTTGCTTAACAAAGAAAGTGAGCCTGAAATGATACGCCTCATTTTTCGCCAAGTTTTTTTATCCGTTGCACATATTATATTATGTGTGGGATTAACATGAGTCCCAACATTTTAATCATGTACGATTCAATGACAGGCAACACCGAGAAACTCGCCAATTCTGTCGCAGAAGGAGTCCGAAATGTAGAAGGCGTCACTGTTGAAGTACAGAAAGCGAACACAGTGGATTCACAAAGCGTCATATCCGCCGACGGCTACGCTTTTGGTTCACCCACCCATTTCAGCATGATGTCTGGAGGTACACTATCGTTGCTGACGCGACTTTACCCGCTACGTGACAAGATGGCAGGTAAACCCATCGCGGTGTTCACCACGGGTGCAGGAGGTCAAGTCGACGCTCTCGCAAGCATCGAACGAACAATAGGTGTGTTCAACCCGATATTTGTAAAACCAGGTGTAACCGTAGAAGGCGGCACTTCCGACATGGACAAACGTCAAGCGGTGAAGCTAGGAGAAAGACTTGCAAAGGTTGTAGTAGCGCATCAAAAAAGCCAGTAACTTCACGCGCCAAACATACACAGTGCATTAGCGGTGAAGTAAAAAGGTTGCGAGGTTTTATGTTGCCTAATGAAACATTAGCGGAGCTTTTGTCAAATAATGATTCTATGGTTTGTTTTTGAAGACTAATGCACCGTTCTGCTCGTCAACCACAATAACCGAATCCCTGCTAACCTTCTCCTCCAAGATAATCTTGGACAACTCGTTAAGAACGCTTCTTTGAATAACCCGCTTGATGGGTCGGGCGCCAAACTGGGGGTCAAACCCTACCTTGGCAACATAGTCAACAGCTTTTTCTGTGAATTCAACGTTAACGTTGTTCTTCTCAAGCATCTGCTGGACTGCTTTGAGTTGATTCTCAACGATTTTTTTGACTTCCGCTTCGCTAAGTGGCTGGAACATGATTATTTCGTCAACGCGGTTGAGAAACTCTGGTTTTATGGTTTTTTTGAGCAGATTGAAAACTTGATCTTTGGTCTGGTTCCAGATTAGTTCCCGGTTATCAGCGGTTGCTTTTTCTAGATTTTCTTGGATGATGTGGGAGCCGACGTTTGAGGTCATGATTATTATTGTGTTCTTAAAGTCCACTGTGCGGCCTTTGTTATCGGTTAATCTGCCGTCATCTAAGACCTGCAGCAGGATATTAAAGACGTCGGGGTGCGCCTTTTCGATTTCATCCAAAAGCACAACCGCGTAAGGTTTTCGCCGTACAGCCTCGGTTAACTGCCCGCTTTCCTCGTAACCAACATAACCTGGAGGGGCACCAACCAGTCGGGAAACCGTGTGCCTTTCCTGATACTCGGACATGTCAATGCGGACCATGTTGTTTTCGTTGTTGAAAAGGAAATCCGCCAGTGCCTTTGCGAGCTCTGTTTTGCCTACGCCTGTGGTGCCAAGGAAAATGAAGGAGCCGATAGGACGCTTTGGATCCTGCAACCCTGCGCGGCTTCGCCGAATCGCATCGGAAACTGCTTGGACTGCATCCTCTTGCCCAACAACACGAATATGAAGCTCTGTTTCGAGGCTGAGCAGTTTCTGCTTCTCACTTTGCAGCATCCGACTAACAGGTATGCCAGTCCAGTGGGAAACCACCTCCGCAATCTCTTCGGCATCCACCTCTTCGTTAATTAAAGGAGAGTCTTTCTGAACCCCGGAAAGTTTCTGCTTCAAATCCTCAATGGTTTGGGTGGCTTTGGGGATTTTGCCGTATCGTATTTCCGCAACTTTCTCCAAGTCGCCCCTGCGGTTGGCGTCTTCGTCTTCAAATTTTAGCTGTTCAATTTCGTTTTTCTTGACTTGGATTTGCTCCACGATGTCCTTTTCAGCTTGCCACCGCGCTTTCAGTTTATTACGCTCTTCGCTCAGGTTAGCGATTTCCTGATTTAACGCTTTGAGTTTTGCTTCGTCTTTTTCCCGTTTTATGGCTTCACGCTCAATTTCCAACTGGCGAATCTTGCGCTCGATGGTTTCCAGCTCTTCAGGTGCCGAGTTGATTTCTAAGCGGAGCTTTGAGGCTGCCTCGTCAATCAGGTCAATGGCTTTATCGGGCAGAAACCGCTCCGAAATGTACCGCTGAGAAAGCTCTACGGCGGCAATTATGGCTTCATCCTTAATTCTGACATGATGAAACACTTCGTAACGTTCCTTAAGACCGCGAAGAATTGAGATGGCGGATAACGTGTCGGGTTCGGTGACCATGACAGGTTGGAAGCGTCTTTCCAGCGCCTTGTCTTTTTCAAAATATTTCTGGTACTCTTTAAGAGTGGTCGCGCCGATTGCACGCAAGTCACCTCTCGCCAAGGCAGGTTTTAAGATGTTGGCGGCGTCCATGGCTCCCTCGCCAGCTCCTGCTCCGACCAACGTATGAATTTCGTCAATGAAAAGTACAATTTCGCCTTCTGAGGAAACCACCTCTTTCACGACGCTTTTTAGGCGCTCCTCAAATTCGCCCTTATATTTTGCGCCTGCAATCAATGCACCCATGTCAAGCGAGTAAATCTGTTTTGACTTGAGGTTTTCGGGAACATCGCCGTTGACTATGCGGTGGGCTATGCCTTCTGCGATGGCTGTTTTGCCCACTCCTGGTTCGCCGATTAGGATAGGGTTGTTTTTTGTTCTTCGAGAGAGGATTTGTAGGACACGGCGGATTTCTTCGTCTCTGCCGATTACGGGGTCCAGTTTTCCAGTTCTTGCCCGCTCGTTAAGGTTAATTGCAAACCTGTTGAGGGCATTGTAGGTTTCATCTGTAGTTTGGGAATTCACAGTTGATCCCTTTCTCAATTGCTTAATTGCTTCTTTAAGTTCTTTTTCTGAAACGCCACTGCTCTGAAGGAGCCGAGCAGCCGAATCACCCAAAGGCAAGATTGCTAAAAGCAACTGTTCAATGGAAACAAATTTGTCTTGGCTTTCCGACGCCAACTTTTGGGCTTTTTTTAAGGCTTTGTCAGAGTTAGAAGACAGGTAGTTTTGTCCACCGCTAACCTTAGGCAGAGAATCAATAAGACCGTCAAGGGAAGCCGAAAAAACAGTCATGTTCACGCCCAGTTTCTTTAGCAGGTAAGGAACTACGTTCTCGTCAACCAGCAACATGCCTTTTAGAAGGTGCACGGGTTCGATGGCTTGGTTTTGTTTTGAAGAAGCTATTTCGATGGCTTTTTGAATTGCTTCTTGGGATTTAATTGTAAAATTTTCTAGGCTCATTGAATATAACTTTTGGCGGGCAGGCTATTTGAATCTTCTCGACTAAAAAGCAAAAAACATCAAAGTTACTCAAGAAAACGGCCCATCCCAAACCAAAAGCAGACTTCATGATGATAATACGGCAATGCTCGGCAGTAAGCGTAGGCGTAAAGAAGCGTTCCCCACTGTTGTAGAAAATCGTGGTACAAACCTCTGCGGAAACTGAAGAGGGAAGCCCCGCACCTACAGTACAGTACAAACCACACCGTTACCAACACATGCAAGTTCAAGTCACAAGCTACGCCTTCGATGCGCGTGCAGCAACCATTGAAACCCCCTACAACAGGCATTCGTGACATCTGCTTTGATTATGAGGACACTCAACTTGACAAATAATGGGGGTAGAACCTCAAAAATGCCAGTTATTGACCAAAAAATTTGAGACCAACACGACGGCAGTGTTTTCTGTGGACCGCTCTTAAGGGTGTTGGAACCCGATCAGAACAAACAACAAAAATCGCTCAGAAGAAAGAAAAAACAACATTTTAGCCGAAAAAAATTTCATAAGTTAAGTAACATGACGGTTTTATTTTCTTTAATTTACTTCTAGAATAAAACACCATTAGGCTTATAAGTGGATAAAAAGATGTGTGTGAGGAAAGGAAGGAGAAGAAATGAATAAGAAAAGATCAGCCGTTTTGATGAGCCTTGTAGTTTTGGCTATAGGTGCCCTTACGGTTCAAAGCGCTTTTGCTGCCGGAGGCAGCATGTTCATAATTGGCGACGGCTCAACCCAAGCAGACATGGCAGGAACATGGTACTGCGGTTACTACATAAACGGTAGCCCCGGAACCAACACATACACGCTTTACATCTCTGCCACACACGGAGCTAACTACCCAATAAACGATGTCCACGTGGTTGTTCTCATAAACAACGCTGCACATGAAGGCGGACTAACACAAATCACCCTCGACACCGAAAAAACAGAACCAGACACCTTAACAACCTCTAGCCCTGACGACTTCACAATGGGAGTATTTGACTACGGAGCTGCCGGCGGACCATTCACGCTCGCAGATTACTACGGCTACAACCGAGACTACGTCATCCCAACCTTGACACAAGCAGAAGCAGACAAGAACAATGGTCCAGGATACCCACTGCAAGTAGACATCACATTTGCGTCCACAGCCGACGAAAACTCTAAGGTTTACTTCCTTGTCTACGGCACAGACAACGGCGGAACAACAATAAAAACACCCTTTAGCGGCGGCACCCTGTTTGTTCTTCCCGAATACGCCTTCGGCGGACTCATGGGAATAGGAGCATGCATTGGTGCTTTTGCTGTCTACAGCGTTCGAAAAAAGCAAAAGGCATAACTCCTTAACTTTTTTTTCTTTGTCAACACAAATTTTAATAAATTTTTAGGTTCACGGGGTTCTTAGCCAATTTTTGGCAAGTTTGCCAAATTTTGTTCTGAACCAGAAGCGTTTGTTTAGGTTTTTCAGGCAAGTATTTGAAAGCAAACACCAAATTTTTAATTAAAAATGTAGAAAAACCAGAAAGTTACCGTTAGGCTAAAATACGATTCACGCGTGAAAGAGATAATCATAAGCTGATCTTAAATCACGATTGGCATTCAGGAGAAGAAAATTAAATGACAGAAAACACCGAAAGGACCGTCGTCCGCGGATTAAAGAACGTTCACGCCGCTGAAACCAAAATCAGCTTTGTAGACCCCATGGGCACACTTTACTATTTAGGGTACAACATAGACGACCTTGTGGAAAATGTCTGCTACGAAGAAGTAGCGTATTTACTGATAAACAAGAAACTTCCAACAAAAAAAGAATTGAAAGAATTCAAAGCTCTTCTCGTGTCGGAAATGACTTTGCCCGACGAAATCATCAAAAGCCTAAAATGCACTCCAAAACAAGCGCACCCCATGGAGGTTCTGCGCACCGAAGTGTCGCATCTCAGCCAATACGACGCTGACTGCAGAGACAACTCAGAAGAAGCAAACAAAAAGAGAGCGATTCAATTAATAGCGAAAGTTCCAGCGGTTGTAGCTGCTCTATACCGGTTACGCAATAATAAACAGCCAATAGCCTCAAACGAAGAGGTCTGTTTTGCAGAAAACTTTCTCTACATGTTCCGCGGAACCGACCCAGATGACGAAGAGAAAAAAGCAATCGCCAGATTCATGACGCTCCATGCTGACCACGGGTTTAATGCATCAACTTTTGCTGCACGCATAACAGCAAGCACCAACTCTGATGTTTACTCAGCAGTCACCTCGGCAATCGGAACCCTCAAAGGCCCTTTGCATGGCGGCGCAAGTGAAAGAGTCATGTACATGTTGGATGACATAAACACCGAAGAAGAAGTTGAAGACTACATCCAAGGCATGTTAAGCAACAACAAAAAGATAATGGGTTTTGGACACAGAATATACAAAACCGAAGACCCAAGAACTAAGCACCTTAGAGGAATAGCTGAAAAACTTTGCCAGAGCAAAAACGTCGCTAAACTCAATTTGTGCCTCAAGATCGAGTCGGTAGTTTACGAGAAAAAGAGCATTTTCCCCAATGTAGACTTCTATGCTGCAGTGACGCTGGATGCTTTGGGGGTTCCCTCCCAGTTCTTCACGCCCTTCTTTGCTTCAAGCAGAATCTCAGGGTGGACAGCGCATATACTTGAGCAGTATGAAGATGCGGTGCTGCTACGGCCTTCATCAAAGTATGTGGGAGAATTTGGCAAACCCTTTGTTCCCATCGAACAAAGATGAACACGCCCCCTTTTTTGGAGGGCTCAGCGCCTATTTTGTCGCATCAAAATGCGGGCGTCCTGAAGAAGATTCAGGGAATTTAAGGGTACCAAATCGTAAGCGTAAGAGTAACCTCGCACGCATGTTCGGATGCAAATGTTACATTTTTCGGCTTTTTTCACTTGATTTTGGTAGAGGCTACTTGAAAAGTAGTCCTTAAAGGAACCACAGGTCAAATCGTAGGTGTGGTCATAGGTACAGCTAAAGATTTTGTTGTCAGCCGACACGTAAACAAACATTTGTGGAAAAATACATTTCCAACGTCTGCCCTCAATAAAATGCTTAAGAACGTAATCAGTTTCCATCAGCGGGTAGCCTTCCCGTTTGAGCCAGAGCAGTTTCTTGTAAAAAAGTTGCAGTTGAGCCGGTGTTAACCCGTAATCCCTTATCGGCATTGATGTTCTGCCCGCCTCAAAACTTGACTGCACTGTAGGTTCAACCGAGTTGTAGGAGATGCCCACCCGCAGGTCACGGGCAAGCTTAGCCATGGGTTCGATGGCGTCAAAATTTAGGTTACTTATGGTCGTAACTAAGGTGACTCTTGTATTTGCGACTCTGCGAAGTTGGTCAATACTGTCGAGGACTTCTTTGAAGGAGCCGCGTCTGCCTCTGATGAAATCGTGGTAATCATTGAAGTAGTCTAAAGAGATAAAAACGAAGTCAAGGTTCTGAAGGGCCCCCGCTTTTTCTGCCAAAAGGGACCCGTTAGTGTTCATGGTTGTCACGTAACCTTTTGCCTTGGCGTAATCCACCACTTGCCCGATGTCGCTGCGGGTGGTGGGTTCACCGCCGAAAAGGTAGTAGCCTCGCATTCCACAAGCGTAGGCTTGGTCAAGAAGCCTAAACACCGCCTCTGTTGACATATCCTCCTTTGTTCTTTTCGACATCCGCCAATAAGAACAGGTCTTACATTTGGAGTTACACCCATAGGTTATTGCATGAGCCAAGAAAAACGGCGTATGCGTAAAAAACTTTGACTTCAACATGGAAAATGCGGCATCAAGAAAAACAGCTCCACTGTTTTTTCTAACCATACCTACCTACCCCTTAACCTTTCACCACGCATTCTCGGCACCAGCCGTTACCGCTAATGATTCAAGCTCAACGGATAATTTTGAGGTAGAATTTTGGGTTAGAGGCTAATTCTTCAGCTGCTGCAGCCAGCAAAACACTACGCGAGGAAGCAAGAGAAGCCTCTTTGAAACAGTTGATGAGGCAGTTTTTGCCGTCGCATACCGAGTTGTCCACAGCCGGCAAGTTTAGGTCTTGCCGGTCTTTGAGGTTGAAGAGTTTTCGCTGCCGATAGCAGGGGTAAACGTTCAAGTTGCAGTCAATTGTGATTATGGACCTGCCGGCTTTGCACGGGTACTTCATTGCTGCTCCGTCGTGAGTTCTTAGCACATCTTTCATGTAGCCTGAAACATTAGCCACATCGGAGCCTTCAAGCTTCAGCTGCAGAACCTGAGCCACCATGTTTCTAACATGCCGGGCAGTCTTGCGTTGATCTTCACGCATGTCTCCACCAACCACAAAAGTGCTGTCGTTGGAGGAAACATATGGGTAAGACAAGGCAAAAGACACGCCAAGTTCGTCGTTAACGTAATGCACAACACGTTTCACGTCGTCAATGCTCCATGCAGGATTAAGAAAAGTGATGGCGTAAAGATTCATCCCGCAAGCCTTTGCCGTGCGGATTACGTTTTTCACTTTGTTAGATATCCCGGGGATGTGTTTAGCGTTATCCCAGCGGCTTTCGTCGTAGTGGTCCACAGAGAGTGACAGGAAATCTAGGCTTTTGCTGAGCCGCTTGATGTCTATGGTGGAGATGCTGCCGTTGGAGGTTAGGGAGGTTATCATGCCCTTACTTTTCGCGTACTCCAATGCTTCAGCAAGGTGGGGGTATAAACCAGTTTCTCCACCGGTCAAGTACAGTACAGTAAACTTGTTTTGCGCCAAAACGTCTATGGCGAACTTTATATCTTCCAAGGGCATGTCGTAGGGTTCTTGAGCCCAAATGTTACAGCGGTCCAAGCAACGAGCATTACACCTAGTTGTCACTTGGATAAAGGCAAATTTTACTTCGCCTCGATTCCTCAGAAAATTAGAAACAGTGGTTGTAACGGTTCGATACTGCACAGGTTCACTCCCATAAATTTTGGGTTTTGATGAAACAGCCGGTGCTCTTATGTCTCTGAGTTATCCTTATGTAAATTCCTTTCTCTGGAACAGCAGCAACCCCAGTATGAAGGTGACGAGGAAATACGCCGACATGATTGCAATTCCTTCGGGTATTGTTGCGACAAACGTGGTTATATTCAGAGGACCAGCGTCGATTACGGTGATGTGCGGAGGGTAGGGCACTGAGAACACGTTTGAGATTATCCCGGCGCCATAAGTAAGTATGAACCAGGGTTCTACTTGGGCAAAGACGGTTACGACTAATTCGATGATGTTGAAGGCGAAAAGAAACAGAATAACGGTTGTTAAAATCGCAATGGAGCTGCTTTTGAATAAAGCGCTAAAGAAGAAGGTGAAGCCAAGAACAGACACTAAGTATATCCACGTGAAGAGAAGAGACTCCCAGAACTGAACTGGAATATCAAATCCGAAATAGAACAACCCGTTGCCAAGGGTTATCACGGTAAATATGCCCAAAATGACTGAGGAAGCAGTGAAAGCCGCTAACCATTTTCCGATGTAAATTGAGGAGCGTCTGATGGGGTTGGGAATGCTGAAGTAGCCTGTTTTGTTTTGGAACTCGCCTGAGATGGCGTCTCCTCCAAAAAAGATGCCAGAGAGGATAACAACGAAGGTGGTTACACTGCCCCACCAGTTGGAGTAAAAATTAAGTGCACTCGACTTGAAGATAGGAGGGTCGTAGTAGCCTACTGCGAAAGTGAGCAAGAAACCAATCAGCAACGTGATGACAGCGAGTATGAGGAACCTGCGTGAGCGGAAGTAATCCAGAAAAGTGTATTTGGTGATTATGCCGACTTGTTTGATGCTACTGGGCACCACGTTTTCTGCAACTCCATTTAGGTTGCTCATGTTTATCACACCGTATTCTTTATCAGTTTAAGGTAGGCGTCTTCAAGCTCCGACGAAGAAGGCTTGTAGCTGATAACACCAATGTTCAGCTTGACTAAATCCGCAAGAAGCCGCTCTTGAACCGCTAAGCCACCGCTGAACTTTATTCGAAGCGTTGTGTCATCTTTTTTATCGACGCCCATAACATCGGGAAAACCAGCGATAGTCTGGTCCAGCACATTTTGGTCAATCGAACGCTGCAACTCAACTTCAACGACGTTGCCTCCTCCAGCAAACTTGGCTGCCACATTGGGGATTGTGTCGTAGATGATTAGTTTCCCGTGGTCAATCATGGCAACTTCGTCACAGACCTCCGAGACTTCGCTTAAGAGGTGAGAACTCATGAAAATGAGGCGTCTTTTGCTTTTGAGGGATTTCACGATTTCTCTAACTTCACTCATTCCACGCGGGTCCAACCCAGTGGTCGGTTCATCTAACAACAGGATAGTAGGGTTGCTGAGAAGCGCCGAGGCGATGCATATGCGTTGTTTCATGCCTTTGGAGAACTTGCCGACCCGTTTGTCAATCCACTCTTCCATGTGAACTTCTGAAAGGGCAGTTTCAATTTTCTGGCTGCGTTCGCTTGCGGGTACACCTCTGAGCTCAGCAATCATCATAAGCGCTTCTCGAGGCGTCAAAGAAGGGTAAACCTCAGGGGTTTCAATCAAAGTACCAACGGAAGCCAACGCCTCTTTTTTGTTGAGACGCACGTTAAACCCGTTTATCAGAGTTTGCCCCGCTGAAGGCTGAATTAGGTCGGTGAACATTTTAAGCGTGGTCGTTTTTCCCGCGCCGTTGGGGCCCAGAAAGCCAACGCATTTTGAGCCCTCAATTTTCAGGTTTAGATTTGTTACGGCGGGGAAAGGGCCGAAGGTTTTGGAAAGGTTCACGGCTTCGATGGAGGGGTTTGTCAATACGACCACGACTTTGTCTTATTTCGTTTGATGTGGTATTTCTATCTTGTCATCAGTCGCCTGAACACGGGTACTGCTATGGAAGTCATGACTACTCCGAATGCGATTAGGATTATCAGTTCGTTTGCGATTGCAGGTATGCCTGCGCCGAGCACCATTACTTTTCTGAGAGCATCTGCGGCGTATGTGAGCGGTAGGAAATGTGAAATGGTCTGCATGTACCAGGGCATCTGCTGTATGGGGAAGAGCACTCCGCTGAGGAACATCATTGGGAACATTAACGTTGTCATCATCATCTGCGCGGTTTCTTGGTCCTTAGCAAAGGAGGTGATTACAACGCCTAAGCCTACGAAGGCAAACACTCCCAACAGGAGCAAGCCAAACACTAGGAAAATGTTCCCGTGTATAGTGACCCCGAATAAGCCTACAGCTAATGCTAAAATAATGGCGCCTTGCAGCAAGCCGCGAGCAGTCTGAGCTAAAGTTTTGCCCAAGATTATGGAAAGGCGGCTAATTGGGGCAACCATCATGCCGTCCATTGTTCCGATTTCTTTTTCTTGAGAAATGGCAACGGGCAGCCCAGTCATGACACTCATCATAACAGTCATTGCCATGATACCAGGGGCTATGAAGTCAAAGTAGCTGGGGTTTCCTGGAACCACGCCTTCGGTTTGGACGTTGTAGGGTTTCACGACTGCAAGGGAGTTATCAGCGGTGACTGTGGAGTTTAGCAGTTGAACTTTTTGCTGAGCAAGCAAGGTTCCCATTTGGTCAAAGGTTGCTGTCAACGCCGCTTGCATTGTAGCGGAGATTGTTGGGTTGGACTGATCGGTTATTATGATTATGGTTCCCTGTTCACCCGTCATGATACATGTAGAGAAATTGCTAGGTACCACAATTCCCCCGTTTAGCTCTCCTTTCTGCACTTTATCGCGAATTTCGTCAATGCTTGCTGCGTCTGAGAGCTTTAGCATGTGGGTTTGGTCGTTAATCTGCTGCAAACCCATCAGGAATGCTTGGCTGGGAATTGTTGAGTTACCAAAACCTGCATCCTCATTTACCAAGGCAACAGGCAGGTCGGTAACGGTTGCGCCGTTGGAGGGGTAAATGAAGCCAATCATGGCCATCATGAACAGAGGCATCACTATCAGCATGACTAGCCCCAGTCGATTTCGGAACAGTTCAGTTAGGTCTTTCTTAGCGATGCGGAAGCTGTGGGAGAGAAGAGTTTTTACGCCCATGTTTATCACCTCATCTTATCCTTTCCTGTGGACGAGCAATCGGTCCATGACGCCGCGTCGATGACATCTTTTGGTCAGCGCTGTCGCGAACTTGATGCCCAGTTATGTGCAGGAACACGTCTTCAAGGGTTGGTTGAAGGTTTACCATGGAGTTTATTTTTCCGCCCTTGGCTCTTATGACGTCGATTATAGAATCAAACGCTTCTTCGCCGTGAACAATCATCTTCAAGTGTGTTGCGTCTTCCTGAATTACGGAATCGGAACAGTGAAGCTTTGTAATTGCCGTTAAAATCTCGGGTGTAAGGTTTCCGATTTCTAGTTTTATTATGGTTGTATTCGCTCCTGAAATTTGTTTTTTCAAGTTTTGGGAAGTGTCAAGCGCCACGATTTTTCCGTGGTCAACGATGGCTATTCGGTCACACATTAAATCCGCGTCTACCATCATGTGTGTGGTTACGATGACTGTTGTTCCGTTTTCGCGGTTGAGTTTTTTAACAAACTCCCTAATCTCCACTGACGATTGGGGGTCTAATCCAAGTGTGGGTTCATCTAAATACAACACCTTGGGTCTGTTCAGCAACGCCCGAACCACGTTTATTCGTTGCCGCATGCCCGTAGAGAAAGTTCCGACTTGGGCGTCCTTGAATTTGGTTAGGTTAACAAGCTCAAGCAATTCGTCGATGCGTTCTTTGAGCTCGCCTTTGGGGATGTTGAAGAGGTTACCGAAAAACCAGAGGTTTTCTTTGGCGGTTAAACGGTTGTACATAATCATCTTTTCTGAAACGATGCCGATGAGTTTGCGCACTTCGTTGTCGTTCTTGACTATATCGTAGCCGCCGATTAGGGCAGTTCCACTTGTGGGTTTTGCCAAGGTGGAGAGCATGCGTAGGGTTGTGCTTTTTCCTGCGCCGTTGGGGCCTAGTAACCCAAAGATTTCGCCTTTCTTGACGTCAAAGCTTATATTGTCAACCGCGGTGAATTTGTTGAACGTTTTTGTTAGGTTCTTGACTTCGATTATTGGGTCGTTTTGCATTCTTGGCACCATCTGAATATAACGCGTTGCAATATATCGTGGCAAAATATAAGTATTACCCAACTTCATTTACTATTGAAAGATGCATATGTCCTCAGAAGTGCACAAGCAAACGGCGGAGAGTTGGATGAAAGAAGCCCAAAAAGGCTACATACGCGTCGCTATACTTATTCTCCTTAATCGAAAGCCGTCTCACGGCTACGAAATTATGAAGGAAATTAGGGGCAAAACCCAAGGTTACTGGAAACCCACTGCAGGTGGAGTTTACCCTATCCTCAGGAATCTGGAGAAAGACAAATACATTGAAGGCACATGGCAAAGTGTCAATAACCGCAAACTGAAAAGCTACAAAATCACGCTTGCTGGGCAGCAAATGTTGAGGCAGATTCTAATTAAGCAGACGGAAATTGCCAACAACATGAATATTCTTTTTGAAGAGTTTTCCCGAACCATACTCAACGTAGAACCCACCGTTAATTTACCAGCCATGCATACACCGTTCTCACTTTTCCTTGAAGAATCAACAATAGAAAAGGACATAGCAAGCCTGGAAAAGCAACAAAAAGAAGTTAAAAACATGATTCATAGCTTGCAAGATAAACTTAAAGCCATTAATGGACGCATCTCTGAGAAGAAAAAAGAAGCCTATGAGAAAATCGAAAAAGAACAACAAAGGGCTTAGCGCCGCTGTCTGGGCAACAGAAACTCTTGGAAGTCAGGGTTTACTTCCCCGTGTTTCTCTTTGAGCGTTTGATTTATCTTAAGCCAGTCTTCAAGAAGGATGGGCCACATATCGCTGGCTACAACCCGCTTCGCCACATATTCTTTCATTGGCCCTTCCCGTTTGATGATACGTTTATGCCAGTCCACGCTAATTAAGCCGCCGCGGCGCAGATGCTGCAAGTTCTGAAGCATTTGGTCGGAGTCGACAGGGAAGCTGACGCTGCTGGATAAGTCCTCAAGGAGGTCGTCGAAAGTTATTTCGTGTTCGGCATGGAGGCATATTGCGGCTGCAATATCCTGCACTAAACGGGCGTTTCGGCTCAGGTAGGCGATTCTGCGTTTGGGAATCAGCACTTGTTCAATGCGGTAGGAATGCCGTTTGTAGAACCATCGTTTAACAACTTCAGCGAGACCCAGATATGCGCCTATGAGCAGTACTAAAAAGCCGTAGAAGAGCGGGGGAGGAGGCACGAAGCTGAAGTACTGGTCACCAAGAGCCGTGTAGGGAATTGCAATGGCAAACGCAACGATGACTATGCTGCTCAGAACCATAAACTTGCCTGGTTTGCTGGTCCAGAAAGGCGATTTTCGAGTGCGAATTGCAAAGATAATGAAGGTCTGGGTAGCCAAGGATTCGAGGAACCAAGCTGTCTGGAACAGGGGTTCCTGAGGCATGCCGGGGAACAAGGGGAAGAATATGAACAGCATTACGAAGAAGGTTAAGAAGTCAAAGACGGAGCTTACGGGTCCAAGGTATAACATGAAGTTGCGTATGAAACCGATGTCCCAACGTTTGGGTTTCTCCACGTACTCGGGGTCCACGTTGTCGGTGGTTATGGTGGACTGCGATAGGTCATAGAGCAGGTTGTTGAGAAGAATCTGAATGGGGAGCATGGGCAAAAAATCGAAGCCCAAAAGCGGCAAAATAAGGGAAGCCCCCGCGACGCTGAACATGTTGCCAAAGTTGCTGCTGACGCCCATCATGACGTATTTCATGGTGTTGCCGAAGGTTTTTCTGCCCTCCAGCACTCCTTTGGCTAGCACGGTTAAATCGTTTTTGAGAAGGATGATGTCGGCGGATTCTTTGGCTACGTCGACGGCGTTGTCAACCGAAACCCCCACGTCAGAGGTTTTCAGCGAGGGCGCGTCGTTTATGCCGTCTCCCATAAAGCCGACAACGTGACCGTTGCCTTTGAGCAGGTTAATTATGCGGTCTTTCTGAACGGGAGTCACTCGTGCAAAAACGTTGGCGTCTTCCACTACGCGGGCCAAAGCGTCATCATGCATCTGCACAATTTCGCTTCCCAAAGCAACCCCTTTAACTTCAAAACCAAGCTGCTCGCAGGTTTTTCGGGCAACCAACTCGTTGTCGCCAGTCAAAATTTTAAGTTCAATTCCTGCGTCGCTTAACAGCTTCAAGGATTGTTTGGCGGTTTCTTTGGGCGGGTCAAGAAAAGCCACAAACCCTAAGAAGACCATGTTGCTTTCGTCGTTGACTGAGTAGGTGGCTTTTTCCTCTTTGAGTTTCTTGTAAGCCACACCTAAAACGCGGAAACCTTCCGAGCTTAAATCTAAATATTTCTGCTCAGCTTTCTTGCGAATTTCCTCAGCAAGATCCGTCACCAGTTCGCTGGTTTCGCAGAAGGCGCAGACTTTGAGGATTTCTTCGGGGGCGCCTTTAGCTATGAAGAAGCGTTGGCGGTCTTTTTCGACAACTACGCTTACGCGGCGACGGACAAAGTCGAAGGGGACTTCATCGATTTTTTGGTAACCTGCTAAGTTGTGTTCTTCGTGGACCAATATGGCTTCGTCAAGAGGGCTTTTTAAGCCGGTCTGGTAGAAACTGTTAAGGTAAGAGTACAACAGAACTTTGTCATCGTCTTTGCCCTCAGGATCAACATGCAGCACAAGCGTTATCTTGTTTTCAGTGAGGGTGCCTGTTTTGTCAGTACAAAGCACGTTCATGCTGCCAAAGTTCTCGATTGAGGCAAGACGCTTCACGATGACGCCTTTTTTTGACATGGCTAATGCGCCGCGGGAAAGATTCACCGTGATAATCATGGGTAAAAGCTCAGGGGTCAACCCAACTGCGAGGGCGACGGAGAAGAGCAAGGCGTTAAGGATGCCGTTTGTGTCAGGGTGAAGCAACGCGTTAATTAGGAACACAAACAGAACCAGAAGCAGAGTTACCTGCATGATGAGAAAGCCAAAGCTTTTGACGCCTCGTTCAAACTCTGTTTCTGGGGGTCGTTCCACGAGTTTTTTGGCGATTCTGCCGTATTCGGTTGTTGTACCTGTGCGGACAACCACGGCAGTTGCGGTGCCGCTTACGATGGAGGTTCCCATGAAAAGGTAGTTGTTCCATTCGCTGAGGGAAGCGTCCTTAATGGTAACCAAGGTGGGAGTTTTTTCTACGGGAAAAGATTCGCCAGTCAACGACGACTGGTTGACGAAGAGGTCTTTGGCGGTTATGACTCGGGCGTCCGCGGGGGTTATGTCACCAGCAGAAAGATAAATAACATCCCCGGGAACAACGTCGTGAAGTTTCACTTCAGTGCGGATGCCGTTTCTTAAGGCGGTAGCGGTGGTGGTTACTTTTTCTTTAAGCGTTTCCGCTGCGTGTTCAGCCTTGGATTCTTGATAGAAATCCAAGATTACGCTGATGAACACAATTATGTAAATGATAACGAAGTTGGCTAACCCATCCGAGGTTAACCCCAAAATCTGCAGGAGCCCAGAAATTGCGCCTGCAACCATCAAAATGATGACAAGGGGACTTTTGAAGTTCAAAAAAAACTGCTTAATCGCTGAGTGTTTTTGTCCGTGGGCAAGCTCGTTTGGTCCATAAAGCTCCAAGCGTTCTTCGGCTTCTTCTGCAGAAAGACCAGCCTGTGAGGTTTCTAGACGGGTATAGAGTTGCTCAGCGGGCAGGGTGAGGAGTTCTTCGACGCTTAGCATCGGCTGCGTTTTGGGGGCGTTTTCGCCAGAACCACTGGTGTAGCCGTTGCCGTTTGACATGGATGGTTTCGCCTTCTTGCATCATGCATCTGCGCTCTGAACTATCAAGCATACGTGTATCGTTCTTAAAACGGTTTCTAAAAAAACAGCCAATACTCGCGGAGTAAATTGCTGATTCGATAGAGGTTGCGGGGTTATTCAGAGAAGAACCTATTAAGTCTAAGCCGCAAGAAAAACGGTGAAGGCAGATAAAGATGGGTTTGGAAAAAACGTTTGTTATGCTTAAACCCTCAACCGTTGCCAGAGCAATGGCGGGAAGGGTCATCGGTAGAATTGAAGACAAAGGACTCAAAATTGTTGCCATGAAACTGACATGGATTACGCAGGAAAAAGCCGCAACACTCTACGCGGTTCACAAGGGAAAACCCTTCTATGATGCTTTGGTGGCGTTCATCACTTCGGGACCGATTGTTGCCATGGTTGTTGAAGGCGACGACGCAGTGCGGGTTATGCGTAAACTCATCGGTGCAACCAACGCCAAAGAAGCTGAACCGGGAACCGTCAGAGGCGACTTGGCGTTGAGCAACCAGAAAAACGCTGTCCATGCATCGGATTCAGTTGAGAACGCCAAGTGTGAAATGGGAATTTTCTTTGCGCCCGAGGAGATTTTGAGTTATAAGCGGGCAGACGAAAACTGGATTTACTAACTGCTATCGGGGTAGGTAGGCTACTTTTTGAGCTACCCCTATCCCCTCTACGTTTTTGCAGTCCGACCCCGTCTTTACTGTTCCACTGGTGGAACGTTTTGTTCCTCAGCGAAAAATAAGTAATTTCCACCGTTAGTGCTAATGAGGCTCATCAATGCAAAAAATCCTTGCACTTAGCATAGTGCTCGTGTTAGCCTTGTCAGCAACGACGTTTTTCGGAACACAAGCAACAAAAGCAGAATCCCAACAGAACCAAACTCAAGACATAACCATACAACCCAATGGCACAATTGACCCGCCAAACGTCCTCATACAAAGGCAGGGCGAGGTCTACCGCTTAACCGCTAACCTGAACAATTCAGCCATAACTATCCAAAGAGGAAACATCGTAGTTGATGGCGCCAGCTATACCCTGCGTGAATCAGGCACTGACCAAAACCGAATTGCCATAACAATCATGGCAAGCAACGTTACCATTCAAAACATGCAGATAACAGGCTGGAAGGCAGGCGTCTACGGAGCCTACGACAATAACACCATAACAAACAACGCCTTCATCGGCAACTACCACGCCATCGCCATATACGCCTACGACTACGTGGTGAGCCAAAATAACATAACTCAAAGCACCAATGCGGTGTTCATCCACACCGGCGCAGCCCGACCCCAAGGCAACAACAACCTCATCACCAGAAACCAAATCGTGGAGAACCAGGCGGCTTTTGACATCACGGGCAGCAACGGAACCATCCTCACCCAAAACAACGTAACAAACAACTCTGTCATCCTTACGTTAGGCGTCATAACCCTCCAAGGGCGCGAAAGCGGAAACCACACGTTCTATCAAAACAATTTTGTAAGCAACACCGAAGCTCTCCACGTACCAACACCTATATTCGGAGGCAAGGGACCAGAAATTTTCCCCGCAGGATACTGGGACAACGGCACCATAGGCAACTACTGGAGTAACTACCAGCAGATTTATCCTAACGCTTCGCAACTTGGCGATTCAAAAGTTTGGAACACACCTTACTTTATCCAAGACACAATACCATACGAAATTGAAGACGCCAACGGCACCGTCGAAACGGGTATTGCAGTTTTGGGAACAGCCGTTGACCACTTTCCACTCAGGGCTCCTTTTCAATTGGAGTTACCTATAGCCCAACCCACGCCGACGCAAACAGCCAACCCAACTCCGACGGGTACAGCTTCGGCTGAAGTGCCAGAGTTCCCCGCATGGACCCTCTTGTCCCTGCTTGCTGCCGTGTCAGCTATTCTTTTAAGAAAGGGGCATAGGGAAAGTCACAGATTCGGAAATGCAGTCCCGACGCCGTCAATTATAAACTGAACTGCAATTGCCAAAACCAAAATCGCCATTATGGCAGTCACAACTCGGAGCCCTTCGTCGCCTAAATACTTAAAAAAGCGAGAAGAATACCGCATGCTGATAAACGAAACAAACACACCCAAAAATATGCCTATAAACACCGAGAAAATTTGGAAGAAGCTTTGCGATTTGGACGCCAGCAAGATTACGGCGGTAATTGTGCCCGGACCGGCAGTTAGTGGAAAAGCCAAAGGAACAATGGCAATATCATCGCTGGCCTCTTTTTGGGAGGTGATTCTTTCAGGGTAAAGCATCTGCAAAGCAACGATAATCAGCAAGATGCCTCCAGCAATCTGAAACGCAGAAGCGGTTATGTTAAAAACCTGAAATATGACTTGACCGCTTACAGCAAAGAAAGATAAGACTATAAAAGATATCTTCATGGCTTTTGTTATAGTAGCCCGTTTTTCCTTAAGGGGCATGTTTTTGGTTAGTGTTGCGTAAACTGCGATTGTGCTGAAAGGTTCCATAACTGACAGGATTGAGGTGATTGCTAAAACCAGAAAAGCGAAGTCGTCCAAAGGTTAACCCCCAAGCACGATATTGGAGAAGGTGTCACAGAAGCCGCTTTTTAAGCTTTCCAATCCTTTAAGGCAATTCTCCAACTTTTAACGCGTTAAATTGACCGCTCTCCGCAAGTGCTTCTGTTGCATGAACTTCATAGGCTGGTTCTTTTAAGGACGAGTATGCTTGCAACAAAAAAAGCCACGCCAAAACCCAATAACGCCAACAAAGATAGCCACGGAAAAACCTCGCCTAAAGCCGCCGCACGCAACGCCTGACTAGAATGCGTGAGGGGCAAAGCAAACAGCACCGCCTTCGCCACATCAGGCAGAGCACCCAGAGAAAAGAAAGTGCCACACAAAAACGTCATGGGCAGCATAACAAACCCGTTGAAAGTGTTCGTGTCCTCATGTGAAGTTATTACGAATGCAATCAGCACGCCAAACAGGGCAAACACAAAACAGGAGACAACCAAAGTCAGCATAAACAAAGGGCTCACAATAAGGGAAGGCGAAAGAACTACTCCAACTAACACTATTGCAACAGAGCTAATCAGACCCCGCAGGGCACCAACCAAAGCTTTCCCAAAAACAATTGAAAACAAACTTACGGGTGAAAGCAGCAATTCATCAAAGCTTTTATAAAAAAACCGGTCCACCTGAAGCTTTGACGCAACACCATTAAAACTGTTAGAAAACGACGCTACCGCCACGATGCCGGGAATGACAAACTCCAAGTAACTTACACCACCAAAACTGACGCCGCGTCCCAAACCGTAACCGAAAGCCACCAGATACAGCAACGGCTGAACAACACTAGTGGCAATGATTGAACGCCACCGATGCCTTAAATCCTGCAAATCCGCCCACAAAACCGAGTAAGCATCACCTAGAACAGTTAACATTAGCGGTCACCTGTTTGTGAAATCGGCAGGTGCATGAGACCCCTCCAGAACTCGTTTATGAGAGGTTTTAGAAACTGCGTTGTGATTCCTTTTGCGAAGGTAACCATAGATGCCTCTTACCATGTTTACTCTGGGAACAGTTTTCATGTATTCGCGGTAAGTGTCTCCGAATTTTCGGATAAGCCGTTTATCCTCATTCACAGCATAGTTGTAAATTAATGCGGCAGTGGTCACCCCAAGAAGTACACCAAGCCAATGCTGTGAAAACAAGGGAAGCGTGAGAACCAGCAAAATCCAGCTTGCATACATCGGATGCCGCACAACCGAATAAATGCCTCCGTTTACCAGGTTTGTGGTGTACATGCAGTTCTTGCCCTCAGGTATGCCCCCATGTTTGTTGAACTCGTTTCGGGCTATCAAACTCGTAACAAAAAATGCGGCTATGCAGAAGCAGCCCAGATACAGAAGCACAGAAAGCCCAAGAGAATTAAAGAAAACTACGGGAAGCAGAACCTGTACAGCTATTGCAATAATCCACATCACCGAAACAATTGAATCCTTATGCTGCAACCCTTCCGTGCCCCCATTTTGGAAATAGACGGAATTAACCGTCGTTTTTCTTCAGCGCCTCAGTAACTGCCGACTTTGTCAAAAACCCAATCAGTTCACCAATCTTTGTGTGCCCACTGGTCACCCGCAAAGGTATCCCAGACCCATTTCCGGAAACAATAACGATGTTGTCGCTGCCGGTGCCTGTGGCTTGGTTTTGAGGCGTGTAACTGCTTTTAACTTTCAAATCCTCCATAGCCGCAGTTTTAGCTTCCGTAGCTGTAACTATAGCCCGAGCCATGGCGCCGTCACTGAGAACTGCATTGGTTAAAATAATTATGTTGATAGTTCCAGAGGCGAGCACGAATTTTCCGTCACGCTCAAAATAGTTGCCCACATCCACGCCGCTTCTTTGAGCGTTTCCTTTTGCTCCAGCAGTAGCAAAACAGCACACGTTTAGTTCTTCGCAGGATTTCTCGCAGAAGGCAAGATTATCCATGTTTACGCCGGTACTCAGCAAAGAGATTTCTTCAGGTTTCACCCCAAACGTTAAAGGGAATCGTTTTTCAAAATCTTCATAACGCTCCATAGTTAGCGCGGAAAGTTTAGTTGGAATGTAATTGTTGGCTACATACTTGACTTTTCGGAAGCCATCCCATGTTGAAAGAATCCGATGTTTCCGGTTAAACGACACAAGTAACGTGTTGAGGTCAAACCCGTCAAAGTTAAGGTACATCACCTTAGCGTTGACCCCTTCTAACGTCAGGTTTATTCGTTTTTGAATTATCTCTTTGCCTAGTTTTTTCTTTGGTTTATTTTGTTTCATTTGATGCCTCCTTGCTTTTTTCACTTGCACCTTCCAAAAACCCTTCAATGTCAAGGTATATTCGCTCTAATTCTTTCTTCATTTCCTCAGTTGGCTCCCAAAAACCACGCTGGATGGTCTCCAGTAACCGTTCAGTAATGTTCTGCAGTGCAAAGGGACTGACTTCTTTGAGCCACTGCTGCATTTCAGCGTCTAAAACATATTTTTCTGCAAGTTTTTCATACATCCAGTCTTCAACGACTTCCACAGTGGCGTCCCAGCCTAAAACGTAGTCCATCACTCGGGAAAGCTCCGCAGCGCCTTGATAGCCGTGGCGCTTTAAGCCCTGAATATATTTAGGATTTAGGATGCGTGCACGGAAAACGTGGCAGGTTTCCTCTGCGGTGCTCTTAATCTTCACCCTGTCAGGATCTGAGGTGTCACCACAATACGACCGCGGAATTTTTCCGCCCAGAATTTTCACAGAAGTAATCATGCCGCCGTGATAATCGTAGCAGTCGTCGCCGTCTAAAATGTCAATTTCGCGGGCATCCTCATTCTTCACTGTCAGGTTGATTTTGCTTAGGCGGCGTTTGAACTGCTCAGGAACTGCAACGCCGTAGATTTTTTTGCTATAAACGAAGCTGCCCCACAGGAGATAGATGTCGCAAAGGTCTTTTTGGTCCTTCCAGTTCTTCGTGTCCACCGCGTCACTGACGCCGCAGCCGTAAGCGCCCGGGAAATCACCAAAAATCCTATACAAAGCTTCGTCACGTGCTTTTTCTGCATCAATGCCTTGCGCAGTACGTTCATCGATTTCAGATTCCACATGCTTGGCAAGATAGTTTTCTTCGCCCGATTCTTTAAGGGAGGCAACCAAAGCCACAGCGTCATCAATCAGGTGAACAATATTTGGAAAAGCATCACGGAACATTCCGCTAATTCTGGTGGTTACGTCTATCCGGGGGCGTTTAAGCGTTTCAACCGGGATAACTTCAAGTCCAGTTACGCGTCCGCTGCTTTCCTCCCATACAGGTTTGACGCCCATCAAATAGAGTATCTCAGCTACGTCGTCGCCTTTGGTCTTCATGGTTGGGAGAGCCCACAGGATAATACCGATATTCTCGGGGTACTTCCCTTCTTCAATTAAATACCGCTTCAGCAGAGCGTCACCCAAAGAAACGCCTACTTTCCAAGCAGCAGGCGTGGGTATGGCACGGGGGTCAACCGAGTAAAAGTTCCTGCCCGTCGGCAGAATATCAGCCATTCCCCGCGTCATAGAACCCGAAGGCCCAGGAGGGACGAAGGCGCCTCTGCATGCGGACAACGTGTTTGTTAACTCGTCAGTTGAAGCCTCCAAAGCGGGAACAAGAAAACTGCACACATACGACAAACACGCCGCGACCTTAGGGCTACCACCATTAACTACCTCCCGTAATATCGGTTCAATATGTTGTTCATCAAAATGCACCGCGTTCAGATGCCTCATTAATTCGCGAGAAGTTTCATTCAGATTCTTAATTACGTCGCCGTTGGTTATGCCTTCAGACCGCAGTTTGCCCCTATTCGCAAGCAGGTCTTCATAATCATACCCTTCCAACTCTGCAAGCGACTCACGCAGCGAAGGCACTGAGCCGTTATTGAGCCTCGTCAAAGTGAACAAGAATTCTTCTAGACGTGAACCCGACGGAGGCACCCCAAATAAATGAAGCCCGTCGCGAATCTGCGTGTCAGACACTTCATGCAGATAAGCATGCAGTTTTTCCAAGAACCCGTCAAAATCAGACAACGCCTCCGCTTCGGTGACTTTAAGGTCACAGCCCAGTTTGGCTTGAGTTACGTTTTCCCAAATCATCTTTTGCATAACTGGAAGCTTATTGGCGTCACCAATTTTCGCGTGGTAATACTCCTGCAACTGCACTTCCAGCTCAGCCATCTCTTCATACGTGTCCGCGTTATGCATAACAGGAATCAAATGGTCGATAATGCAGCAGTAACTGCGTCTTTTTGCTTGCGCACCCTCTGCCGGATTCGTAATGATGTAGGGGTAAACGTTGGGCAAATCAGAAATGGCTATGTCAGGAAAACATGACTCAGTGAGCCCCACAGATTTTCCCGGCATCCACTCTAAACTGCCATGCGCTCCAAGGTGAATCACGACATCTGCCTTAAACACGTCCCGAAGCCAACGGTAATAGGCATAGTAGTGGTGGGACATGGCTAAGTCGGGGCTGTGATAGATTGCAGCGGGGTTCTCCATAAAACCGCGGGTTGGCTGCAGCGCAATGAAAACGTTGGCGTTGAGTATTCCCGCCACCAGTAATTCACCGTTGTAGTAGAACAGTTTGCCTGGCGGCTTGCCCCAGTCTTTAATCATAAGGTTCTGGGAAGTGACCGTAAGGTCGTCAAACCATTTTTTGTACTGTTTTTTAGGAATCTTGGTAACTGCCCGTTCCACAAGCTCTTTTGGGCTTAACCAGCGGCGGTCGTTTGTTAAACCATTAATTACGTCTTCAATCAGCTTCTGGCCGCTTTCGGGAATAAAATCTATCGTGTAGCCTTGTTCTTTCATGCTCTCTAAGATGCTTATTGCTGCAATGGAAGTGTCAAGCCCAAAAGCGTAGCCGATGGTGTCATTTCGGGGAGGATAATTGTGAAGAATTATGGCGACTTTTCTTTGACTGTGAGGAAGACGATGCAGTTTACCCCAGTTTAAGCTCAGACGGACGACTTTGTTGATTCTTTCGGGGATAGGTTCGTATTTGATTATTTGGTTTCCTGTCAACGGGTTAATTTGGGTGGTATCCATCGTAGCAATGGGCACCGTGATTAGGGACCCGTCGAACTCGGGTAGGGCAACCTGCATAGGTATGTCCACCACACTAAGCCCCAAGACGGTGTTTCGCCAGTTTTCATAAGAGTTACAGGTTAAAACTGCTTTTATAACTGGAACATTTAGCCGTTTGAGGGCGTCTAAGGCTTCAGAACCAGTCGGGGACATGCATACAGAAAGCATCAAGCCGCTGATGACTACATCAACCAAAGGCTTCCCCTCCTTCAAGAAGTATGTATCCACAATCCACTCTAAGCCGTGCGTGCTCAAAGTTGCATCGACTAAGCCGCTGAAAAACACGGGCAGAACGTTCGCGTCGTGAACCTCTATTTCCTTAATCAAACGGTCAACAAAAGCAGTGTCGCCGCTATGCACATGATTATGATGAAACCATATGCCAACAGTAACCCTGTCTGGCTGCAACTTCGTTTCCACATACTCTTCTAATGTGGGAGCATATTCAAAATCTGGGTGATAGATGCCTTCGTATTGAGGCTTCACTGGAGCTCCGAACTCGTAGCAGGAACCCGTGAAACGGTTTGCTAAGTACAATAGGAGATTTTCAAAGTTCTTTTTGTCCCCATACCTAAGGTAATCAAAAATTTTTCGGTAATCTTCTTGTTCCACCGTAGAAAGAGACTGGAAATCGTCTTTATCTGAACGGATAACAAAAACAGGAACCCCCGCGTTTTGCAAGTCAGCTATGACATCATCAAATTCAGAACATTTATTCAATAACCGTATGATTGTCACGTGAGAGGTAATCGCAAACTTTACGAACTGGGATAGGTTTTCAAAATCTTCACGGCTGCCGTCTTCAAAGTCTTTACCTGACCAAAGATAGGCATTTACTATTTTGCCGAAGCGGTCGTTTACCGATGTGAAGGCAAAAGAGAAAGGAGCTGACTCTGCAGGGTTTGTTGTAGCAAAGGCTATTCTAAGCTGTTTCATCAATAATCCTCCTTATCGTCAAAATTGGTAAATGCAAAAAGTGTCCTGTGAACACTAATCGCCACCTAAAAGAACCGATGTTGAGAGTTCTTGATGTAAAAAAAGAAAAAGCAGAACACAAAGTTCATGCCGCGCCCTTAAAGGGGAGGAAGGTTCCCACTGAGCTGTACTCATGGGTACGTAAACACTCCTTCGACTTCTTCGCCAAAGAAATCCTGAATCAACTCTGCATGTACTGCAGCAGGGTCTATATCCGCGAATAAGTCTGGGTGGAAGCATTTCGCAAAATAGAGATACCCTGCGGGATACTGCACGCCCGTGGCAATACAGTCATTGTAGGTGTAGACACGTCCATCTTGGACAGCTTTGACACCACTCAATACTGGATTGTCCATTATCTGGTTTCGTGCGTACTGATGGGTTTGCAGGTCGCTTCCGCCATAGGCATTGACGATTATTACGTCGGGATTCGCTTCGATGACGAATTCAGCGCTCAGTTCAGGATACATAACTGTAGAGTCAGCGGCGATGTTTATTCCTCCACAAACGTACAGCCTGTCATTTGCGTTACTTCCGTTAGTCATTGTAAGCCAACCGTAGTCCATGATTGCTAAGTAGAAAGTTGGTCTCTCGTTGTCAGTTAAATTCTCAAGGCGCGTTGTGATAATAGAGGTGTATTGGTCGAGGGTATCGATGATTTCTGTGGCTCTTTCGGTTTTGTTTAGTATTTGACCGAAATTGGATATGATTGTGGTTAATCGCGATGGGGTACCGGAGTCTTGCACCATCACCTGTAAACCAGCGTCTTTGATTTTGTTGAGTGTTTCATCCCCATAATAGTATATGGCGGTGTCAACGATTACCAAGTCAGGCTTCAACTCAAAGATTAGTTCTAGGTTGGGAGTCAGTGAATTTCCTACGTCGGTTGCTTCTAAAACGGAACGTGGGTAAGCACCTTCATATGAATCGGGGCGCCCCACGATTTTGTCCTCGCAGTCTAGGGCACATATCACTCCAGTTATGCCATCGTTAAGGCAAACAACACGGTTTATAGGAAGATTCAAAGTGACGGGCAGATTAGTCGTATCAACTACTGTTACGACTGGGGGATACGAGTAAGTTCCGCTCAATGCCATTCCGAAGAATTTTTCGAGAAGTTCCGAATGCACAGCATCAATGTCGATGTCGGTAAATAAGGCGGGATGGAACCACTTTGCCAAACAAAGCAGCCCTAAAGGCTGGCGAATACCAGTTCGGAACACGCCGTCCATAACGTAAACTTTGCCGTTTTGAACTGCCTTCACCTCGCTTAAACCGACTCTGCTCATTATCTCTTCACGCATACTTTGAAAAGCTGACACATTACCATCGTATTGCCCTATCACCCTAACAATGATGTCAGGGTTCTGTTCCACTACGAACTCAGCGCTCAACGAAGGATAAAGAACAGATGACCCATCAGCGGCGTTTATTGCACCAGCGTCAAGCATCATCTGATGAGGTAAACTTCCATTTGAGCAACTGTACCAAGCCTTAGTCCACTCATAATAAACTACAGGCTTCTCAGCTTCAGTCACGTTCGCGAGGCGCTCTTGGACAAGATTCTCATAGTGCGCCATGTAATCAACAAGCTCGATAGCCTCAGCATCTTTTTCGAAAATTAAGCCAAAATTCGTTATAATATCCTTAACCCGTTCCGATTTAGAAGGACTGCCGATAATAACGGCTATTCCGGCATCCCTGATTTTCTGAACCGTTTCAACAGAATGACGCGTATCAGCCACAACCAAAGTGGGCTCTAACTCTAGCAGCAACTCCAAGTTGAGGGTGCTTTCAGCCACAACAGGCACATCTAAAACTGAAGGAGGGAAAATGGTGTACGAATCACGTCCCACAATCGAGTCATCGCAGCCTAAAGCACAAATAATTTCTGTTAAACCATTTGCCAAGCTGACAACACGTGTTGCAGGAACAGCCACAACCACTTCATCGCCTCTGTCGTCCACAATTGTGACGGTCTTCGGGGGTTCAGAAGTGGGGGTAGGTGCCAGTGAAGGTGTTGGTTTGAGTGAAGCGGTAGGGGCAGGTGTTGAAGTTTGGGCAGGGCTGGAACTTGGAGTTTCAGTTGGAGTCGGAGACGCAGACGCAGAAGGGGACAGCGAAGCTGTAGAGGTTGACGTGGGGCTTGGGCTTGAAGTTGGTGTAGAAGAGGGGGGCGGCGTTTGGGGTGTTGTTGGAGAGGGCGAAGGGGAGGGTGACGGCGAGGCAGAGTAAAGTACGTTGTAGGCTCCGTAAGCCGAAGCCCCGATAATCAATACAGCGAGAACGACAGCTATAATTGTGTAATTGTGCTTCAGCCTAATACACCCCCAGCGGTAAAACGAAAGGTAACGGGATATTCTAAAACTTGATAAAGTAGCGCTTGTTTTATCCTGTTTGGATAGAGCGGGGGCGCCAAACGGTTTAAAGGGTTTTTTCTTGGTTGCAACTTCCCACATCCCAGACGGATGGATTATCCATCCAGATGCTATATAAACTCTCTGTTAACATACGTTAAATCCAAGTTGAACAAACCATGAGAGTACACACCAACAAGGACAGGCTCATTCTTTTCATGAGGATGGATTAAGGAGTAACAAGGAGTTTGGTGCTCCGGCCGGGATTCGAACCCGGGTCTGTGGCTCGAGAGGCCACCATACTTGACCGAACTATACTACCGGAGCCTGAAGCGGAGGGTAAAGTATGTGCCTGGTTTAATAAAAATAGCGTTTACAAAAAGGAAAAGGGTGGAAGTTTACTCCATGTCCATGCCGCCAGGCATGCCGCCTGGACCGCCAGGGGCTCCGCCTTTTGGTTTGGAGCTGGAAATAACGTCGTCGATGCGTAGAATCATGCTTGCGGATTCAGCTGCGGATTTGATGGCTTGTTCTTTAACGACGATGGGTTCGATGACGCCGTTGTCGATGCTGTTTTGGATTTTGCCGGTGAATACGTTGATGCCTTGGTATTTGGAGTCGGCGTTGTCGTGAGCTGACCTGAGGGAGACGAGGATGTCGATGGGTTCAAGTCCCGCGTTTTCCGCGAGTGAGCGGGGGATAACTTCCATGGCGTCGGCGAAGGCTTCAATGGCGAGTTGTTCTCTGCCGCCGACTTTGTTGGCGAAGTTGCGCAGTTCTTTGGCGACCTCGATTTCAATTGCGCCGCCGCCTGCGACGATTTTGCTGTTTTCAACCACGTCTGAGACGACTGAAAGGGAGTCTGTCATGGCGCGTTCAGCTTCGTCGACCATGCGTTCAAGTCCCGCGCGGACGAGAATGGCTACGCTGTGGGGGTCTTTGCATTTTTCGACGAAAATCATTTTGTCGTCGCCGATTTTGCGTTCGTCCACCATGCCTGCGGTGCCGAGGTCTTCGGGTTTGATGTCTTCGATGTTGCTGGTGACTTTGCCGCCTGTGGCGCGTGCGAGTTTTTGCATGTCAGATTCTTTTACGCGGCGTGCTGCCAAGATGCCTGCTTTAGCGAGGTAGTGCTGGACCATGTCGTCGATGCCTTTTTGGCAGAAAACCACGTCTGCGCCTGAGGCTTTAATGTTGTTTGCCATCTTTTCCAGCATGTCGTTTTCTTGGTCAAGAAAAGCTTTCATTTGGGTGGGGTCACGGATGCGGATTTCGGCGCTTATTTCGGTTTTTTCGATTTCCAGTGCAGAGTCGATGAGGGCGATTTTTGCGTTTTCTTTTTTGCGGGGCATGCCGGGGTGAACGATTTCTTTGTCCACGATGATGCCTTGGACGAGTTGGGTTTCAAGCAGACTTTTGCCTGTTTTCTTGATGATTTGGATGTTGTCGATGTCGGCGATGGTTTTTTCTCCGCGTTTTTCGGCTACTTCGGTGACTGCGTCGATGGCGATTTCGGCGAGGTGCTCTTTGGCGCTGCCTACGGCTTTGCTGCCCATGGATGTTAAGGCAACTTTAAGCATGGCTTGTTTGTCTTTCACGTCAATGGGGACACCGTTTTGACCGACTACCTCAATGGCTTTTTGGGCGGCTTTGCGGTAGCCGCTGACCAGAATGGTTGGGTGAATGTTTTGGTCAAGGAGTTCTTCGGCTTTTTTGAGTAATTCGCTTGCCAATACGACTGCAGTGGTTGTTCCGTCTCCAACCATATCGTCTTGGGTTTTGGCGATTTCAACCATCATTTTTGCTGCTGGATGCTCAACTTCGATTTCGTTGAGGATGGTTGCGCCGTCGTTTGTTATTGTGATGTCGCCGAGGTTGTCGATGAGCATTTTGTCCATGCCGCGTGGTCCAAGGGTTGTTTTGAGGACTTCTCCGACTACGCGTGCTGCCATGATGTTGTTTCGTTGGGCTTCTTTGCCTCTGCTTCTTGTTGTGCCTTCTTTGAGGACCAGGACTGGTTGCCCTGAACCTGTTGTTGTCAAGTATGCCATACCATTAACCTCTCTTTTTCCTGTATAGAACCTGTTTTATCGGATTTATGCAAAAACCAAACGGCAATATAAACTTTAACCTTAACGGCGAAGCTTCGACGGTTAAGGCGGCGACTTTTTTGGTTTTGAGTAAAGGAAAGTTGTCCTTTCGGATACTTTGGCGCTTGCCTTTGCGGGCACCTTGTTGCTTAAAATCCAATATACTCCCTCTCTTTCGGAAGGTCTTATTTTTGGTTGTTTTTTTGATTCTGCGTCCTTTTTGGGGTTTTGTTGCGGCGTAATATGGCGGGAAAGGGCGCAAGAAGGCAAAATTCGGCTCAGAATGACTTAAAAAACTGTGCGACAAGTAACGCCCATTTTAGGATGCCTTTAATCGCGACAAGTGGCGCATTTGCACCTATACGAAGCTACGTTTTAGGGTTAAAATACTACAAAGACCAAGAAACAATGCCTAACAGAAGATACAACCCCAAAAGTGACAGCTGGACCCTAGGCACAAATGCGCCGTCTAATCGCATAAACTTCGTCCTTCAGAAACAACACTCCTAGCCGCCTAACCACAATAATCGCGGCAACACCACAGCAGGCGTACTCCTTAAAAAAAGAAAACAAACCGCTTAAAATTTGAAGCCTGTGGTTAAAAATAGAAAAAAGGAGAATTGCAGGTTCGCTACGGCATGTTGTGTTCTACCAGTGTCATGTTCATGTCCATGCTCATCGTATATTCCATGCCCATGGATTGCATGGTGAGGGTTTCTTGCATGGTGTACTGGATTGGCCGCATGGTTCCGTATTCGATGTAGGTTTGCCCGGTCATGTCAAGCCCCAAATCGATAATCAAGCTGTAGTTGCCTATGCTGGGTGTTTCCATGTGGTAGGTGACGTTGTCGGTTGCCATGTCAATTTGGAACACATTGTAGGTTCCTGCAGGCACTGTGAGTTCCTGTTCGCCTCCAAACGTGAGGGTCATGTTGCCCGTAAAGTTTGCGTCTGGGAAGTACTCTATGAGGCTGTCGCCCATGCTGCCCAAGACTTCGCCGATGGGTACGCTGATTTTGTCGCCCACTTGGACTTCAGTTTGGTTTAGAAGCTGAGCCAAATATGGACTGCCCATGCTTGCATTCAAAGAAGTTAGCTGCTGCTCCATGTTCAAAAAGCCCGTGGAGTACCCGGTTTTGTTCATCTTTTCAAGGTAAGAGAAACTGTAGGGCTCATCGTCCAAGGTTATTTGCATGGTTTGGTTTAAGGTGTAGAATTCGCCGTCAAAATCAAGCACGTCCGTGGTGAGGGTTCCGTTTACGGTTACGTTGCCCGAGTCAGCCCCCAAAATCGGGGACAGGTCTATGTCGGGAGCCTCCATGGAAACCGCCAGATTCACGTCGTAGACCATTTGCTCGCCAACCGTGTAGTTAACTTCGAGGGGGATTACGGCGGAGCTTGGGGGAATGAAAAGTGCAGCTATTAGAATTAAAACGGTTAAGGTACCTGCTACGGTGAAGTAGAGTTTCTTGTAAGACTGACCCTTCGAGTTTGCCTGTGATGGATTTGGAGAAGCACTTGACAGAAGCAAAAAATGTTTTTTTAGCAAAATGGTTTGCCTCCACTCTACAAAGCGGAGTTTAGGTATTTTAGGGTTTTCAACAAGGAGGCTGTAGCCACAATTTTGAGAAAAATTAAGAACACCACAAAGACCAAACAAAAAGCGTAGACTTTGCATTGTTGTAGCCCCGAGGCAGTCACAAGGGTTTAAAGGTAAAACAGAGCTTCAACACACAAAAGAACACCCGTTAACAGTTTTTTAGGGGTGACCACTTTGCAAACTACTTTTGCTAAACAACTTCTTAAGCGGAGGACCAGTCAAGGCGGCGCTCAACCAGCAGCGTTTGACCCTGAGGCATCTTTGCAACCAGCTGAGAAACAGCCCCAAACCACCGTCAAGGCAAGGCACCAAGGAAGACCACTCAAGATTGTTGTGGTTACAAGCGTTTTCTTGATTATCGCAGGGTTACTTGTTAGTATAGGTGCGGTTGTGGTTTTTCCGTTTTTGACGGCAACTCTTGATGATGTTCAAGTGAGGGTTTCAAATTCGCTTACGCAAGTAAGCGCTGCCTTGTCCGATGCCCAAGAAATTGTTGGTGACGCTCAGGGAACCGTGGCGGATGCAAGCGACGCGGTGGGGCAGGCTTCGCCTGCTTTGGAGAGGGGCGCTGGACTGGCGGAGGATATAGCGGAAGCAGCTGAGGGAATTGGACCCACCATCTCGGGCATGGCGGACACGCTTTCAGGCATAGGAATTGAGGCGCTGGACTGGTACCCGTTTGAAGGTTTAGCGGACATGTTGAGGTCAATTCAGACGCCCATAGAAAACGCAAGCAGCGACATACGGGAAATCAGCAACAGCATAACCAACATCACTCAGCGGGTAACCAATTTGCCCCAAGACCTTGAGAACCTAAACACTCAGCTTTCGGCGCTACGTGTGCGCCTCGACGAAATCAAAAGGACAATCGAGGAAACCAACGACGTAATTCCCGGCTACTTCAACCAAGCCAAAACGGCGTTGCTTGCCGCCACTGCAGGAGTTGCAGGGTTTGGAGTGCTTTTGATTCTTTCAGGGATTTCAGTTCGGTCCCTGCGCAAAGCCATCATGAAGACAAACAAAAAACTCGAAGAACTTCAGGCAACCAAACAGGTTTAATCGCTGCTTGCTCCCGAGTAGTTTTCCGCCAATTTCTGTTTGCTTCGAAGTTGCTCCAGCAGAACCTCGCGCATCAAGTCGCAGGCATCGCTTATTTTTGGGTTGGTTACTCTGTAGTAGATGTTGGTCCCAGTTTTGCGGGTTTTCACGATTTGCCGCTGCCGCATAAACGCCAGATGCTGGGAGACGTTGGATTGGCTGACCCCGACGTGTTCGGCGATTTCGTTGACTGTTTTTTCACCTTCCTTGAGGAAGTGGAGAATTGCCAGCCGAACGGGATGGGAGAGGGTTTTTGAGATTTCTGCTTGCAGCTCGTAGATTGTCATGTCGAGTTTCGCGTTAGACATGGTTGTTCCTTAATATTCTAACATTGCTACAACTCTTAAGGTTTATCAAAAACAAAAAGAAAAGAAAGGGGTTTTGGGTTTAGGCTGTTGTGGCTTCTTCAACGAAGGTGCCATGCCATGTGTGGTACCAAACCTGACCTGTGTATGCGTTTACGCTGAGCATACCGTAATGAGTGCCGCCGTTGAGGACTTCAACGGTGTAGTAGCCGTAGAATGCTGTTATGTCACCGGTTGTTGTGCCTTGTAGGTAGGTGTCGAGGTATTGCTGTGCGTTGGCTTGGGCTTGCTCAACTGTGACTGTGGGTTGACCATTGGCATTTGCGGCGTCTATCCAGCTGCAGAAGCCTGCCTTGAAGCTGTATTTGGTGTTCCACATCATGTTGGGTCCAGGTTCCGCGGTTACTACGCCGGTGGTTGGGTTTATGAGCAGTTCAAAGGCGCCATACCCTGTGCTTTTCTCGCTTACTTGGACGTAAAAGTTGGCGGTGTACTGTTCTACGTGTGTGACTTCTAAGTCGGGGTTGTTGAGGGAGGCTATGTAGGTTTGGGCAATTTGGGTTGCTTCCTCTATTGTTATTGGGGTTGTTGCGGTGTTGGTTGCTGAGCCGTATCCGTAGCCCCAGTTACCTCTGCAGCCGCCCCAGCAGCGTCCGCCGTATCCGTCTGCGTATGTTTGGGTTTGGGGTGTGTAGAGGGTTGGTGGGGTGTTTGTGGTTTCGGGGGTTGGCAGGGCTGTGGTTGGGGTGGTTACGCCGTTGGTGTTGGGGGTTGGTGTGCCCCACCAGCAGAATGCGTAAGCGGAAGCCCCTGCGACTCCCGCGATGGTTAGGGTTAATGCGAGGACGGTTATGAGTTTCCATGTTTTCATTTTTTCACCTCCAATGTGCTCTTGGTTGGTGTGGGTTGGTTGAGGTTTGTGTTAGGGTGATGGTTAGTTTGGGTGTTTTTTGGGTTACCAAATTCCGTCACACCAATATTCTAATATTAGAATATATATTCCATCTTTCTTATAGGCATTCCGATTTCAAAAAACAAAACCCACCACAAAACCACAAAACCACAAACCAGCCCACAACAAATTAATCCACCCAACAACCCATAATCCACCGGCGAAAAACGTGCAAATCTCAGTCCGCTTCTTCACCGTACTCAGAGAAATCACCGACAAAAAAGAAGAAACCCTCCAACTCCCCCAAGATGCCACCATCGACACCGCCCTCCAAACCTTAGCCCAACGCTACGGAGAACCTTTCACCGAATACGTCTACGACCAAAACGGCAAAGTCAAAGGGTTCCTACAGTTTTTCATAAACGGACAAAGCACCGCAGCCGTGAAAGGCTTAGACAGCAAGTTGCATGAGGAGGATGTTTTGGCGATTGTGCCCCCCGTCGGCGGCGGATAGGATGTTTCGACCCGAAGTTCTTTAAGCTCAAACATCGAATCCTCATTTGGGGGATAAACGAGTTTGCCTCCGGCAACTGTGAAGAATGTTCGAGACCTACTTTTTTGGCAGTACGCAAAAATAATTGCGGTTTCAGCAGGCTTCTGCAAAGACGACTACGGATTCGTGACCAAGAAGCTCAAGCAGCTACGCACGGGGGAAATTGAGTGGAACGAAATCCGCGAGTACATCAAAGAGAAAGACCTAAACGGCGAATGCATCTACTGCGGCGCCAAAACGGGTTTAACATTGGAGCATCTGCTACCACGCTGTTTCAATGGACCCAACAGCGAAAAAAATGTGGTTTGGGTGTGCAGGACATGCAACTCCAAGAAGGGCTCCAAAAGGCTCTATGAATACTGGGTCATTCAACGCGGCTTAAAAAAAGGCAAAAACGAAGTCCCACGCATCGCCGAAGGCAAATACCTAAAGTTCGCGTATGAAGTTTTAGAAGAGCAAAACCTCTTAGACATGGACATCAAGCAGGTAACTGCGAAGATTTGCCCAAAATGCGACCTAAAAAACCTCTGCGTCCAAGAGAAAACGGAGGGCAAACTCTCGGTTCTGTGCATTGACGGCTTGCTCACGTTATGTTGCAAAGAAGATTAGAAGGCAAAGAAGGGCGACTTCTTGCGCATAGCCACCACATACTGCTTTAGGACTTCCTGTTCTTCCTCGTTAAGCTGGTCTGCAAATGCACCCTGAAAAGCTCGCACATCAGGTTCGGGAACCTTCACAAACAGCACATCCTTCTCGAAAATGTGCCTGCCCACTGTGGGTTTATCCATGGAAACCGCAACCTGCATGCCCTGTGTGGCTTGAGAAACCGCTTTGCCTTTGTCTTGAATCTGCTGAAGCTCACCCACATCTTCACCGTCGTCAGCCCGAACAAGGTTAGTTTTAGGTTTAAGAATCCCCACTGCTACATCCACGCCGAAGATTGCGGGTTTGGCTCGGCGAAAAACGTACCCCGGAATGACCGAGATTTTGGCGGGGCGAACAAGTTTTTCCAGCTCCGCTTCCAGTTTAGCTTCGTTTTTGGATTTCACCCAGTCCACGTAGTTTTCAATCATGTGGTAGACGATTTGTTCTTTGAAAATTCTAACCCCACGCATTGTGGCTTCTTCTTCCGCGTCAGGCAGGATTCGCACGCCAAACGCCAGAATAACGCCCTGTAGCGGGTTGTGGCTTTTCACTGCAGAAGCTTCAATCACATCCCGTTTTGACACGTCTCCTACGTCGGCGATGCGGATTTGCATGTTATTTTGTTTAAGCATCTCGGCGGTTGCCTCCAAAGAACCCAACGTGTCCGCCTTAAGAATCACGCCATCCACCTGCGTGTCAATGCGGATTTTCTTGATTTCATCCGCAATTATCTTCATATACGTTTCAGGGGTTTCACCGGGAGCCACCGCGTAAAGGGGCGCTCCGGCGAGGGCACCTTCCAAATCGGAGGCCACGATTTTTACTCCTGCGGCGGCAAATACGTTTTCCACCGACGAGAATTTGTCTCGGGGGTCACGCATTTCGTCCAGCGGTTTGGGCACCAGAATCGCGCGGATGCGTGTAGTGATTGGGGCTTGTTTGCCGCCGATGACGATTATGTCGTCTTTGTTTAGGGTACCATCGTATATGATGGCGTTAAGAGTTAAGCCTAACCCAGGCTCCTCTTTAATCTCCAGCACAGAGCCCTTTGCTGCGCCCTCCGTTGTCTGCAGCTGCTTTTTGAGGTACTGCTGCGTCAAACCGATAAGAACCATAAGCAGTTCAGGGATACCTTCGCCGGTTTTAGCGCTGACCGGCACAAGCGCAACAGTGGAGGTGAAGTCGCGGATGCGGTCAAAGCGGTCGGTGTTGAGTTTCTCACGGGAGAAGGTGCCCATTATTTCGTAAAGCTTGTTATCTAACTCTTCCCGCACGTAAGCATCCTGCTTAGCGTAAACCTTAAGAAAAGGCGAGGAAGGCTGCGACTTCCAGCCTGCAATGCGGTCAATTTTGTTAACCGCCACAATGAAGGGAGTTTTGCGTGCTTTGAGAATTTCTATGCACTCGTAAGTTTGCGCTTCAAACCCTCGCAACGCGTCAATAACTAGGATGGCTATGTCGGCGACGCTTCCGCCTCTGCGACGCAGATTCGTGAAAGCCTCATGCCCCGGCGTGTCAATAACCAGCAACCCAGGAATTTGTATACCGCTCTTCATGGTGGCTGAAAGCTGAGGACCAATGAGCGTCTGAAGGGTTTCTACAGGAAAGAAGCTGGCTCCAATGTGCTGAGTGATGCCTCCGGCTTCTCGAGCTTGCACGCTGGTTTTGCGGATGCGGTCCAGCAACAAAGTTTTGCCGCTGTCCACGTGACCTAAAACGCATACGATGGGTTGACGAATGGGCATATTGAATAGGCTCCTAGTTTCCGTTTGCTAAGTGAATGAACAAGGGGTGAGTGTTCTAAAAATAATAAGGGTAACGGTTAATAAACACGCACCTGCAACCCGGCAAAGCAACCATTAGACTTTATCGTAGGCTTCCAACGCAGCCGCCAAAGCCACATTGACACCTTTTAGCCCCACAACCGTCAACGTTAAAAGAACCGTTTCACGAATTTCCTCGCGGCTTGCCCCAAGCTTCTTGGCAAAGGGCACATGCATCAAGGCGGCGCCCACATCGTCAGTTACGATTTTCATGGCGATGTAAAGCAGGTGTTTGGTTTTTGCGTCAAGCGCAGAGGGCTTGGCGACTGCCTCAATAAGCTTGTTGAAGGCAGCGGCTACTTCGGGGGATTCTTCTTGAAAAATCTGGTAACCAGATTTGCTCATGAAAACACCAAGCATCAGTGTCGGTTGCGGCTAAATATTCTTTTCTGCCTTCCAGCGCCTTTGATTGCAGGTTTCTCAGGAACCCCACCTAACAGATGTTTTCGAACGTCAAAACGCACCTGAATATACAAAGAGTAAACAAACAGAGCAATCCAAAACACGCTGGGAAACACCAAGGGCAGAGGAAGCATAGATTCAAATCCGCCGTTTGTGGAAAGCAGAGGACCTAAAGCTGCACCCCCGGCAATTATCAGGGCGTAGTTTTGGTGGTTAGGCTGCATCAAGGTTTGGAGGTCTTTTGCCTTGTACATTATTGCCAAGGAAATGAAGAATAAGGTAAGCTCCGCCGAGACATTGATTATGCCGTTAACGGAAAGGTCTAAGGCGACAAACCACGCGTTAGAAAGAGGCCAGAGCATTTCCATGCCGCCTGTGAGTAGGTCCCCGATAAGGGAATGCGAAAGCAATACAGCATAGTAAGGGATTGCCTTTTTTCGGTAATACACAAAAAAAGGAATCATAAGCACGGTCATAGTGATTATTGAATGCGTTGCCCCTCGATGCATGAACACTCCTTCATTTATTTGCTGCAAAAGCAGGTCTATGTCGGGCAGAATGGAAGCCATCAACACCAACGGCAGACTTATTTTGGTCTTCAGCAGCTTCGAGGAGCCTTTGCCGATGAGGTAGCCCACTGCAAAGTGTCCAATTGCATACATAAGGTTCACGTTTAAATTACATCGTCAATGCACAGCGAAGTAATTAAAGGAAATCCAAGAGTTCTACGGATACTGTTAAGTTATTTGTCACAGCTTGGTAGAGAGAAACTGGGAAGGGTGGCAATCGCACTTTCTCCATGCGCATAATTCATTAATTGTTAGAATCTTCCCTGAAATCTCGCATTGGTTCCAGTAGCGTTCGTTTATTTTTGGATGTTTGAGGCTGGGGCAGTCAAGACACCTTACGCCCACAAGTTTTACCCTCCCTTCACAAGCGGAATGGGAAAGAAGTTTTCAAAGGACACGTTAACATCTAAAGTATCCATATAGGGCTTCTTTAGCACTGTGAATTTTTTTGTAACAAATTATATATACAACTTCTGTATTCGGTAATTATTGGCGTACTCTAAGTCCAAAGGGTAATGCTCCATGGCGCAATAATGTGGCGCATTGAAAGTGTTAAGTTGTTAGGTCGGTAGCGTTAAGTACTTTTGGCATATAATCAAACCCCATAGCTTGTAATTGCCTGACATGTTCCAAGTCTTCGCTTTCCCACGGAACGATGAAGTCACATTCTTCCCATAAATTATTATCTCTATCGAAGTCGAGAAACTTAACGCAACCGTCCATTTCAAGAGCTTTTTTAATAATTGAATTGTAAAACTTACTCCATTCAAAGGCAGGTTTCACTGTTTTTCTTGGTAAATCATTTTTTGGTGTCCATGCTATGAAATAAATAGGGTGCTTTATGTAGGGCGTAAGGTGAATATCAAAAGGTGAATCAGGGACTGTTTCTCTTATTATTTTGTCAGTCATTGATAGATTATAACTCTTTATTTTTTTACCTAACCAGTAAGTCTTTGCTCTTCGATGAATCGGTTGAACAATACTCATATAATCGATAGGTCCAAAATGATATGATTCTATCTCTTTTAATATTAAGTCTGCAAAAGAAATTAAACAATTACATTCACATCCACTATAGTAAACTTTCATAGATACCATGTTGCTTTCCAGTTGCCCCCATGAAGGAGTCATTTTACTATCAAACTTATCAATGCAGTATTGATGGTCAGGTTCTTGTTTTGAATGCATTCGCCAATGCCACCATGTACATGCTTGGTCGAAACCGTTCCTATTTTTTTCAATATATTCATGAGGGGATAATCTCTGCCCTTGAGCTTTTCCAAATACGGAAACATAATCTTCCAAAGGGTTATCATGATGATAGGTTGCGTGGTAAAGGTCAATATGGTCTATGGATGGTTCCATAACGTTAAGGATTTCTGTAAAAATATCGTCAAACTTGGCTGTAGCCTGTTTTAAGAGATGCGCTGCCTTGTATATTTGCTTAGTTTGCCTTATGCCGTACTTCTCTAGACTCTCTTTTATTGCCTCTTTGTATTTTCTATCAAAGTCTGGATCGTGAGTTGTAACGGATGCTCCTAGTAAGGCTTTTGCAACAATCGTTTGAGGTACGCTAGCGTTTACTGTTGAAACTTCTGTTCCGTCATTGATATTATTTTTCTTTTCGCCAGTTTCCTTAAAATTATTTGCGAAAGCTTCTAAAGGGGTATACTCTTTTTCAAGTGCAATAGTGTCAACGCCTGTTCTAAACATCAACCAAGCCTCTGTTTAACTATCGTTGTTGTTGCCAAGGAGTTTTAAGGATTTGCACTAGAAAAGACATGCAAAAAAGTCGTGACAAATAACTTAAAAATATCGGCTGCGGAGAACGCTTTTAAGCAGCCAGCACTCTCCGTTTTCAGAGAGGCAGAGTGGAAAATTTGGTTTACTGCACTAAATGTGGAGCACCCCTCAAAGAAGGGGACAAGTTTTGTCTAGTATGCGGCGAGGCTACCGCCAAGGTAACCCGCGAAGAGTACACTGTGTCAGCCAGCAACGTCACTGAACGAGTGAAAGAACTTCTACATGAAGGAAACGTCACAAGAGTTATTGTGAAAGACGAAAAAGGCGGCATTTTGCTTGAGATTCCTGCCACAGTGGGGGTTATTGGCACGGTTATTGCACCGTGGCTGGCGGCTTTGGGTGTGGTCGCGGCTTTAGCAACAAACTGTCGTATAGAGGTTGAAAGAAGAGAGTAACAGTGGTTACTCGCGCGGTTTTGTTATAATCAAGAAACCGCCGCCAATCAGAACCACCACACCCACAAAAACAAAGAGCCCAGCAAACTGGTTGAGGGTGGCGGTGCTGATTGATGTGAAATAGAACAATATGATGCTAAGGATAACAAGGGTTATGCCTACTGCTTTCTCGACTAACGTAGCCCAGAACGAGATTCCTTCTTCGCTCATGTCAACCTGTCCTCTTGCACTGTTGCAATGCTACATTAAACAACAGAGTATTTTAAATTTCGCTTACCAAAGCTTGTATCACCCGTTTGTACGTGCTGCACAGAAAAAAGAGACACCGCCACTTTGGGAACAACTGTTGCTGCCGCATACAGAGATTGATTTGTAATCAACGCGAAAAAGGCTTTTTTTGACTAAACTACGATTCAGAAAGGAATATATCCTAATTGAACCACAAAAAAGGCAGGGTTCAGGACATGAGTGAAAACAAGTCAGGAACAAAAAAAATTGCCGGTGCATTGGGAATTTTATGTATTGTTCTGGCGGTTCTCGTGATTCTGTTGGCAACCAACGTCATTCCGACGATGAATAGCAATCGACCAGCAAGACTGGTAAACGTAGGCATGGGCGGCTACGACCTGCCAAACCAGCATACCCTACACATCAGCGGCTACGTGTGCAACGTCGGCGTAGAAACAGCCTACCGCACACAAATTCATGTGGTTGGGGTGTACACAACTGGAGGCGAAGCAATGGACACGTACGTCGACATCGGCAACGGCGGAGTCATATACCCAGGCGGCTCAGCAAAAGTGGACACGTACGTCGCGTATTCCGCTGACGGACTAGGAAGCTGGACAATCACGCCAGTTTGGACCTACACGCCATAACCTCGCGCTAGCCTCAACACAAAAAACTAACCTACCTTTTTCTTTGCTAAACCTGTTGCTCTCCAGTCAACTGTTTTTTAGCCTATGAACTCTACTGAATCTTATGCGTCACCCTTTTGCCGAAGCTTATAAAGCATAACCAAAGCGAAAAACGCGCACGCCAAAGCAACCCCAGCCACAACCAACGTTACAGTTGGAATGTTGTTCTTGCCTGAATCTTGCCCAGAGGTGATTTGTTCAATTGTTGGGGTCGGGGTTGGATTTAGGGGATAAAGGCTAGCGGTTGGCGTTGGGGTGGGGCTTGCTATTGGGAGAGAAGAAGCGGTTGGGCTCGGAGAAGGGTGTGTTAAAGTTGGTGGAGGTGTAACGGACGGGGAAGGGATTGGTTGGAGTGTGAGAGAGGATGAGGGGGTGGGAGTCAACGTTGGAGTCGGCGACGGCGATGAAGGGTTAGATTCGTAAGACCATGAAGCGTAAATGCAGTACACGTAGCCATAAGTGTAAATCGGAGTGTTCAGGTAGCTGGGGAAATTTAGGCTGCCGATGACGCTGGAAGCTGATTTATTGCTGTCGTTTGGAACGTCGTTGTGTATGAGGACAAATTGTCTGCCGTCATGAACTGCCATAAGCCAATACGCGCCAGGAATCAAGTGTACGGGCGAGGAGAAGTTGAGGGTTTCCCAAGCACCGCCAGAGGGAAGGGCAGACGAGGTGGAGTTGGAGGTGAATATTGTTTGGTTAGGGGAAATTTTTCCTGTCGCGGTTTGGGCAACCAAGTTTCCCACGGCACCGTTGTTGTCGCTGTAGATGGCGAAGCAGAAGTTGTAGCTGGCATAGGGTTGATTGGAGTCTGTGAATGCTTCCATTAAGCAGGAGATAGAGGCTACGTTGGCTTCAACGTCCAAGGTGAATCGTGCTCCGTGTGCGTCATATAATGCGCCGCTGCCGCCTGCTTGGCTACTGGGAGACGAGTAACCAAAAATTCCCGACGTCCCCTGCGAAGCAGCCTGCAGGGTTGCAGTTTCAGATTGTACCGTGAAGCCTGAAGAGTCAGTAACCGCCACCCACACACGGTAGGTTCCTGACGCGGTAGGCTTAAAAAACCAGTAGGGCAAGGTGGCGCCTGCAGCTGGTGCCCCGTTCAGGTACCACTGATAAGTGTAGGGAGAAACACCGCCCATTGCTTCTGACGAAAACATTACAGATTGCCCAACGCTAGCGGACAACTGAAGCGGAGTGATTGATGTGGAAACATTTTTCATCATCGACGGCAACCCACTGTTGAACGTCAGCACTGATTTTTTTAGGAAAAGGTAGTCCAGTTTATTTGTTATCGCGTTGCTGGATGGATAAAAACTCCACCGGAACACGGGGCAAGCAGAAGGGGCATTTTCCAGCTGGACGGGCAAGCTCCAATTTGTTGTGCATTCTGCGTAGAAGACTGCGTTTTCTTTTTCGCTGGTCCATGCTGCGTGGATTCTGTTGTTGGAGTCAACAGCCACAGAGGGGTTGGATTGGGTAGAGGACGTCATGCTTGCTGTGGTGCTGATTCGAACGGGCGTACTCCAAGAATCAGTGAAGCGGGCATACCAGATTTGCTGGTTTGAGGAAACGTCGCTTCTTGTGCCTTCCCAGACAACGTGCAGATTATTGTTTCCGTCTATGGCGATGCAGGAACCGCCAAGATTTGTGTAGTCAGGCCCACTTGAGACGAGAAGAGAATACTGCCATGTGCCGTTGAATTTGGCGTAATAGATGCCGCCTGAAGTGCCGTAGGACCCTGAACCGCTAGTGTAGACCACATGCAGGTTGTTGTGGGAATCGATGGCTATTGAAGGATACCGGTCAAAGACCCCCACAGACGACACCACCACAGGAGAAGACCAGACACCATCGAATTGGGAATAGAAGATTTTTGAGCTGCCATAGCCGTCCATGTTGGCTTGCCAAACCAAATGCACCTTGTCGTTTCCGTCCACGGCTATGCTGGTGTAAAACGCCTGCACCCCAGCCTCGGCGCCTTGACTAACCTGCAGGGGAGTTTCCCACACTAACCCGTTCCATCGAGCACACCAAACCTGAAAATACGTGGAGCTATCATTGACCCCTGTCCACGCCACATAGACGCGGTTTTGGGAGTCAGCGGCAATTACGCAGCCGTAAATGCCTTGACCGCAAGCCCAGCCGTCCATGCCCTGCCCCGTAGAAACCTTAACGGGAGTTCCCCAACTAGAGCCTCCGTCGCAACTGGAAGCCACATAAACCGCGTAGTTGTTTTCGCCCTGCAGATTGGTTGAAAAAGCGGCTGCTAAGGTTCCGTTGGGTAACTGCGTGACGGCTTGATGCACAAGCTCCAAGCTGTAGACCGAATTTGTGTCCGCTATCACGGAAGGGGAATGGGGAACCGAAAGATTTTGGGCAGAGACAAAATTAACGGAAGCGGCGGAGACGAAAAAATAAACCGTCAGGACTAAAAAGAGCGCAACCGAAGCAGGCTTCTTCATCTCATCCCCAAGGAACCATGCGTTGGGAGGAGTTTATGAATTGCGGTTTCACAAACCCTGTGTGCCTCGAACAGCAAAACATAATTTCAAGAAGCCTTCCGTTAAACAAACAAGGGGAATACAGGACGTGTCACATAAAGGGGAAGCGCACTCGGCTTCAAAGGCTTTTTTCTTAGACAACCCAATCAGAAGGTGGAGACAGCCACCCTTGGAACTCATAGGAAAACTTGCAATTCACCCCACTGATGTTGTGGTCGATTATGGCTGTGGACCAGGCTTCTTCACACTGGAACTTGCCCGCAGAGCCCAAACTGTAATCGCCATAGACCTCTCAGCCAAGATGCTTCAGAAAGCCAAAAACAAAGCCGCCAAGGCAGGAGCTCAAAACATCAGGTTTCTGCAGAGCAACGGCACAAGCTTTCAGCTGGAGAACGGCAAGGTGGATCTGATTTTGTTGGTGACAGTGTATCATGAGGTGGGGGATAACGAGACGGTTTTGAGGCAATTCCGCCGAATTCTCAAACCTGACGGCAAATTGATTATTGTTGAGGTCATCAAGGAGGGCTCTGTTCATGGGGCACCCGTGCAGGACCCTGAAAAGTTGAAGGCTGAAATTGAAGCGGCAGGGTTTAGGCTTGTGGAGATGCAGCCTTACAAAAAATACAGCATCCTCAGGTTCACCAAACAAAATTAGTTTTTTTATAATTTTCGAGTTTTTTATGTAATGCGATTATACAGTTCATTGCACGTATTTTATAAGCTGAGACAGATAACACGAATCAGAAATGCCAAAACACATAAGCCCATACTCATATCGAAAAGTAGCCAAGGCTTTGGAAAATAGGTTTTCAAATGGATAGGCAACGGGGCAGTCATATGATTTTCAAAGGCTTTACCAATGGAAGAGAAAGAACGGTTGTTGTTCCAAAACACGGAGAAATCGCCGTAGGCACCCTAATGAGCATATTGGGGCAAGGGATAACTATTGAAGAATTTGACAGAGTACTAGAAAAGAGTTAAACAGGTATGTCCAAAACCAGTGTAGCGACTGGTTCGCCTTTAACTGCACGTTCTTTCTCCCAGTCTTCAGCACACTCAAACCAAAGCTCGAAGGCTTCTTGGAAATTCTTTAAGGCTTCATCACAACTCTTGCCTTGGCTCGCAACTCCCATTACTGAATCTACTGCAACATACCATTTTCCTTCTTTATGAACGGTTACACCAATCTTCAACAGGCACACCTCAATTATAAAGAGAAGATGAATCTTTTAATTCACTGCATTTGTTTTAAAAAGTTTATTTCTTGCCATCCAGTTTTGCAGGCAAATACTCATCCACAATGTAAGTTAACCCATAGCGGCTGAAAGCTTCAAGTTCCGTCTTACGCCTAATCTTAAGAAACGTCTTGATTTCACGTTGCCAGATGGGGTCATTTTGGTATCGCGGGTCCTTTTGCAGTTCATAGAGGCGTTTAACGTCTACTTCATCCAGCGGATCAGTAGGCAGCTTGTAATCGATGATGTCACTTGCCCACACGCCACTCCAAACCGCGTCAGGCGTATTAAGCTCACGCAGATGGGCAGCGTTGGCGGAGCCTGAGATGATAACCTGAGCGATGTGCATACCCCAAGGGTCACCGTCGGTTAATATAAAAACGGGCAAGCCGAGTTCGGTGTGGAGGCGGCGAATGAAGCTACGGGTTTGTCTTGGTGCTTGTCCTCCGCAAGAAATCAGGAGGGATTTGTGTTTGTTGTGGACGTTTTCTTCGATGAAACGCGTGAAAAGCGCACCTTTTTCGATGGCTATAACTTTGTCAGCGCTGGTTTTTATGAACTCTGAAGAAGTGACTGCGGGTCCAATAAGTACGCCGTCTGGGTGGCTGGTTAAATTCACCGTTTTTCCTTCATAGCCGGGCACGGTGTAGCCGATGTCTAAGTCGCCAAAAATTGCGCTGCGTTCTTCAGGAAATATGCTAAAGTCTTCTCGTGCAAACCCTGTGAGGGTTTCTAGGTCGGTGATGATGTTGTTTGACTCTTGCTGGTCTGAAAAAGTCATCTCGTAGGCTTGCGCGGAGTAGTAGACATCTCTTAACGTGGAGGTTTTACGTTGACTGGTGAGTTCATTGCTAAACAATGCGACCCACGCAAGTTGAGTAAACGGTTTAATGTGACGGATGTTTCGGGTGCTTCTGCCCACACATTTCTCGCCTAAGATGTATTGGCGCACGTTGGGGTCGTAGGTTATGTTTTCGGTTGAACGGCTGGGCATGTTAACTGTTGGGAAGACGCCTTCGTCGAGTTGGCGGCAAACCGAAGCGCCAAAGGCTTTAAGTCCGTTAAGGACCTCTTGCTTTTTTTCAGTTATCTTAGGTTTCTTCTGTGCCATACTTTTGAACACTCTTCAATAATCTGTCTATTTCAGGAACCCGCTCCTGCCCCGCCAGTTTAGCTGAGAACTGGGCAATTTTGGGCAGATACTTTGAGAAAACGGATAACCGTTTTTTCTCGGTGTTCACGTGCTCCTTACGGGTTAAGAAGTGGCCGAGTTGACGTGCGACTTCACGCAGGGCGTTTGCGATTTCGCGGCGGACTTCAGCGCGGTCGGCTATGAATTCTTTGCCCACGGTTTTGTAGGGAACTTTGGTACTGCAAAGGTGCACCACGATGGCGATGGGCATGTCAGTGCTGACTTTGTATCGTCGCCAGTTCATGCTGTTGATTACGCGGAACGAAACGTCGCTGGCTTCGTCGTAAAGCAGGGGAATACGGTTAGCGAAGCGGTAGAGCCCAAAGCCGCCTGTTTTGGGAACCCCACCGCCGTAGGCTATGCCTAACTCCACAATGAAGGGGTGCCCCGCGTAGGTGGAAGGTTTACGTTGATGAACAACCAAATACTCTGGGTTCAGCTCCTTCTGGACTCCTGCACGGAGCAAGTCTTCGCCCAGAGGGGAAAGGCAGTTGGCATCTGGGGGGAGGAAATCTTTGAATTTCTTAAGGTTCTGGGTTAACTTGACAATTTCCTCATGGGTCAGCTTTTTGGGGTTTTTAAGTTTTGCAAATTTAGCTTCTTGCCCACACAGGGAACAGCGAACTTTGCCGTCCACCCAGTTGACTTTTTCAGGCAGCAATTTACCATGCTCAGGACAAGAAACATAACTTAAGCCGCTGGAAACAAGAAACTTTTGGGCTGTGATGTCGCCGACACGCAGAAAGTGATGTTTGAGAAATTCCTGCAGGTTAGCGCAGTCGGTTAGGGTGATTAATCTTTGGAGAAGTTCTACGTCAACGCCGTAGGGGTGAGGTAGGGTTTCTTTGGGGGGTTCAGGCATTTCGGTGGTGACCCGCGAAAACTTGTAGAGCCTACCTTTGGGGTCGATGAAGGTCAAGTTGGCGTAAGGGTTCACCATAGCGGTCTGCTTAAAGTACTCCAAAATTTTTGGCATAGACCGCAAGTAGTCGCCTTCCAACGAAAACTCCACGATAGTGCCCCGCCAATTGTCCTTGTTTATCGTGACTTTGCGGTCTAAAATGATGGGGCGGTTGCGCTGTATGTCAATCATCAGCTTAAACGAGTAAATCTTGTTGGTTTCGCCGGTGCTTGAGGTGACGCTGGCTGCTTGGTGGGTGGTGATTTGCCCATAAAGCAGCGACATTTTGCCGCCGAGCCCGAAAGTGCCGCGGGTCTGTTTAAGCTTGTATTTTGAGCCGTAGAGAATCTGCCCAAACGCGGACGGGATAAATCTTGGGGGGATGCCGCATCCGTTGTCTTCGACGCGGAGCTTGTAGACTTGGGTTTCTTTGGTGGCTTGGGATTCGAAGCTTAAGCGCACAAAAATGTCTGGGGGAATTTTTAGGCTTTCCGCTGCGTCAAGTGAGTTCTCCACGATTTCGCGGATGGCAACAAAGATGGCGCGGGATGGGTTGGAAAATCCAGCGATGTCTCGGTTGCGGTAGAAAAAGTCAGAAGACGAAATCTCTTCGAATGTTTGTGCCACTAGCGCCACCAATAGTCCTTGTGGGAGTCAATTTCCATAAAATGTGTTAGTGCCCATAATTTAAGTTACCTACACTTTTAAAGCAAAAATAAGCCAAGTTTCGTTAGGAACCGCACAAGCAGCCTCAAAGTTTTAACTCATACAATGACAAACAGCAAGTTATTCCCTTGCACTTTTGCCACGATAACTTTGATTTGGATTTGGTAGAAAACCAAAAAGGCACCTCTGGTTTAACCTAGACGCCAAGAACCACAGTTTTGTCGCTTAAAAAAGGAAGAGCGGTTGTTATCAGGAATGGGATTTGCCCTTCTTTTCAGGTTCACTTTGGGAACGCACCCGCGTATAGTAGTACTCGCCCAGTTCCTTTTGCATAACATCAAGGCGGCTGCCTTCCTTGTTGACTCGGGGTCGGCGGGTAACGGAGTCACGTCGGAAAGTGACATCCATCTCTTTGAGGAACATGTTCATTCCTCTGCGCAGCTTCGTGGGCGGATTCGCCGTGCCTTGCACGCCGGGTTCACCGCTGAAAACCATAACCCTGTCCGCGATGAAGTCTTGGGTGACCACATCGTGTTCCACCACAAACGCTGGGATACCGTGAGCTTCCACCACGCGTCGCAGGGCTTTGGCGGTGTTGAGGCGTTCTTCCACGTCCAAATACGCGCTGGGCTCGTCAAGCAGCAGCAGGTCTGCTTTGCGGCTTAAGGCGGCTGCTATGGCGACTTTCTGCAGTTCCCCACCGCTGAGTTCCATGACGTTGTGGTCCAGAAGGGGCTCTACGTGCAGGGGCTGTAGGATTTCGGTTTTGTACCAGCTGCTGGTGTAGTTTTCTTTCGCCACGTTCATGAGCAGCTCCATGACTGAGCCGGGGTAGTCGGGGGCGATGTATTGAGGTTTATAGCTGACCGTTAACTTGTCAAAGCCTTGGTCAACATCCGCCTTTTCGAGCCCCGCCAAGATTTTCACGAAGGTGGTTTTGCCGATGCCGTTGGGGCCAAGGATGCCGATGATTTCGCCTTTGTGAATTTCGCCTGCCTGGGCGGAGAGCTTAAAGCCCTTAAACGTTTTGTCCAGGGCGCCCCATCGGAGCGGAACCTCTTCGCTAAGCACCGTGGCGGAGGGGGGTTTTTCGTGGAATATGATGGCTTCTTTGCGGAACATGATGTTCTCGTCGGGGATGTAGCCCTGCAAGTAAATGTTAATGCCCGTGCGGACGCCATGCACGTGGCTAACCACACCGTAGACGCTGGGTTCCCCGTAGAACACGCAAATCTGGTCAGACAAGTAATCGATAATTGCCAAGTCATGCTCGGCAACCACCACTGTTTTCTGCTGCTCTTTAAGCCCTCGGATGGCTTTAGCAACCTCCAATCGCTGCTTCACGTCAAGGTAGCTGCTGGGCTCATCAAAAAGGTAAACATCTGCCTCACGGCACAACGCCGCCGTCACAGCAACCCGCTGCAGTTCCCCGCCGCTAAGCACATCAAGGTTGCGGTCCCAAATTTTCTTCAACTCCAACTCCTCAACCAAGCCGTCAAGAACTTTGCGTTGGTCGACCTTTTCGAGGAGTTCGCTGACTTTGCCGTGGATGGCTTTGGGGATGCGGTCGACGTATTGGGGTTTGTGGCTGACTTTGAGGTTGCCTGCGCTGACTTTCTGGAAGTATTCCTGCAGTGAGGAGCCGCGGTAAAATTGGATGATGGTTTCCCATTCTGGGGGTTTTTGGAAGTTTCCGAGGTTGGGTTTGATTTCGCCTGAGAGTACTTTGAGGGTGGTGCTTTTGCCGATGCCGTTTTGCCCCAGTAACCCTAGTACGGTTCCGGGGGAGGGCATGGGGAGGCGGAAGAGTTTGAAGGCGTTGGCGCCGAAGCGGTGGCTGCAGTCCTTGTCCAGCTCGTCGGGCAGGTTAACGATGCTTATGGCTTTGAAGGGGCATTTTTTGACGCATATGCCGCATCCGCTGCAAAGCTTCTCGCTGATTGTGATTTTGTTGTCTTCGAATCGGACGGCTTCTACTCGGCTGCGAACCATGGGGCAGAATTTTATGCACAGCTGGTTGCATTTTTTGGGTTTGCAGCGGTCGTAGTCCATAACGGCAATACGGGTCATAACTGTTCGCCGTATGAAAGGCTAAAGGTACGTAATAAATCATAACCCACAATTGCAGGGAGCCATTTGAAACACTGTTTATCAAGATGTGTTGTTCTTTAACCACGCAACCAAGAAAAGGATGGAAGCAGGTGAAAAGCTTAAGAAAGCTACCGAATATAAGGTACACTGCTTTTGGAGCGTTCTGTATGCAGAGTTCGCTTGAAGAAGTAAGAGTGCAGCTTCAGGAAATGAAGCCGACCCTGAAAAAACGTTTCAAAGTGGAGACTATAGAAATATTTGGGTCCTTTGCGCGGGGAGAACAAACGGAGAAAAGCGATTTGGACCTTTTGGTCACTTATTCGGACATGGTTGACTTGCTTATGATAGCATCTTTGAGAAGGTACCTTAGACGAAAGCTGGGCAGGAAAGTAGATGTTGTCTCTAAAAAATTCTTGAACAAACACATCAAGGAGCAAGTTTTAGAGGAAGCCATTCCAGTTTGAAAAAGAACCATATAAATCGAAGCCCCAAGCTTTACCTGAATGAAATTGTAGAGTTCATAGGAATAATCCAAAACTACACTAAAGGCATGGCGTATGATGATTTCGTCAAAGATGCACGAACCATTGATGCTGTGGACGCTAACATACGAAACAAAGGCGAGGCGGTTAGAATCTTAGCTAAACACCGAAACATCAAAGAACTGTTTTACCGTTTCCACATTCCCTACACGTCACTTGCGGATATGCGAACTGACCTTACCCATGAATATTTTAGCAGAAACGTGGACGCCATTTGGAAAACAACGCAGACGCTGGTTAGTTGAAACCGCAATTTTTGAAAGTACTCCAAGAAGTGAGTTAAGAAGCGCAAAACGGAAAGTAATAAAGAAAAGACGTTATGGGACACAAAACGCGTGGGCTAGGTTACCATTCTTCTTCTTCCCATTCTTCTTCTTCGCCTTCTTCCCATTCTTCATCTTCATCGTAGTAGAATATCATGAGTCTTTTCACCTCCGCTTTTCTGCGGCATACGTTACCTTGCCCAGCGCTGGTTTAAACGTTATTATTCGTCAAATGACGTAAATTCCGAAACGTCGGTACGGAACAGAAAGGTTTTCGGCGCAGGTTCTTCTCCAAAACAATTCCACAAACACCCAAATGATTAAATCCCCTGCGCACCCCCTCCATTAGGGATGATGTGAGGCGACGGCTAGGAGCCCACACGGGCAGTGAAAATAAGCCAAACCAACAACTGACCCGAAAGCCAGCTTTTCCTAAAAAAACTAAGCGTACACACCTTTGGATGGGGTTGTAAAATCTTTTATATATAGAGAGCATAAAACCCCACTCATGAGTCAGAAAACAATGCCTTTGCTGAAGCCCTTATACTCAAACTTGCTTAGAGTCGATTTTGGGCAATACCTAATTTCGAATAGCTTCAGCCATCTCAGTATTGAGTTGAATATGGACGAGTTGTGGAAAGACTACATACGGTACGTCGTGAATCAGAGCAGTGGCTTGATTATTGTTCCAGGGTTTACTGGGTATGCAGAAGACGCATTAGGACTGTTACTTAATACAATCTATAACAAAGGGCGGGAAGTGTTCATTGAAATACTTAGCAAAATAATCGTTGATTTTATTCATTGGAGCAAAGAAGAAAAGGACCTAACTTTAATTAAAAAATCGCTTCTTGATTTGGGTTTTAAGGAAGAAGAGCTTGAGTTTTTGTCGTATACTTCAGAAAAGGTCATCTCAAAAGCTGAGCAGAGAAAAGTTGAAAAAACAGCCATGATCTCCATTGATGATAAACTTTGCTTTGTTTTGATGCCATTTAATGAAAATTTTGACGCTATTTACAAAGATGTTATCAAGAAGACAGCAAATGAAGTTCACCTGAACTGTAAAAGGGCTAATGAAATTTTTGGAACAAGACCAATTATGGACGACATAATAGAATACATCAAAAAAGCACGTTTTCTCATTGCGGACCTTACAGATAGAAACGCAAATGTCTTCTACGAGCTAGGCTTGGCACATGCTCTATATAAAAAAGTAATTCTGATAACACAAAAAATAGAGGATGCGCCCTTCGATTTAAAGCATTACAGATGCGTTGTTTACAAGAATTCGATTGTGGGCGCATCAGACCTAGGAGAAGGTCTGAAAGCGACTATAGAACAGACTTTGGAAGAAACATTTAAGAAGTGAGTTTTCTGCGAAAATTGTTTCTTTTCGAACTTTTAAACAATTTGTTTAGCACCAAATCAGAATTTGTTAAAAGTTTAACGCCCATGAAGGTTACCACTTGAACGATTTTTTTTCTAAAAACTTTTAAACATGAAAAGACGTTCGTTGTTCCGCTAAGTTCTCTTAAGGGATAAGGCAGTTGCTTGGGGCGCCATCGGAGTTTTACGTTGTGTAGTTTGGTGTTGGCACATATGCTGCGTGGTTGGTGTTGTTGGTGTAGCGGAGCGTTTGGTTGGGCTTTTCTGGGAGAGTGCACATTGCAACTGGCAAAACTTGGCAGAGACCAGCCTGTTTGGCGTCTATTTGGATGCTATTAGCATATCGATGCAGAACCTATAGAGGGGAGGGGGTCGGAGCATCAGAACCAGAAAACGTAGAGGGGATAGAGGTCTATCTAAAGTAGGCTACCTACCCAAAGCAGCAAACAAACAACACAAGCCCACCCGCGGCGGGGAAAAAATAGAAATAAGCCGCGCTGCACCACACCTAAACGGAGATTTACACTTTGCTCTCAGACTTTAACCTGTTAGCTTCAACCATGCGGGGAAACGAACGCCAAATGCGCTACGAACTTGCCTTCCTGCTCAAAGAAGCCGGCGACCCTGAACCCAAAACTGACAAGGCAGGCATCAGGGGCTTGGTGGTGGCGAAAACCGCGTTGGACCCCATCGAAGCCCTCCAAAAACTCCACACCCTGCTGCAGGAGCGTCCCTTTGAGTTCCGCTACGCCCTGCGGATTTTACCCATCCAAAAAGTGGTCCACACCGACATTGAAGAGATTAAGGCGGCGGCGTTGGAGTTGGCGTCGGGTTTGGCGGAGGGGGAGTCTTTTCGCATGACCGTGGAGAAACGCTTCACCAGCACGCACAGCCGCGAAATCATCGATGCAGTCGCCCCCAACATCAAAAACCGTGTGGACCTCGAAAACCCCGACAAAATCCTGCTCATCGAGGTTTTGGGCGGCTACACTGGCATCTCACTGATAAAACCCACCGATGCCATCTCGGTGCTTAAAGAAAAAATGCTCTAACGCCAGTTAGAGGCGTGTGGAAAGCAGCGCCACCCGCTCCAAAACAAGAGCCACCAAAGCCTCAGCCGCGCCTCCAGAGGAAGACACCGCGGTCAGCTCCGCGTCAGAAACGTCAAACGCCTCCCGAATCCGCTTGATTTTGGCGGCGGAAAGCTCCAACACCGCGTCGTCACGTTCAGCTTGGATTTGGGCTGCAACCGCAGAAAAGCCCGCCTCAACCGCATCCGCATCATCGCCGACAACCAAGACTGCGACGTGGGAGCAGGCGGGTTTTAGCCCGATTAGGGGCAGGGCTTTTTTGATTTGCCGCTGCGCCGAAGCATACAAGGCGGTTTCAACGGCAAGACTTTTGGAGAGGTTGCAGCGGTTTTGGAAAGCCATGAGCGCATTCAATGCTGCAAAGTAGAGGTGCCGCCAAGAAGCCACCAAATCCGCATCAAACAACTGCACCTCCACCCCAGAAGGCAAACACCCACGAATGCTATCTGCGAAGGCTTTGGCGTCGGAAATCTTGGCGCCTTTAAAACCTCCAACCGCAACCCACTTCCCAAACTCCACAATAGCGTTTAGCATGATTTAGCCTCAGAAAACTCTCTCAAAAACCGGGCAATTAGGCTTTTGGAAACACCCGCTTTGACTAACTCGGCAAGCTCTGCCTCAGCCTGAGAAGCGTCGGTTTTGTGGGCTTGCGTGATTTTGCGCAGCGTTTCCTTAATTTCCCACGGAAACACCAGCCAGCACGCCGTTGTTGCCGCCCAAAAGTCAGGCTTAAAAGAGCAGCAGGGTTTCAAGTACAAAACGGCGGTCTTGATTTGCTGGGCGCCTTTTTCACGGACGTGACCAACAACAAGCTGAAGGCTTTTGCCTGAATCAGCAACCTCATCAACGATAAGCACCCGTTTACCCGCCACATCCGCGGAGAGGCACTGTGTCAAACGGGGAGCAGCCAACGTTTCACCTATGCCCAAGTAGCATTCAACTTTTACGTTCACCAAGTTGGCGTTTTCGAGCAAATCTGAAAGGATGCGGGCAGAAACCCATCCGCCCCGCGAAACCCCCACAAGAAGGTCAGGTTGAAAATCGCTTCTGCAAATTGCCCGGCTTTGCTGGAGCAGTAAACGATAGATGTGGTTCCAAGTTGGCGCCTCAAAGCAGACTTTGCCAGTCAAAGGTTTCACTTCACTACAATGCGGGATAAGTATGGGGAACTTATGGTTTAAGGTTGGCGTAGCGTGCGTTTCTCGTTACCGTGGAAATAGGTAACGTATATTACTATGTAAGATGTAGAGCTATACTTCATGTTTTCAGGAGCTGAAAACTCAAGTTATAACGGCAACGGGCACACAACCAAATCGGCTCCACCTCAACGACGAAAAAACCAACCTCAACAGCATGCCACAAAAAACGAGGAAAAAAGGATGGTTTTACATAAAACACCTAAAATCAGAAAACGAGAAGTCGTCGACATACTCATCATAAACGCCCAAGAAATGCTTACCTTACAGGGAAGCAGCCAAACACCCCGCACGGGCAAGTGGATGCGGGAGTTGGGAATCATCCATGATGGAGCCGTAGCCATCCACGAAGGCAGAATCGTGGCAGTAGGAAAAACAAACGAGGTGACCAAAGCCTTCCGAGGAGAATACATACTCAACGCCAAAGGCAAAACAGTTCTCCCAGGCTTTGTTGACCCCCACACGCACCTAGTTTTTTCAGGCTCCCGTGAAGACGAATTTCAAATGCTTCTCGAAGGCACCTCCTTTACCCAATTACTTGACAGGGGAGAGGCGGTCTATAAAACGGCAAAGGACACACGCCGAACAAGATTTGAAAAGCTAGTGGAGTTGGGCATCGAAAGAATGGACACCATGCTTACCCACGGCACAACCACAGTGGAAATCAAAAGCGGCTACGGATTAAACACCGAAGATGAACTCCGCATCTTACAAGTCATCCGACGTATAAACAGGCTTCACAGCATGGGCATCACAGCCACATTCATGGGCGCCCACGTGGTTCCGTTTGAATTTAAAAACAACACCGAGGAATACGTTGACATACTCATCGAAGAAGCATTACCCAAAGTGGCGCAGTCAGGGATGGCGGAATTTTGCGATGTCTTCTGCGAAAGGGGCATTTTCAATCTGGAGCAAACCAAACGCATCTTGGTGAAAGCAAAAAGCGTAGGGTTAAAAACTAAAATCCACGCCGACCACCTGAGCATGCTTGGCGGAACCGAAGTTGGCGCGGACATAGGAGTAGTTTCGGCGGAACATCTGAATTTCGCTTCGGCAGAAGGCATGAAGAGGATGGCGGAAAAAGGAGTGGTGGCTGTTCTGCTTCCAGCAGCAACTTTTAGCATGATGATGACACAGTTTGCCAACGCCCGACAGATGATTGACATAGGGGTTCCAGTGGCGTTAGGCACTGACTTTAACGCAGGAAACTGGACGCTAAATCAGCAGTTAGTTATAGCCATGGCATGCCACTTCATGCGTATGACCCCCGCGGAAGCCATAACCGCCGCCACAATAAACGCCGCCCACGCAGTACACCGCGCAAAAGAAGTGGGAAGCATAGAGGTTGGAAAAAGAGCCGACGTGGCCGTCCTGAACGCGCCCAACTACCGGTTCTTAGGTTACAGTCTGGGCGTAAACTTGGTTGACAAAGTTATAACAAACGGCAGATTAGTTGTTGATAGAGAAAAACACAATGAACCTGTTTTCTTAAATAAAATGGAGTGAAAAAAAGGTTAGAGGCTGCGTGCTAACGTTTTTGCATCACTTTGGATTTTAGCTAACTCTTCAGCGGTGGGTTTCCCTCGGATGTCACCCATTCTGCCTTTGGTGCTGTGTTCTTCGTTGCCGCAGAATTCACTGAGTACATACCATTCGTCAAGGACGCTAAAGCCTACGTGCGCAAAAAACTGCGCCATGTATTTGCCTGCAGGAGTTGCTTCATCTAACCCGGTGTGGGGTCCACTGTAGGTGACAAACACCAGAACGTTTTTGCCTTCTACGCGAGGCGCGGTGGGCTTAATTTTTCCGTCTTTGCGGTAGGCAGACATTTTGCTTTTCAGCAAATCATCCATCTGCTTGGTTGGATGCCACTGGATAGCGGGCGAACCAACACATACAAGGTCGTAGTCGAAGTAGTCCACGTCGGCGGCTTCTTGAGGCTTTTTCACAGTCACTTGAAGCCCGGCTTCCTTGAGCCCTGCAGTTATGGCTTGGGCTACTTTCTCGGTGTTTCCAGTGTTTGAAGAGTAAAGGACTAAAGCTGTTTTCACATCATTCACCTTCATTACCTTAAGGTCTGCTGGTTTGACCAGACTGTTTTGCTACTCAGTTTTGCTCTCGAACTCAACGGTAACTGGCGTCGGTTCTTTGAACACTAGCAGCACGGGGCAGTTGGCTTCGGTTCGGCACCAAGCAGCACCAACAAGTTCCGGACGAGCTTTTGAAGACACTTGAACTTTCATGGAGACCCCCGTTAGTTTGGGGGAGTCTGGGGACTTTTCTGCTTCCGCCGTGACTTCAGCTTTGCTAAGTTCTATATTGCTTTTTTTGCAGACATCGGCAAATATTGTTACGGCACAATCTGCCAAGGCCATCAAGGAAAGCTCCAACGCGGTTGGTCCGCTGTCGGTTCCACCTGCGGCTGTTGACAAGTCACAGACTACACTGTGGGTTCGTTGGTTGTCTGTTATGGAACAGACATTTTCGACCCATGTTGCTTTTGCTTTAACTTTGGGCAAAATATTCACCAGTTTACTAGCTGGTGGTTTCGGATTTAAGATTGCTGTTTCTGCCCGCTATGTTGAAGGGAGTTTAGTGGTGATGAGCGTGTTCGCATCCGCCAGTCAATACGCCCAGTTTGCCTTCTTTAAACAAGTCAGTTATTTCTTTGACTGTGTTTCCAGAAGCTTTCAGGACGGTGACTCCGGAGTCTTGTAGACTTCTCAGGCAGCCTGGACCCATGCCTTGCACGATGAACACGTCTGGTTTGAGAGACAGCAGATGTTCGTGGGGAAGACCTGTGCCGCCGACGTGTTCGCCGTGGTTTAATTCGGTTTTTAGACCTAAAATGGTTCGGTTGTCGTCAAGGTCGACGACGGTGAAGTATGGAGCTTTTCCAAAGTGTTGTGCTAATGTTGCGTCTAAACCAGTGTTTTCTTCTGTGGGGATTACGATTCTTTGAGTCATGGTTTCATAACCTTTTGCTTTTATGTTGATTGCAACGGCACAGTTTAAGTACTAAACAATATTAATACTTTGCGTTTATAAAACAAACATCCTAACTTGGCTTAGACTCCTCAGAAGCATCCAAAGAACCCGAAACCAACAAGGGCCGCCCTTCCGTTAAAGCCTGGGCAGTTTTTTTTCGCGCCTCCTGCAACAGCCGCCAGATAGTTCCCCTAGAGACACCCACAATTTCGCCGGCTTCTTCCTGCGAGAGCCCTTCCAAATCTACAAGCCGCATTGCTTCTATTTCGGCGGGTTCAATGAAGATTGGGGCTGAGTTTGTTTGCGGATTGGGAGTGAATGAGCTGATTATTGTGGGTTGTTGTACGGTTATTGGTTTTGGGAAACGGCCTCTTTGCCCTCGCCTGCATCTATGTCGCCAGCCCATAGTGATCAGGTATTGTTTGGCGGCGCAACTTTTATATATTTTTGTGCTTATTCCCATAATTGAATATGTGCATACGCACAAAATTAATCAAGAGGTGAAAAACACATGCCTTGGGGATACAGAAACCGCGGAAACTGGCCAGGAGCCGGACCATACAGCAACCTGCCACCATGGCAACGCCCCGGATGGAACTACGGCAGAGGCGCCTGCTGGTACCTATACGGACCACAAACACAACCAGCCACTTCAGCCACCCTACCCGAAAACGAAGTCGCCATACTGAAGGAACAAAAAATACTCATCGAAGAGCAACTCAAAGCCATGCAAGAAAGGCTCGACCAAATCCAAGAGCGGCTAAAAGAACTCAACAAATAAACCCACACTTTTTTTATATCAAAAACCGACATGAAACCCCAAAAACAGCGAGTTTAGTTCCTAAACTCAAAAACAAAAATATTTTTATGAAACACACAGTATAACACATACTGTTCTTTTTAGGAAAACTAAGGTGAAAACAAATGACAGAAATTGAAAAACAAGAACCAACTTTCCCCGTGTTGGGGCAAAAAGCACCAGATTTTGAAGCAGTGACAACACAAGGAACACTCAGACTCTCAGATTACAAAGGAACATGGCTCATCCTATTCTCGCACCCCGCAGATTTCACGCCCGTGTGCACAACCGAATTCATAGGGTTCACAGAAATTTACGAAGAACTCAAAAAAAGAAACGTAGAGCTTCTAGGTTTAAGTGTTGACAGCGTGTCGTCACACATCGCCTGGATAAGAAACTGCGAAGAAAAAATGGGCGTCAAAATCCCCTTCCCCATAATCGCCGACCTCAACAAAGAAGTCGCCAAAGCCTACGGCATGATACACCCAGAGCAGAGCAAAACCGAAACCGTCCGATGCGTCTTCATCATAGACCCTGAAAGCAAAATCCGCACCATGCTCTACTACCCCCTGACCACAGGCAGAAACATGCAAGAAATCCTCCGAATAATTGATGCCCTGCAAACAACTGACAAATACAAAGTCGCCACCCCCGCAAACTGGAAGCCAGGCGAACCAGTTGTTGTTCCACCACCAGCCACCATCGAAGGAGCCGAAGAGAGACTCAAAGAAGGCTACGAATGCAAAGACTGGTATCTCTGCAGAAAGAAACTCCCTGAGAGTTGAGCGCATGCCGTGCATTTCCGCTGATGGAAAACCCACCTCAACAGGCATGGTTACACTGAAGTCGCTAAAAGATGGCGAGCTAACCCCTGAAGAAGTGGCAGGCAAAACCGGTCAGCCCCTGTTCCGCGTTAGAAGCGGACTTCGAGAACTTAAAAACGCAGGGTTCGTTGAGGAAGCAGGGGACAAGTACAAGCTTTCCAAAACTGGAGAAAACGCAATCCAGTAACCAACTCTTTTTTTAAAAATCTTTTTTCAGCTTTTTCAAGCGGCTGATAGTAAAGAAAAGAAGAAAGCCAGCAGGCTTTTTGTTGCTTATTTTTTCAGTTCTTCTTCGACTTCTTCTTTGCCAGCTTCAAGTTCCTTCACTTGCTCGGCGTCATTTGCTAACAGCAGAGCTTGGAATTCGCCCACGTGGGTTTTTTCCTCTTTGGCTACGTCCAGCAGAATTAATTTAATGTCGTTATTTTGAGCTAAGGCAGCCATTTGTTCGTAGAGGTTGATTGCATCGAGTTCAGCGATTATTGCGGCTCGCAGAATTTCTTTGTCAAGGTTTTCTTTGGCTATTTTTTCCAAGTTTATGGGGATTTTTGACAGCAAACACATCGACTCCTAATTGTAACTTAAAGTTAGCTCCGCAGGTTTAAAGGGTTTTTCCATCCAACCCAAATTTTCAAGGGCAAACTCACAAAATCCACGCGATACCTCAAAGGGAGGCGGAAATTTTGCTCCACATAGAGCTGATTTCTTGGGCGATTCCACTTTCAGGGGCGTATTCAACCACGGTTTTGCCTTTAATCATTGCTTGGGTCACTTCCGGTGCGTAAGGAAGAATACCCACAACCTCAGCGCTGTTTGCTTTGCAGAAGTCCAAAAGCTTGTTTGTGTTAGCCGTATTTATGTCGTACATGTTTATGCAGACAAAGGATGCAACATGAAAGTGGTCTAGCAGTTTGAGCACCCGTTCGAGGTCATGAATCCCCGAGAGGGTGGGTTCGGTAACAACCAATGCAGCGTCGGCGCCTGTGATGGAAGCGATAACTGGGCAACCAATGCCCGGAGAGCCGTCAATGAGAATTAAGTCCAGATGCTCTTTGCCCGCCAAGATTTTAGCATTCTGCCGAACCAACGTGACAAGCTTACCCGAGTTTGCCTCACCAGGGTAGAGTTGAGCGTGAGACATGAAGCCGTAGGCGGTTTTTGAGAGATAAGTTTCTCCTGAAACGCGAGTGACCAAGGTGACTGCTTCTGAGGGGCAGACCAGTTTGCATACGCCGCAGCCTTCACAAGTGGCAGCCTCAACAGTCAAATCGTCACTTATGGCGTCGAAAGCGCAGTTTTCTTTGCACAAACCGCATTGGGTACATTTTGTTTTGTCGATGGCGGCAACTTTTGAGGCGGAAAACTCGCGTTTCTCCAAAACCTCAGGTTGCAGAAGCATGTGAAGGTCGGGTGCGTCCACATCGCAGTCGGCGACAACTGCTTTTTTTGCCAGAACCGCTAACGAGGCGGTTATGCTTGTTTTTCCGGTGCCGCCTTTGCCGCTTAAAATTGTCAGCTGCTTCATTTTTTAGTCAACTCCTCAATTTTGCTGAAAAGAGTTTGGAATTTTTCCCTCCATTCGGGCATCTCTGTGCTGAAGGGGATGCCTTTGGAGTATAGTTCGGCGATGCGTCTTTGGTAGGGGATCTCTAGGAGTAGGGGGATGTTTTGGGTTTGGCAGTAATCGTAGACTTGGCGGTCGCCTATCCCCGCGCGGTTAACCACTACACCTAACGGAACCTTGAGTTTCTCAAGGGCTTGGACGGCGATTTTGAGGTCATGTAAACCAAACGGGGTTGGTTCCGTGACAAGAACGCAAAAGTCACTTCCCCGCACCGTCTCCACAAAAGGACAAGATGCTCCTGGCGGAGAGTCCAGAATCACGTTTTTGCTAGCCACCATTTTGTTTTTAACGGCTTTGATTATCGGAACTGCCAGTGGCTTGCCAACCTCTAATTCCCCATAAACAAGCTGCAAATCATCCGCAAACCCAACTTTAACTGCGCCTATGCGGTGTTTTTCCCAAGAAATCGCCGCTTGCGGACAAACCATGGCGCATCCGCCGCAGCTGTGGCATAATTCGGGAAAAACAAGAAGTTTCTGAGGGGCAACAAACAAGGCGTTAAATTGGCAGGCACGGGAGCATTCGCCGCAGTAAACGCATTTTTGCTGGTCCACAAGCGGGATAGAAGTGTAAACGGGTTCGGTGTGCTGCAAATCCGCATCCAGAAACAGATAAGCGTTGGGTTCCTCAACATCGCAGTCTAAAAGCTGAACGTTCTCCAATGAAAGAGCCATGTTCACGGCTACAGAGGTTTTGCCTGTTCCACCTTTTCCGCTTGCTACAGTTACAATCATACAGTTACCTCGCAATTACATCAGACGCTTAAACGGCACGCAAAGGGCAAATGCCCCTTCGCATGCTTGGGTTTAGTTGGGGGTTTTGCCTGAAAACTCGCCGACGGTGGGTGCATCGGTGGTCTTGAATTCGCCCTTCTTGAACTGCTCCACAACCTCACGAACGGTTCCCGAGGCGCCCGTTATGATTTGTATGCCCGCGGCGGATAAAGCCTCAAAAGCGTTTGGACCAACATTGCCTGTGATTAGAACCTTTGCGCCTTTGTTTGCGATTGTTTGAGAGGCTTGAATTCCTGCGCCGCCTGAAGCCCCTTGGGAGACGTTGGGGACGGCTTCAAACTGTGAGGTTTCGGCGTCAAGGATTATGAAGTAGGCGCATCTGCCGAAACGGGGGTCCAGTTGTGCATCTAAGCTGTCGGAGACTGCGGAGACACAGACCTTCATTGCTGTGCGCCTCGGGGTTTGTTGTTTTCGGTGAACTGTTCGAGTTTGTGGACAATTTCTTTGAACACCGTTGCCGACGCGGAGGAGGAATTTTTAAGGAATGATTCGCCGCTGTCAGAGTCCATGCATATCTGGGGGTCAAGGGGTATGCTGCCTAAGAACGGCACTGAGGGGTCGCGGGCGATTCGCTGTCCAGCGCCAGTTTTGAATATGTCAATTTTAGCTCCACAGTCAGGACAAACAAAGCCGCTCATGTTTTCCACGATGCCAATTATGGGGAGGTTTGCTTGTTTGGCAAATGAAACGGATTTTTTGACAACTGCTTCGGAAACCTCGGAGGGCATAGTCACAATCACAACACCATCCAAGTCAGGAATTAACTGCACAACGCTTAGTGGTTCGTCACCTGTGCCCGGAGGCAAATCAATAAACAAGTAATCAAGCTCGCCCCATGCAATGTCGGAAAGGAACTGGCGGATAAGCTGCATTTTTAATGGGCCACGCCAGATGACAGGGGCATCATCGTTGGGGAGCAGAAAGTCCACTGAAGCCACTTTCACGCCGAGGCTGCCGCTTACGGGCACGATTTTGCCGTCGGCTCCACCCTTCAGGACGTTTCCTTTCAGACCAAGCATTTTGGGGATACATGGACCGTGGATATCTGCGTCCAGTACGCCAACTTTTCCTTTGTGACCGTTCAGGGCAAACGCCGCAGCAAGGTTCGCAGTTACTGTGCTTTTGCCTACGCCGCCTTTGCCGCTCATGACGGCAATTTTATGCTTGATTTTGGTTAGTTTGAGGTTTAGTTCGTATTGTTGTTTCTTTTGGTCGTTGCATCCGTCGGAGGTGGAGCAGGAGTCGCATGTTCCACTGCAGTCTTGGGATGCGTTGGTTTGTGGTGGGTTGACCATTTTTTTCACCGTTCCCAGCGGCAGTTTAATAGATAAACCATATTAATACTTTATGTTTACATAATAAACAAACTACCGTTTGGCAGCCTACTTATAATAGACACGCAATGGATTCAAAACATCCCAAGCCAACTCAACCGCTTCAGGCACCAAAACCCCCTTCCAAGAAGGCTTGCCAACCGCCTCACCCATACCCCGAACCGCAAAATCTCCGCCTTCAACCTCATAAACAAGGGCACAGTCCTGCGAACTCTCAAGACTACACATCTGGGCAACACTCAAATTATCAAAAACTCGCCTAAGAGGACGAATAGAATTATTATGGCAAGAAATCGCCACGTTACCCGGGTTAACCTTAAGCCACTCTCGAAGCTGCTCCAAAAAAGAAGTAACCCTTCGTTCCACCATTTCCAAACTTTCACCACCCGGCGGAACAAAGCTATAACCCCGATGAATCTTAGCATACCATTCAGGGTCATCACGCTCCATTTGCCATTTATCTTTTCCCTGAAACAAACCGTAACAGCGCTCAATAAGCCTGTCATCAACAAAGACGGAAGTAGAAGCCCGCCCTTCAAGGACAATTTCAAGGGTTTTTCGGGCGCGCATCAAATGAGAAGTAAAAGCATAATCAATTGGGTAGGGGTTTAGTTGTTTAGCGATTTCTTGCGCTTGCCCAACTCCTTTGGGAGTGAGGTTTGAATCACGCCAGCCCGAGAACACACCATGACTGTTGTCTAATGTTTCGGCATGCCTGAAAATGAACAACTTGCAGACCATCGCACTCAACCGCAAACTTGAAGGGACATCAAAGATAACCCGCTAATATTGATTTTTCGCTACGCCAACAAGTAAAGCCATGATAAATGCAGCCCAAAATCAAAAAAACCAGATTCCTTTCCCCGTTTTGTTGAGCAACATCAAAGGCGCCCCAAAACTCGGAGGCGTGCAAGTTGTTATTTTGTTTCTGCCCCAAAACAAGGTGGACCACGGTCCACTTCCAACTGGAGAATCCGAATCCGTATTGTCTCCACAAGCTCCTTTCGGCAGCAGTCTGCCTCCAACTGACGCGAACAAAGCCTTATCTCATCCAATCGCCGAGCCAGTTCCTCGTCACCGATTACTTCGTGTATCCACTTTTGGAAATCGCCGCGGGTGAAATGGAAAATTATGGCTTCCGAACATAAATATTGCAAAGCATTTGCGAACTCGCCTAAACTGGTGCAGGATATTCCGCAAGGATGCCCTATGGCGGTGTAAAAATGGAAGCCCTCATTGTTTGGTACAACACGCAGGGGGTCTTTGGTTTCAGTACAACCCGTAGCCAAGAAGAGCAACTCCTCACGCGCTTAGAACGCATGTATTATATGGGCGAACGCAATAAAATTGTTTACGCCTCACTCAGTGCGCCAACAAACTTTGCGGCGCACCAGAAATATGAGAACCTGAAGAGCTAAATCTTTGCAAACCCCTTGTTTCTAATGGGTTAAGTTTGATCCGAAAAATTCTTTTGGCAACAGACGGATCTGAACCTGCGGAACACGCGTTAAACTTTGCTCTTGACTTAGCACAACATTACTCAGCAGAAATTCACCTGTTAACTGTCGTTCCACCTGTTTTCCTACCTGCACACTCGTTTAATGTGGTGAAGACAGAGGCAATGGTTAACGCCAACCTGCAATTAGAAGACATTTTTAGAGAGACTCTTTGCAACGCTGAGAAAAAAGGGAAGCTAAAAAACGTGAAGATATCAACTATACTTGAGAAAGGGGACCCCGACCAGAAAATTTTGGAAGAGGCAAAAAATGGATGTTTTGACCTCATTGTGATGGGGAGCCGGGGGTTAGGTCACAGAGGGTATGGTCTGGGGAGCGTTAGTGCTTCAGTCGCCGACGAAGCCAACTGCCCTGTGCTAATAGTGAAATAAAACGGCATTATTGGGCTTGAATTGAGGTTTTCTGTTTTGAGACTGGATGTTTGGGCGGCTGAGGGGTGACTTTGTTTTTGGTTCTTGTGTTGTTAGGCTGTTTTTACAAGAAAACCATCCGCCCCCTGTAGAAGGAGTTTAGCAGATAAACTTTATTAATAATTTATGTTGATAAAATAAACGGTGAAGCAGGTTGGATGCAATCGACAAAAAAATAGTAGCACACCTTCAAGAAAACGGCAGAGCAACCCTAGAAGAACTCTCCAAAACCATCGGGTTCACCAGCATGGGCACCAAAAAACGGGTCGAACGCCTATTCAAAAACGGCACCATCAAAGTTTCAGCCCTCATCAACCCCAGCGCCCTCAAGCTTCACCCCGCAATCGTCATGCTTGAAATGGAAAGCGCCGAAGCCATGCAGAACCTGCTTGACCGATTCGAAGAATGCCCCCGAGTAATCCAGATATTCAAAACCGTCGGCGGCTTCAACCTCATCGCGGTGGTCGTAGCGGAAACTCCTGAAACCCTCGAAAGCATATCGATGGAGAAATGTTCGCTGCGATGCAGCAAAGGAATCCGCCGTTCAGAATTCTACCCCATAAGTGACATCTATTTCTCGCCGTTTCTACAAATCCGCGAGAACATGGCGCACAAAGAGAGAAAACTCTCGCCTTGCAAAGTGGACTGCAACCCCTGCGTCCGCTACGTAAAAGAAAAATGTGTAGGTTGCCCAACCACAACCAAGTACAGAGGACCCCTTTAGGAGAAGTGACGTATGGAGTCAACTAAACAGGAAAACCTCGTATTCAAAGAAGTGGATGCTGTAGAAATATTCAGCATGGTCGACAATTCTGTGGATTTTCTGTCCCCCACCTACAAAGATGGAGCGTACCCATTAAGGCAGTGGACCAAAAAACGTTATGGTGAAGACTGGATGCACACCCACCCCCGACTGCCCAAAGGGGAACACGGATTCTCAATGCTTATACATACCCTAAACAAGGGAAGGCGCCACAGCGTTCTTTTTGACACGGGCTGTAGTGGAGAGGGGATTGTTGAGAATGCGTCTCGGATGGGCGTTGATTTAACCGAGATTGAATGTATTGTTTTGTCTCATGGACACTGGGACCACACTGGTGGATTGCGGACAGCTTTGAAAGCAATCAGCAAAAAAAACCTACCCATAGTTATTCATGAAGAAATGTTCACCACCCGCGGGTCAGCCAACCCCGACGGCTCCGTCCGAAAGTACGCGTCGTTTCCCTCCAAAGAGCAACTAAACGATGCCCAATTAATTGAGACCAAGCAGCCGTTTGCCATTGTGGATGACGAAGTTTTGGTCACAGGGGAAATCCCGCGGGAAACCAGCTTTGAGCAAGGCTACCTGCAGCACCGCTGCTTAAAAGAGGGCACATGGAAGCCTGACCCGCTGATTGTGGATGAACGCGCCGTTGTCATCAACGTCAAAGGCAAGGGGTTGGTGGTGGTTTCAGGCTGCGCCCACGCAGGCATAATCAACACCATAAACTACGCTAAACAAATCACGGGCGTAGGCGAGGTTTACGCGGTTTTGGGGGGTTTTCATTTGGCGGGAAAAGAAAACGAAAAACGTATCCAACCCACCATCAGCGAGCTCAAGCAGATAAACCCCAAACTGATTGTGCCTTGCCACTGCACAGGGTGGAGAGCCATGTGCACCATCGCCGACGCGTTGCCTGAAGCGTTTGTCTGGAACAGCGTAGGAAACCTATACGAGGTATGACATGAAATGAAGCGTTTTTATGAAAAGTTAAAAAATAACATTTGGAGCCTTGATTAAAAATGCAACGAAAGGGACCTCTTTACATTCTGCCTTGGCGATGCACTTTTGGCTGCAACTTTAACTGTGTCCACTGCACCTCCGCAGGCAAACCTCCCGTGCCCGACGAAATCAGCACCGACGCTGCAAAACGGCTAGTTGACCAAGCTTACGAGTTTGGGGCAACCTTTTTTGGCGTAACAGGCGGCGAGGCGCTTTTGCGCAAAGACCTCTTTGAAGTGATAGCCTACGCGCGGAAGGTCGGCATGAGTGCCAGCATCATAACCGACGGACGCCTCATGGACGACAAGGCGTTTGACCAAATCGTCAAAAACGAAGTCAAAGTCTCCGTCAGCATTGACGGCGGACCAGTCACCAACGACCTTGTCCGGGGCAAAGACGCCTACACAGCATCCGTCAAAGCCACCAAGCGGCTCTCACAAGAAAAACTGCTCAACTGCCTCGTCTATACCCTCGCCAACGTATCTGACACCGTCACCAATGTTAACGAAGCCGACTTCCGAGCCGTTCTGGATTTAGCCGAGCAATACGGCGCCAGATGGGTCATCTATCACGGCATGATTCCCTACAGCAAAGACCCCCAGACCCTCAAAGCGTGTCCCTCCGCCGAGCAGAACGAGTGGGCATGGAACAAACTCTATGACCTGCGGGTTGAGTACAAGGGCAAACCAGACATTAACGTGTATTATCCGTCGTTTGCGCGGGTTGCCAAGCAGCGGGGCATCGCAGACTGGGACCACTGGTTTAATCACTTCTTCCTTGGACGATGCTTCTTTGGCAAATTCATGAGCATAGCCGAAAACGGCGACGCCATCCCCTGCAGCTACAACGACGTGTACCGCTTTGGCAACGTCCAAACCCAGAGTCTCCAAAGCATCTGGGACGGCATGCAAAACAGCGAGTTCTTTGAAAAAGCCCGCAACAAACTCAACCTGAAGGGCAAATGCGGCGTCTGTGAATACAAAGACATCTGCGGTGGCTGCCGAACCTCAGCGTATTTCCTCACAGGAGACATACTGGGACCCGACCCCCAATGCGCATACATACCCAAAGCGTTAAGGGAAAAATAGTTACTATCCCACTTTTTAGATTTTTACTATCAACCTAAGGAACCATTATTGTAGGGTGGATTTTGTGCATGAAGGAAGGTCTATGTTGATTGTGGTTCCTTCACCCACGGCGCTTTTTGCCCAGATTCTGCCGCCGTGAGCTTCCACAATGCGTTTGCAAATTGCCATACCAAATCCCATGCCCTTGGCTTTGGTTGTGAAAAGCGGAATCCAAAGTTTACTGAGGGTCTCGGTGGTCATTCCCGAGCCAGTGTCTTCAAAGCTTAAGGAAACCTTATCGCCCAGATTCTGGCTTTTAATTGTAAGTGTGCCGCCGTTGGGCATGGCGTCAAACGCGTTAGTCACAAGGTTCACAAACACCCTAACCATGTGGGTTTTGTCCACCCGCACCATGTAGGTGTCTTCGGAGGAATCAATGATGTTTACGTTCTGTGAGTTCTGAACCAGAAGCAAAGTGTTTGCTATAAGAGATTTTGGGGTGGCAGATTCAGGGTTAAGTTTGATCTCACGGGAGTAGTCAAGCAGGTCGTTTATGATTTTGTTGGAGTAGTCAATGCTTTTCTCGATGGTTTCAAACATAAGTTTGTCTTTATCATCAAGCTGGGAGTTATGCTTAGCCTTCAGGTAGTAAACTGCACCACGCATGCTAGTCAGCGGATTACGCAGGTCATGACCCACCATCCCAGCTAACTCACCAATGGCAGCGTATTTTTGTGCCTCAATCAGTTGCTTTTCCATCTGTTTCTGATGAGTGATGTCACGAAAAATGCAGTTGAACCCAACATCCTGCCCGCTCTTGTTCTTAATTTTCGAACCTGAAAGGATCACAGTTTTCTCAACACCCGCCTTGGTGAAACATTTTGTTTCAAGGTTTTCAACCTCGTCTTTTTCTCGGAGCTGAAGGTGAATTTTTGCATAAGTGTCCTTTTCAAATTGAATCTCGGTGAGCGATTTACCTATTAACTCGTTTTCTGTGTAGCCAAAAAAGTCTAAAAGAGGTTTATTGACACTTAGAATTTTGCCTTGCTGGTCTGCCAAAACCAACGAGTCATGCATGGTGGAGAAAACGGTTTGCGCCGCGATGGCGGGATTTACAGTGAAAAGGTCGTATTTCAAGATGGCATAGACAACAAAGATGCTTAGGGCAGCCCCGGATATGCTGCCTAACCCGGGAAAGTTGATTCCCAGAAGAGGGAAAAAGGAATCTGTAATTATCGAAAGAAAAACTGCAGTTGCCATGCCCATGCAGACATATTTTGTTTGCTGTCTTCTGGTTGTGTCCGAAACCCTGTTGTAGTAGACTACTAACAGGAAAACAGCCAGCAGTGAAAGGGTGGCTGCCCAAACCGCATCCAAATAACTCAGCCAGGACCCAAGACTCATAGACCCCGCGTACCCCCAAAATTGCGGTACTGGATCTGTAGAGATAAGGTCGGTTGTCAAATCAATTACAGAGAAAGCCAAAGCGGGAACATACAAAAGCAGGTAAGTGACCTTTTTCTTTGCCAAGTCGCTTTCTACAAAAACCAGCGAAGCATGAAACATCAAAGGCACGATTAAAGGCCAAAAGGAGAGAATTTTGTTCCATAGAACGGCGGTTTCAAGGTTTGGAGCTTGACAAATCATGGATTCAGAAAATGCCCAGTAGGCGTTTGCAAAAAGAACAAGCATGAAAAGCTTATTCAAAAGGGATTTGCGGTTCATGAAAAAAACAAATAACCCTAAGAAAGCGCAGATCATGCTTGAAACGAGTGATATGAAAGCGACAACGTTCATGCGGTTTTCTGCCTCTTAGGGTAAGGTTTTCTTCCGTTCAGTTTGTTGAGCTTTGTTGTGGACTACAAACTCAAAGGTTCACCTATAGCTGTGTGTACATAATAAATGGGATGTACAACCACACCGTAACCTAACGGGTGACCACGCAAAGCTCAGAGAAGCCACAGCAAAAGAATAAAAAGACACACAGAAAGACGGCGCCCCTAAGGTGGATGTTTACCTACAGGGAACACACACTGGAACTAAGAGCTCAAAGCAATCGCGTCAAGCACATTTGCCATTGAGTTAATCCACCTTAAATAGGCATTCAACGCCGCCCGCAATGCAACAGTGTCCTCAGCTTCAACTTCAAGAACAAGGGTTTGTGCTTCTGCTACCACTTTGGTTTTGGAACGACCCCCAATTTGTCGATGAACTTCAGGAGTTAACGCGTCCAACAAGGCTTTCAGTTGTTTTTCTGATTCAAAAGGAAGATGAATCACGGCAGTAGCATTCACGCAAATCCCAACGAAAAAACCGTACTGCAACCTAAAAAGGTTTGATTAACAAAAAAGGAACTAAGAAAGAAAAGGTTATGCGCTAGTTCCAGCGGGTTTTGCTGGAGCAGCTACAAAGTCGCTTTCACGCTTGGAGGCACGTTTCGCAATTGTACCCAGCTTCGTTGTGGGCATGTACGCTCCACCGGTAAAAGTGAAGTTACATTTGCTACATTGCCAAATGCCGACACTCTTGCGTTTAACTCTGACGAAACCGCATTGGGGACACCTGTGTGCTTTCTTAAGTCCCTCAATGACTTTGATGTATCGCTTGCGAACGGTGGAACCGTAACGTGTTCCGAAACCGCGAGTTGGACCAACTTTCTTTGTTTTAGGCAACTATTTTCACCACTTAAGTTTCTTGCGCAACTCTGCTGCTTTTTCTTGAGCAAGCTTCGAAGCTTCTATTATCTGTTGCGGTGTAAAGTAACCTGCTAAACCCTTCTGTATGGCACAAATGTTACCTTCCTCGTTAACGGCAAAAGTAATCCTTGCGTCCATAACCTGTTCTTCTTCCAAGCTTGGATCCACCAACAGTTTATCATTGATCTTAGCCACGGTGACAGTGATTGGGCGGCTCTTAATCGGCAACTGTGTGTAACCCTGCTTAAGCGTAACTTCACCGTCTTTGACCTCGTAGTTGGGCATCTTGGTGTTCAACAAAGCAGACATAGCGGCTAAAGCAGAAGTATCAATTAAATTCCCACTGTGGTTGAGTACGTAAACGTCCACAAAGACCACAAACACTTTTTTGCCTGCCTCAATGCACAGTTTTTGATTGTCGATAGCTTTAGATTCGCGGATGCCACGGTCAACTATGCGGGCTAATTCAATGCTGCTTTCATCGGGTGGTCCAGGCTCAAACGTTGGGGAAGCTAACGGTACAAGTTCCGCGTTAACCGTCATTACACCTTCGTTGGGTGTATCGGAAAACGGCTCGCCTGTTTCAACCTTGACACCCACCAGAACATCGCTGTTGCCCAGCCAGACACGGGCGGAACCTTCAGCTTTCTCAATTACACCTTGTTCAACTTTGAATTCGCGGAATTCAGTGAGCCCTCTGCCATCAACGCGTTTTGCCTCGTCAATCATCTGTGAGATTTGTCTTTGTCGGACTTTGGTTATTAGACTTGACATTACTCTTCGGCCTCCTCTTTGTTTTCGTCTTTGATTTTCATGTACTTGTTCTTTAAGGCTTCTTTCTGCAAAGCATAAATATGCTTGCAGCCGTCCATAGCCATATTTACGGCTTTTTCAAATTCGTCAGGGGACAAAATGCCATCCATCTGCAACAAAGTGACCGCGTTAAGATTGGGCATGTACGCCACTGGAACATCTGCTGAACCTAATTTGTCCTCAGCGTCGTAGAGGTCCAAAACAACGGTGTCTTCCACTTTACCTGCAGCACACGCAACCACCAAGTCACGCATCGGAATTCCCGAGTCTGCAAGTGCAAGTGCCGCAGCGGTGATGCTAGCACAACGGGTTCCGCCGTCAGCCTGCAAAACCTCCACGAACACGTCTATGCCTGTGCGGGGGTAAAGTTCCAGAAACAAGGCGGGTTCCAAAGATTCACGGATAACTTTGCTAAGTTCAACTTCCCGACGTGAGGGTGCTGGAGATTTCCGCTCCTGAACACTGAAAGGAGCCATGTGATATCGGCATTTTAGGACCATTCGGTCAGGACGCGACAAATGTTTAGGATGGACTTCGCGGGGGCCAAAAACTCCAACTAAAATCTTGTTTTTTCCGTGCTCAATGTATGCTGAGCCGTCAGCATTGGGTATGACGCCAACTTCAAGTTTCAGCGACCTCAATTCGTCAGCTTTTCGACCGTCGAGGCGGATACCTTTTTTGTCGATTAGTTTTTCGTGTTTTTCACTCATGTTTGTTTTCCTCCCGATTAGCTTTCTCTTCTTTAAGCAGCTGGGTGATTCGGTCAGTCAAACCAGTTGTGTGGGATTCATCCTCGATTTTCTTAATTGCTCTCATGGCGAGCTCTTCATCTTCAATGGTCTTTCCAGTGACCAAAATTACGCCATTTAAGCCCAAAATGATTTGACAGTTGGTTTCCTGCTTTATCATGGAAATCATGGAGCCTTTTCTGCCGATAACCCGCGGAATTTTGGTGGGGGTTACATGCATAAGTTGACCCCGAGTGATTTTCCCTAACCCAGGTTCACCTACAGTGAGTTGTGGGTCGTGGGCTCGGTCGTAGGATGCAATTTTTGCGACAATTAAGTCGCCTTGGTCAAGGAACTGGCAAAGTTCATCGTTTTGGGGTTTAAACGGTCGACTGAGCACATCAGAAGCGCGTAGAAGCGCGTCGTAGGGAGCTTTTATGTCGATGGTCCAGCCGTTGAATCCGACTTCTTTGACTGATCCTATAATTATGTCGCCCACTTTAGGAACATAAAAAGAGCGCAGGGCAACGACATTCACTTTTTTGTTGTCTAAGTCTACGAGTCCGATTCGCGAGGCGTATATTTTTCCTGCCTCAAGATACGTGTTTTCCCCAGTCTGGTATTCGCCTTCCGCCAAGAATTCTCCGGGCGTGACCAGCTGTTTTGCTTCAAAATAGGTTGGCATGATTTTTTCCTCCATTACTTGTAGTCAAGTTTGTTAACTGATTATTTTTGCTTCTCCGCTACCTTTGGTCATGTCGCCTAACTTGTTGAGAAAAGAAGCATAGCTGCCCGCGGGCATTTCGATTACGCCAAACCAGGAACCGTCACTGCGCCATTCCTCCTTTTTGATGGGACCAAAAGCTTTGATAGCTCCGTAGGCGCGTTGGGCGTACTGTGCAGGTATGCGGGTGCCAACTGAGATTTGCTCAACTTTAAGCGGCAAAATTGGTCTGAGAAGCTTAATTATGTCACGAGCTTGTTCTTCAATACTTTTGTATGGGTCAATAGGATAGCGGATTTGTTCCATCGCGTTTTCAATACGCATCGGCGGATGCGGCAGGTTAGTTTTAGGGTCAACGGCTTGGCGGCTGATGTAGTCGATGACTTGCCGGCGTTTTTCCTCCACCATCTTTCGCCGCTGCTCGGTGGTAAGCTGCAGTTGACCTTTTTTGATGATGCTGTCGGCGATTTTAAGAGGGTCGGTTGTGCCGAAGGCTTTCTTTAAGTCATCGTCGGGTATGCGGGTGCCTTTGTTTGCGTCACTGAATATAGTTTCAGCTGCTAAAACCTCAGTGATGCCTGAAATTTTGCCGTTGCGGTAGTCAAGGGCTTTTTCGGGTTTCACCAAGACTTCAAAGTGGGTGTTGTCTTTTGTGTACCTAGCGATGGTGAACTTTCCGCTCATCAGGGTTTCACTTGCCCGAACTGAACTGTTTGATGTATACGTCCACAGCTTCGTCCGAGAGCATTTCTAGCTTTTTGGTTTCGTTTGAGATGACGGCAAGTTTGATTCTGGGCGGCAGGGTTCGGGCTTCGAGAGCTTTGACTAAGCATTTCACGGCGAGCTTTTTGGTATCTTCCAGTGAAAGCCCATCTTTGTATTCTTCTTTGAAAATGTTTAGGACGGTTTCGCGACCTGCACCTAAGGCTGTGGCTTTGTAGCCGCGGTAGGTTCCGCTTGGGTGAGTTCCGAAGACGCGCGGTCCTGTTTTGTCAACTCCGCCAAAGATTAGACTGACGCCGAAGGGTCGGACACCTGCGTGTTGGGTGTACATTTGTTGGATGTCGACGATGCGTTTGGTGACGATTTCGGTGTCGATGGGTTCGTCGTAGGTTAGTTTGTTGCTTTGTGCATATATGCGGGCTTGGTCGATGAGTATGCGGGCGTCACTTGCGAGGCCCACGATGGCGGCGCCGATGTGTTCATCGACGCGGAAGATTTTCCAGCTGTACCCTGCTTCTTCGAGGGGTTCGATTGATTCTTCTGCGCCAAGGACGGTGCCTTCTGGGCTTTGGATGCCGAGGATGGTTGCGCCCCGGTTGACGAGTTCCATGGCGTACTCAACTTGGAAAAGCCTTCCGTCAGGTGAAAAAACTGTAATCGCGCGGTCGTATGCTCCTGGTGCTGCAAATACGGACATAATTTTAACCTCGTTTAACTCTTTTCGCTATTCGCAAAATCAGATGGGTAAGCCACACTAAAAACCTTTCCTTTTAAATACGAACAGGAACGGCACCGCTGAACATGTAGTAAACGTTAGTTCATATTGAACAAAAGTTTGCAACATAAACAAAACGTGTAACCTGTGGCAACCTCTGGCTACTTTTTAAGATGTTTGAAGCTATGTTACGTACAGGTGCTATAAAAAATTGGGCACTAAGCTCATAAATTCAAGGAAGCGGCAATTTCGTTGAACTCCGTTATTTCGTTTTGGCTTATGCCCTTGCTACGCAGGTTTTGCTCGGTTCTTGCGGGGTCTTGGATGCTGGCTTTGAGTTCATTTCGGAAATGCTCAACCGACATGTCTTTGATTTCTGGTGCGGGCGCCACCAAGTTAATCCCCGCGTACACCATCAAACTCAAAAACTCCACAGGAATAAAGTTACCTTGACGGATTATCCTAAGCCCCAACACTTTTTCTTTAAACATCAACCGGGTTTTGGCTACAGTTTCCGCTATTTGCTTAATGGTGGGGGCGGATGCGTCGCTCATGGGCGTGTCTGGGTAGGGTTCAAAGGGGGTCATGAAAACATTGTCAGGGTCAACGGTTCCGATTATTTCAAGCAGTCGGGTGAGCTGCTCGGGGGTTTCGCCTATCCCGATGATGTAGCCTGAGGACACTTTTAAGCCAACATCCTTGGCGTATCTGAGGGTTTCAATCCGTTCGGGAATGTCGTTAAAGCCTTTGATTTTAACAAGAATCTCAGGGGTTGCTTCAAGGTTGCATCCATACTGGTTTAATCCAGCGTCTTTTAGTGCTTTCAGGCTGCTTTTTGAAATGGGGCCCGCGGCGGCGCTGATTTCTAAATCGGCAAATTCGTTTCTTAGCGCTTTTAGGTAAGGAACCGACATGGTGTTTTGGTAGCCCAGCCAGCCTGAAACCAAAGTGATTCTGTTTACGCCCACTTTTCTAAGCTCCGTTACGCGGTCTATGGTTTCTTGGATGGTCATGGTGTAGACGGGTTCATTCATGTAGTTACAGTAATAGCATATTGGGACGCGGGCGCATTTGTTGGTTATTCTTACTCCACGGGTTTTTTTGACAGCCTGAAAAGTGCAGGCTTGGTTTGCTAAAGTTAGAAGGTTTTTTGTGGTTTTCAAGTAAAGTCACCTGTTTGGAAATTCATAGAAGGCACAAACACTTTTTGGGTGCCAGAACTCCAGATTTCGGTGTCCACGCCATAAATTGTTCTTATAGCATCAACTGTGAGGACTTCATCGGTGGTTCCCTGTAAAAGGATTTTTCCATCATTCATCATGATGACTTGGTCGGCGACCAACAGAACTTCGTTAGGGTCATGCAAAGACATCAGAACAATCAGCTCTTGTTCTTTAACCAGTTTCTTGATGCCTTTGAGCACCAAAAGCTTATTTTTAAAGTCCAAATGGGCTGTGGGTTCGTCAAGCAGCATAATGGGCGTTTCCTGTGCTAAGGCGCGGGCAATCAAAACCAGCTTTTGTTGTCCACCGCTAATTTCGGTGAAGGACTCATTTCGCAGGTGATGCAGGTTTAAGGCGGCAAGTGCATTCAAGCTTTTGGTTACGTCTGCCTTGCGGGGAGTGGAAAAATGGTTCACGTAGGGGTTTCTTCCCATGAGCACCATTTCCATGACGCTGTAGGAGAAAGAGGCTTCATGAATTTGAGGCACATACGAAAGAATCTTGGAAACAGCTGTGGACTTCAATGTGGTTAAATCAACGTTGTTGAAAAGGATGGCGCCATGTTTCAGTCTGAAAACACCGCACAAACATTTAAGCAAAGTTGTTTTTCCGCAAGCGTTGGGGCCAAAAAATGCGCAAAGTTGACCAGCATCTGCCGAAAACGAGATATCTTTTAAGCAGAAGCCGTTTTCGTACGAGAAGTTCACGTCTTTTACTTGGAGGGTCACCATTTTTTCTTTGCACCAACCCGAAGTAGAAGAATGAAAAGAGGCGCGCCCACAAGCGAAGTGACAATGCCTATGGGGACTTCAAATGAGTAGAGCGTCCGTGCAAGAGTATCACAGACAACCATAAAGATGGCGCCAACTGAAATCGTGGCGGGTAGGAGGATTTTGTGGTCTGTTCCTACGATTCTTCTGGTGATGTGGGGGACAATCAGGCCTACCCAAGCGATTATGCCGCTTATGGCAACGGCGGATGCAGTCGCCAAAGTTGCAGCTAAAATCAGAACAGCGCGGGTTAAGCCGTAGTTGACGCCTAAGGTTTTTGCTTCTTCTTCACCAAGAGACATTATGTTCACGCGCCAGCGTAGCAGCACTATGATGAAGATGCCAAGAAACATGGGAATCAAGTTGGGCACATCGGACCAGGTGATTGCCGAGAAACTGCCCAGCAACCAGAAAACAATGGAGGGCAACTTTTCGTATGGGTCAGCCATGTACTTCAGTATGCCGATTAAGGCGGAGAAAATTGCTGAGACGGAAATGCCAGCTAAAATCAGGGTTAGAATGGAGTTGCCGTAGTTTTTGAATGAGGCGCTGATTAGGTAGGTTACAAGTACTGCGGCTAAGCCAAACAGAAAGGAGCATGCTTGAATTACGCCTGTTCCGTCCAGAAAGATAATGGCAAAAGCCGCACCGAATCCAGCGCCTGAACAAACCGCCAAAGTTTCCGGTCCCACAAGGGGGTTACGGGATACGCCCTGCAGTGTTGCCCCCGAGATTGACAGCGCGGCGCCTGCGAACATGACCACGATGATTCTTGGGAGTCGAATTGAGGTTATTATTATCCATTCTTTTTGGGGGAAATTTCCTGTCATGATGCTTAGCGGGTTTATGAAGTACCTTCCCGTAAAGGTCATGATAAAAAAAAGATGAAGGGCAAGGAAGCCAGCAGAATTGCGGCTTTAAGGTTCTTCATCTATACGTCTCCTTGGACTCCTGCGTCTGCGTAGCTGATGCCGTAGAAATTCTGATAGAAGCTGCTTGCTGCGTTGGTGAGGTCCATTGAAGCAAACAAGTCAGGCTGAATGTGCGTACCAAGCCAGCATAAACCAAGGATCCATTTCGGTGTTGGGGAATCCCAGGCTTCCCAGTCTTGCGCGAAGGCGTAAACTTTCCCGTCAAGTTTGGCGTTGGTGACGTTCCATGCATCATCAGACATTATCTGGCTTTTGAGGTCGGTTGTGGAGACGTTGGAGGCGTAGCTGGTGACAATTACGATGTCGGGGTTCCAAGCGGCAACTTGCTCCATGGATATCTGGTTCCATCCGCCGGGTTGGTCGGCTGAAACAGAGATTCCGCCGCTCATTTCTATCATGTTATTTTGCAGCATGCCTTCACCAGGGGTTTGAAGCGCGTACTTCTTTTGAGCGCCGTAGCTGGCAAACATCACGGTGGGTTTGCTTGAGTCGGCTAAGTTTTGGGTTTGGTCGGTGATTGACTGGGTCATGGAGGTGAAGTACTGGACAGCGGTTGCAGCTTCTTCTTCGTTGCCTAAGAGTTCGCCTATTATGGTCAAAGCGTTATTGAAGTCTTCGGGGGTTTCAAAGCTTAAGCAAACTGTTGGCACACCCAGGGTAGCCAGTTGGTCAGCGGCGTCTTTGTTGTTGCCCGCGGTTACGAAGACGCTGGGTTCCAAAGCGACAACTTGTTCCATGTTAAGGTTCCAAGGGTAGCCGATGTCCGTTGCCTGAGCAATTTTGGGGTAAAGAGAAGTCATGAACGCGTTAGCGTAGTTAGACCCGTCGCAGCCGATGATTTTGTCTTCGCCGCCTAAGAACAGGATTGCTTCAGTGGAGATGGGGTAGTTGGAAGCGATGCTTTCGATGGGTCCATCAAAGGTTACGGTTCGCCCAGCATAGTCAACGACCGTTAAGCTGGGAGACGCAGTTGGAGTCGGAGCAGCAGTTGGGGTTGGCGTAGAGGTCGGAGAGGGAGTGGGGGTAGACGTATCGGATTCGGGGAGGGTTAAGTAGTAGGCAGCTGTGCCGCCGACTGCGCAAACTGCTACAACAAGGATTAAAATTATGGCTTGTAGTTTGCTTACAGCTTTTCTATCCAGTATTTTATGAGACATTAAACGTTCGCCTGCGGGAAGAGTCTTCGACGTGAACATAAAAACATATCGACCATAATTGTACCAAACAGATGAAAAAACTCCGCTGTTGAAAAGAACAAAATGGGGGGCAGGTGGATAAGGCTTATTTAATTGGTTACGCTTTTCCTTGACAGAAAACGGAAGGAATCAAGTTATGAGTGATGAACTATCCAAGTTACCTCCTCAAGTCCAAGAACGTCTTATGAGGCTCCAGCAGCTCCAGCAAACCTTACAAACCATTTTGCAACAGAAACAGCAAGTTGACATGGAAGTTGCCGAAATTGACCAAACTCTCGCCGAACTAGGCAAAACCGCTGACGACGCTGTAATCTACAAAGCCGCTGGCAGCATCCTGGTCAAATCTGAGAAAGCTAAAGTCAACACCGACCTAAATGAACGCAAAGACCTCCTCGCTACGAGGCAAACGGTGCTGGCACGCCAAGAAGAACGCATGCGCAGCCAACTTAAAGACATCCAGACGCAGTTGCAGTCGGACCTTAGCCCTGCTTCTTCGCCGCCGCCAGCCTAAACTGAGCCGCGTGTGGTGAGAAGTCTGGTGGACCTTGGTATACCTGAATTGACGGACGAGCAGGTTGAAGTCGTCAGCGAGGCTGCCGAGAACGCCGCCAGAAAATACATTTTTTCCAAAGTAACCCAAAAACTTGTCAACACCTTAGACATTAGCGTTGAGGCGGAAGGCATTAAACCCGTAAATTTCGCCGTCGAAATCAACTTGGTTTTGGCGCCTGAAGCCAAAGACGTAGGGGAGAAGGCGTTGGCGGATGAAGCTCTAAAGAAAGCCTTTGAAGCGATAGAAAGCAGCCTGAGAAAACTAACATGACCTCCTTCAACGACGTAGTCAAACTGTTGGACGAAACGGGCGCTGAGAATGTGCTTTTGTTATGTCACCACAACAGCGACCCTGATGCCGTTTGCAGCGCCTACGCTTTTATGGGGCTGCTTAAAAGTGTCCGACCAAACTTGACGGTTGTCATCGGTTCAGGAGGAGGCGTAAGCAAGCTCACCAAAAACTTGTTCCGTTACTTGCCCATAAAAGTGAATTTAGCGCCGAACGTGGAGAAAGCCCAAGCCATCTTCCTGCTGGACACAAACACCGTACAGCAACTTGACAACTTGGCAGAAAAAGTTACAGGTTCCACGGCGCCCATCATCCTCATTGACCATCACATTGCACATCCTGAAACACAGAAACTCTGCAGGCTCTGCATAACCAACGAAGACGCCGCCAGCACCTGCGACATAGTCTACGACTTCTACAAACAACAAAACCTCAAACCCAAACCAGACTACGCCAAAGCACTCTTTCTGGGCATGGCATTTGACACGCGACACTTTGTTTTAGCTAATTCCTCCACGTTTAAGGCAGTTGCAGATTTGGTGGACAGCGGCGTAAACGCGCAAGAAGCCCTCGCCATGCTTGCCATACCCATGGATTTTTCCGAGCGGGTTGCCCGAGTCAAAGCTTGCCGCCGAGCCAAAATTTTCCGCATTGACAACTGGATAATTGCCCTCAGCCACGTCAGCGCCTTCCAAGCGTCTGCCGCCCGAGCCTTGACCGATTTGGGGGTGCATATGGCGGCGGTTGCAGGGGAAAAAGGGGAAAGCGTCGAAATCAGCATGCGATGCAGTCGAGAGTTCACGGAGAAAACTGGAATCCACTTAGGCAGGGATATTGCTAAGCCGTTGGGGGCATCAATGCAGGGGCAAGGTGGAGGGCACGCGATGGCGGCAGGCGTCAACGCGAAAGGCGACGTGAAAACGGGGTTGAAGCGTTGCTTGCGACTTTTGAAAGAAAACCTCAAATCCACAACTGAATAAGCCCCGTAACCAGGTCAAGGCTACACACAAAAAACTCAGACGTTAATTGCGAAAGGCAGAGATTATGCAACGAAAACGAAAGAAAATACGCAACAGGAAATAGAGGAAGATAACAAACTTCTCGGCGCACTCTTTGGCAAGAAAAGAAGATGTGCCGATGGTTCTGAACAACAGCCAAGGATTTGATTGAAACTTCGGTAAACTTAGCCAAAACCGAGTAGTTACTCTTAAATGAGACAACAGTGTGCGTAATTAGGCGGGCACAAAACATGGCTGTCATCCAAACCCAAGGCTTAACTTACACGTACCCAGGCGCCACCAAGCCTTCCATTAGTGATGTCTCTGTGAAAGTGGAGAAAGGCGAATTCGTTCTCATCACTGGACCCAGCGGCTGCGGAAAAACCACTTTGTGCCGAACCTTCAATGGCTTAATTCCACAATTTTACCAAGGCGAACTCACCGGCGAAATCCAAGTTGCCGGTTTAGAAGCCGACAAGCACCCTACCTACGAGATGGCAAAATCTGTCGGATTAGTCTTCCAAAACCCCGAAAACCAGCTGTTCGCGTTAAGCGTCGAAAAAGATGTCGCATTTGGTTTGGAGAATTTGGGGTTTGACAGAAAAGAGATGCAGCAACGAGTTAACTGGGCACTAGACTTGACGGGCATCTATGACCTGCGGGAGCGTTCTCCCCACGAAATGTCAGGTGGACAGCAACAACGCGTCGCTTTAGCGGCGGTACTGGCGATGCAGCCCGAAATCATCGTGCTTGATGAACCAACGAGCTTTTTGGACCCGTTGAGCGCCGAGAAGATTTTTGAAGTTATTTATGACCTTAACCAAAAGTTGGGCTTAACCGTCGTTCTGGTCGAACACCGCCTTGACCTCACAGCAAAGTACGCTAACCACATCATAATCATGGATCAAGGCAAGGTGCGCTTTGATGGCGAAACCCGCAGCATTCTTAGCAGCGAAGAAACCCGCCTCATCGGCGTAGGCATCCCCAAAGCCACCCTACTCTACGAGCTGCTACAAAAAGAAGGCGCAAACCTTAGCGGCGTCACCCCCTTGTCCTCAGCTGAGTTAGCTAAAATGATTACGGAGGCAATGGGCAACTAATGTTAACCGTGGAAGATGTTCATTTCAGCTATGCCAGCGGAGTTGAAGCCCTCAAAGGCGTCTCCTTAACCGTCAAAGACGGCGAGTTCGTGGCAATCATGGGACAAAACGGCGCAGGCAAAACCACCCTCGTTAAACAATTCAATGGGCTGCTTAAACCTACCAGCGGCCGAGTCCTTGTTGACGATGTGGACACAACCAAGTCCAGTGTGGCGGCGCTGGCGCGCAAAGTCGGCTTTGTCTTCCAGAACCCCGACCACCAGCTTTTCAGCGAAACGGTGGAGGATGAGATTTCGTTTGCCCTCAAAAACTTCGGCTACACCGCCGAAACCATAGAGTCCCGTGTCACATGGGCGGTTAACCTACTGGGGGTTAACCAATACCGCAAAACCTCACCGTTCATGCTTAGCGGCGGCGAACGCAAACGGGTCGCTTTAGCCAGCGTGTTAGCGTGGGACCCGCAGGTGCTGGTTTTAGATGAACCCACCATCGGGCAAGACCATCAGCAGAAGGAGAACCTGCGCCAGTTCATCATGCAGATGCAGACGCAGGGCAGAACCATAGTCACCGTCACGCATGATGTGGAGTTTGTGGCGGAATGCAATCCCCGCGTGGTGCTGATGCGGGAAGGCAAAGTTGTTGCTGACGGTAAAGGCAACGACATACTCACTGACCCTGAGGCGCTGGAGCAGAGCTCGATTGTTCTGCCGCAGATTGCTCAGGTCTTCATGAGCCTGAAAATTCCTGATTTACCTAAAAACGTCATCGATATATACGAGGCAAAAGCGCTGCTGCTTGATGCGCTTCAAAAGAGGCGGCTACCATGAGTGTTTTTGACGGCTTAAAGTTCCGTAAGGTCTACTCTCCCATTCACAGTCTTGACCCCCGCATGAAATTCATCTACGTAATCGCGGTCTTTTTAGCGGCCATCCTTTTCGGCTCAGTAATACCGTTAACAATTCTTTTCCTGTTGCAGATACCGTTTGTGCTGCTAGCAAAAGTGCAAAAGCAGTGGCTCCGCTCGCTTCGAGGTGCCCTTTTCTTGGCGGTCTTCATCTTTGTGGTGAACATCGCGGGCAACTTTTTCACCCACGGCTTCACGGTAACGCCTGCAGACTTGGAAAACGCCTTCGCCATGACCTTACGTTTCGTCGTGCTGGTTGAGTCGTTTAGCGTGTTCTTCCTCACCACATCGCCTGACCATTTGGGGTTAGCGCTGGAACAAAGCCACGTGCCCTACGAGTTCAGCTTCGCCTTCACAACCGCTGTCCGCTTCGTCCCAGTCTTGGCTGAGGAAGCCCAAACCATCATGGACGCACAGAAAGCTCGAGGCTTAGAACTGGAGAAAGGAAACATTCTGAAGCGTATCCGCAACTATGTACCTGTGCTTATCCCGCTTATCGTGAGTGCCATCCGCCGCAGTTTAGAACTGGCAGAAGCCATGGAGAGCCGAGCGTGGGGCGCCGCCAAAAAACGCACCAACCTCTACGAGTTAAAGCTGCGTAGGGGCGACTACGTGTTGCTGGCTATAATCATCGGAATGTTAGCGGTGACGGCTTACGCCTTCATCTACGTGCCCATACCGACCATTCGAAGCCTCATAGGATTCGCTTAGAAAACAACAATTTGCCCTCAAAGGGTTTTTGTTTTCTGGAATGAATTCTGGGAAATTGTTATAAACCGTCGGTTTTCCTACTATTTATTAATGCGAATCAAGGTAGCGGTGGTTTTATTCGTTGCGCTTCTGGTTTTTCAGCCACTTCTGACGCTCGGTACTTTTGTTGAAGCACAAGCGCAGTCTTCGGATACTAAAACACCCCTCGACTTATATGTGGGAGTAGATGTCGCCTACGAAGACTTGACAGCCACAAAACAGCTAATTGACACAGTTAGCAGCTACACCAACCTTTTTGTTGTAGGGTGTTTGGGTGATAGAAATGAAACAAGGCTTACCAGTATCAGTCAGTACGTGTACGACAAAAATATGTGCTTCATTGTTTACACAGATGACCCACGATATCCCTCCAAGGAATGGTTTAACCTTGCCAGAAGCCAGTGGGGCAATAGTTTCTTAGGATTGTATGTTGCAGACGAAACCGGCGGAAGACAGTTAGACCAATCTGAAATTTTCATGTCAGTTCGAAGCGCCGAAAACTACAGCGACGCTGCAAACAAGTATATCAACTACACGAGTTGGTGGCTGCAGGGGGCATTTAAAATTAACTTTGAACACCCTAATGAATTCCAAATGTTCACCTCAGACTATGCGCTTTACTGGTACGACTATAAAGCAGGGTATGACGCAGTTTTTGCAGAGTTCGGATGGAACTACAGTCGACAGATAAACGTGGCACTCTGCAGAGGCGCAGCCACAGCCCAGAACAGAGATTGGGGCGCTATGATAACATGGACATACCTCCAGCCGCCCTACATCGAGTCAGGCCCTGAACTTTTCAAAGACATGGTTACAGCCTACGAAAGCGGCGCCAAATACATAATCGTGTTTGACACCAACGAAAACTACACCGAAAGCATCCTGCAACAGGAACACTTTGATGCGATGCAACAGTTTTGGCAGTACGTTCAAGAGAACCCCCGGACCATCAGCCCAGTCAGCGAAAGAACCGCATATGTTCTTCCTGAAGATTACGCATACGGGTTTAGGGGACCAGAAGACAAAATCTGGGGGCTCTGGGAAGCCGACGCAGTTGCAACCGACATCAGCATGAGCGTCAGCAGCCTATTGCAGGTCTGCGGAAATGACTTAGATATTATTTACCCCGACCAGCAGTATCCCCTTGATTCACTTGGATACGGCACCGTTGTCCATTGGGACGACTCACGCCTCATACCGCCTGACTGGCCACAAGTACCCATAACCCCATCATCAACGCCTACGCCAACAGCAACGCCTCAACCAACATCAACCCCAAACCACAGCCCAAGCCCATCGCCCACCAAGCAGCCAACCACCACGCCCGCCCCATCAGAGCAGCCCACGTCTACAACTAAGCCGGCAGCAGACAGCATGACACCCTCAAACTACCTTTATGCAGCAATTGTCGGCGTAATTGTGGCTACCGTAGTTGGGCTTGTTTTCGTAAGGAAAAAACGGTTAAACCTTTCTTTTAGGGTTGTTTGATGAATTCTGATTCAATAGTACTAATTCATTCAGTTTATTAATATTCACTACACACCAAATTCTTAACAAGAAGCGCCACCTGACGAAAGGGGAAGTGCCAAACGTCAAACAAGCGAACCGTCAAGCCAATGGATGTTATAGAGCAGCCCGTTGCAGCGGTGAGCATCAACGAGTCTGCCAAGCCGGTTACGTTTAAAGAAGTTTACCCTATTCAGGAACCGTACGTTTACGCCGCCATCGCAAAGGACCCTGAAACTCAGAAAACCAGCTACAAAGTCATCGAGCCCACCTTGTCTGAGGAGGAAACAGCGCGGCTTTCAGAGTTGAAAACGTTTTTGATGGATGAATTGGATGTCAACTTTAAAGAAATTGAAAGCCAAGAAAAAGCTGAACAGTACCTTAAACGGAAAATTGCGGAAACGGTGAAGCGTTACCGCCTAAAAATTTTGCCTGAAGCCGTCGATAAACTGGCGTACTACATTGTGCGAGACTTCATTGGGTACGGCAAAATTGACGCCCTCATGCGGGACCACCTTATTGAAGACATATCCGCCGACGGCATCAACGTTCCCCTATACGTTTGGCATCGACAATACGAATCCATACCAACCAACATAAAATTCGCTGACGCCACAGAACTTGACTCCTTCATAGTTCGACTGGCGTACTTGGCGGGAAAAAATGTTTCCGTCGCCCAACCCATTTTAGACGCATCCCTCCCTGAAGGCAGCCGAATTCAGCTGACGTTTGGCAAGGAAATCACGCGCCGAGGCTCAACCTTCACCATCCGACGCTTCAAAGCCGACCCCTTAACCATCTCCGACCTAATTGCATTTAACACGTTAAGCTCTGAAATGGCGGCTTACCTGTGGTACATCATCGAGAACCGCGCGTCAGTGCTGGTTGCAGGTGGAGTCGCCTGCGGAAAAACAACCATACTCAACTGCTTATCCATGTTCATCAAGCCCGAAATGAAAATCATCAGCGTCGAAGACACGCAGGAGTTGAATTTGGCGCATGAAAACTGGATTCCCTCAGTTGTCCGTTCAGACTTTAAGGGAGGCACCAAAAGCGCTAACAGCATAACCCTCTTTGACCTGCTCAAGGCGGCTATGCGGCAACGCCCCGACTACATCATTGTGGGGGAAGTCCGCGGTGAAGAAGCCTACACCCTATTTCAAGCTATGGCAACGGGACACTTGGGTATGTGCACCTTTCACGCTGAATCGGTGGAAAGTGTCATCAACCGCCTTGAATCAGAACCTATGAACATCCCCAAAACCCTCGTCGCTATGACCAACGTCATCTTAGTGATGGCGCGAACTGAAGTTAACGGTAAACCTGCCCGTCGAGCAACCATCCTTTCCGAACTTAAAGACTTCACGGCAGACTCCAAAGAAGTGGAAACAGAGACAGTTTTTCAGTGGAACCCCAAGTTTGACAAATTCATCATGCGACAACACAGCCCCTTTTTGCATAAGCACATGGTAAAGATGGGGATGGAGCCTGAAGAAGTCAGCCGAGAAATCCAGTACCGCAAAGCCGTCTTGGAGTGGATGGTGCAGCAGAACATCCGCCGATACACCGACGTAGCGCAGGTCATCAGAGAATTCTACGCTAATCCAACCCGAGTTGTGCAGAAAGCCAAGGTGGGATTAAAATAAAAGTCTCAGAAAAACTCAAAAACAAACTGCGACGCGTTGACAAACAAAAAAAACCCAAAAAGGACAAGGCGCAAAAGGAGTCTGAGACAGAATTTGAGAAACTTAACAGAACCGCATACCGTCTGCTAAGCGGTAGAATCGGGCGGTACTTGCCAATTTTCCGGGATTTAGATGCGAACCTCCAGAAGGCAGAAGTCAAGATAAGCTTTCGCGCTTACGTAAGCTTAACGGTTTTCACCGCTTTGGTCGCAACCGTCGCCGCAGGAGTCGCCCTGCCCATGATTCTGATGGTCCTCCTTGACGTATCCACGCTGGCGCTGTTGCTGTTTGGGTTAAGCTCTGCGTTGCTGGCGGGGGCAGGCACCGTCATCGGGTTCTACTTTTACCCCGTTTACCTTGCCGACAAACACAAACGCGAAGTAGACGATGAACTCCCCTTCACCACAGGCTACATGTCAATTCTGGCAAGTGCAGGGGTTTCTCCAGAAAAAATCTTCACCTCCATCGCCACCCTAAAACAGCCCTTAGCCGCATCCAAAGAAGCAAAAGCCATCATTCGAAGCATCAACCTGTTCGGCATGGACATAATCTCAGCTTTGGAAAAAACGGCTAACCAGACCGCCTCCGAGAAGCTTAAGGAAATCCTTGAAGGCATCATATCCACCATTCACAGCGGCGGCTCGCTGGAGGTTTATCTAAGAACCCAATTCAGAACATACATAAGAGTGAGAAAGCTGGGTCTGAAAAAGTACGGGGACACATTGTCAATGCTGGCGGAGGTTTACGTGACGATACTGTTGACTGGCCCGTTGCTGTTTGTTATTATGCTGTCGGTGGTTTCTGTCATGGGCGGAGGAGCCTTAGGCGGATTTGACTCAGATATGCTGCTCAAACTAATCACTTACATCGTCCTCCCCTTTGCGGCAGTCATCTTCCTAATCATCGTGGATTCAACCGCTCCAAAATGGTAACACAACATGCCCAAAATTGAAAAGAAAACCCAAAAGATAATCGCGGCAGGTTCAGGTTTAGCAGCGGGAGCCATAATCCTGTTTGGTTTCTTCATGGTGGGCTTTAACGCAGCGTTGGATGACTTCGTCATTTTTGGGTTAATGGCAGCTATGGCGCCGCTGGCAGTTGTACATTTTATTAATGCACAATGGCAAAACGGCATCGACCAGCAGTTGCCAAACCTGTTTAGCAGCATCGTGCAGGCGCAAGAAGTGGGCATGACTTTGCCTCAGGCAGTGGAGCAAGCGTCTCAACGCAATTATGGTCCACTGACGGCGGAGCTAAAGAAGATGACCGTACAAATGTCATGGGGCTACAGTTTTGAAGAAGCCCTAACAGCATTCGGAAAACGCGTCGGCACCACCCTTGTGCAGCGTATCTTGCCGCTTATTATCGAAGCCAGCCATTCAGGAGGAAACGCCGAAAAAGTCTTTGACCCCATGGGCAAATTCATAAACACCAACAACCTGATGGAGAAGGAGCGCCGAACCCAAACCCGACCCTACATCCTCATCATCTACGTCGCGCTGTTCGTGTTCCTCTTCACCATTATTCTGCTTTTCAACACGTTCTTTGCCACAACCCAAGGCATGGCCCTAATGTCGGCGCCCACAGGTTCACCTGACGAGATGGCGCGGATTTTCCTGCACATGACGCTTGTTCAGGGCTTCTTTGGAGGGTTGGCAGCGGGAAAAATGGGGGAAGGCTCCATAGGCGCAGGGTTAAAGCACAGCCTGATTATGATGCTGTTGGGCTACTTGGCGTTGCGGATGTTTATGGGAGGAACCTAAGACGAGAAAAACGCTCAGAAGGTTTCTTCACGATAAACGGGGCATCACGCCGATTCTAAGCGAACTGCTGTTGGTGGTTATTGCGGTCTCAGCCATGTCCATCGCAACCTCAGCAACTTACGTGATTACCTCTAGCATGCGGGAAAACATGAGTGAACGCGTCATAACCGAGGATGTTTGGTTTAACTCTGCAACCTCAATTTCGGTTTACGTGCACAACGTGGGCAAAGTAGACGTGAACTTTGCCCGAGTTTACATTAACAACGCCAACACCGATTTTGAGGAGTTGCCTGCACTGGAAGTAGACCGAAGTTATGCATTAACCATCGAGTACAATTGGACGCCGGGAGAACTCTACTACATAGATATAGTTACATCAAGGGGGCTGCACATTGCAGACTATTACCAAGCACCTTAACCGGTTAAACCGCTTCCGAAAAGACAAGCGGGCAATCAGCACGGTCATTACAGTCATGCTTAGCCTTGTCCTGATAATTATTATTGTTGGTAACGTTTTTTTGGCAAGTTTTCAGATGAACCAACTGGACATGGAGAGAATGCGGGAAACACTCACTCTGAGCAGAGTTCAAGAAACCACTCAAACGTCTTCGCCGTTCACAGTTCAAAAGGATTTTACGCTTATGGCTGGTGAAGTTCAAAGTGGAGATTACTCGGATACTCAGTCGTTGGGTGCAGGATTTGAAACGTTCAGGCAGGAATCGGGAACGGGCAGTCAAGAAGTAACGAACGTTAAGAGTCCAAGTTCAACTTCAGGAACATGGGTTAGCCCCACTGAAGCGTACACAGATGGAGGCGGCTACACTAGCTCTACCGACAAAGACGAGCAGCAGGTCTACGGCGGATTCGGCTTCACGTTACCTACTGGAGTTACAGTAACTCAAGTGTTGATATTGGTGGATGCGAATCAGACAAAAAACGATGACATGCAAGTTGAAGTTTCTATCAACGGAGGCTCCAGCTTTATCGGTCAAGCGGAAGTGTTTTCGTTAACACAAGAAGAAACAACATATACAGTGGACGTTACGGCATGGACTACATGGACTTCTGAGGAGGTAAATGACATCGCAGCCAGATTGACCCATGTACATAGCGCCAGTGGCGCCGTGAAAGTTGATTGGATACGAATTGAAGCCACATACTCCGTTGCAAGTTTGTACTCGCTTGACATAAGGAACAGTTTCCTTGTGGATTTACAAACGTACCCGTTAAGCCAGATGGAAACAATTCAAATCCAACTCAGATACAACGTGTCCAGCGTCGGCGAAACATGGTACATCCAAGCCTACGATTGGGCTACTTCAACATGGAGCAGCAGCGGCTTTGACAACGCAAACGGAAATGAGCCTGCCACCGCTGGAGCGTGGAATGACTACGTTTTGGAGGTGCCAACCACTTATGTGCACTCAGCCACAGGCGAGGTCCAAGTCAGGTTTTTCAGTGGCGGCTTAGGCACGGATCAAACAGACTGTTCGATAGATTATTTCGCTGTAACCACAGTTTTGAGCAGCGAGTTTCAACTTGAAATAATAAACACCAGCCCACAAACCGTGCACGTAGTAGCCTTATGGGTAGACACCGCGACCGTTCACACACGGTACGCAAGAAATGTTTACTTCAATTCGGGAGAAGCAATGACCAATTTGCTGGAGGATATAGCGTTGCCTTCCGAGAAGTTTGTGGTGAAATTGGTTACAGAAAGAGGAAACGTATTCGTTTACGCCGGAAACTAGTTTTCAAGTTTCTGTTTTAGGGCGGCAACGGCTTCAGCTTGGCTGCTTGCGTCGATGGCTTGGATGCTGTAGAGGTCAGCCATTTTTCGGGCGTTTTCGTTGAGTTTGGGAATTGCCAGCAGAAAAGCCTTGGTTGGGGAAACATCAAAGGTTTTTGCAAACAAAGCAATGACTGGCTGCTCGGAAACTAAGCCTCCATCCGAAAAAGCCAAGTCAACCACTATGATTTTGGATTTGTCTTGGCTGTACGCCGCCAAATTGAAGCTGTGTTTGGCACCTGATTTTCCCGTTAGGTACGCGGGGCTTTCAACTTGGAAGCCTTCTTTTATGAGCAAGTCCCGTGTGGGGGCAACCAGAAACATGTCTGAAGACATTTTTTCCTTCGCCGCCGCACTTAGGGTGTATGAGTAAACGTCTTTTATGGGTGACTGCTCAAAATTACTGGTCGAATGGCAAGTAGTACAGTAATGCTCAGGAACGGGTATGTCAAAGTTTTTGCCACATTCCTTACAAGCACACCACATGCCAGCTTTTCGGAAATCGACATCCAACTTAACAAGTTCTTCGCCGCATTTGGGGCAAATCATTTTGTTGGTATCTTTGAGGAAGTTCTCTTCTAAGTCCATGTAGCCACATTTGACGTGCTCGATAAGGCTGCTCTTTTTGATATTAAAAGACTTGCAGAAGGGACAGCAGTAACGGAAGTTTATACCTGAAGACCCACAATGAGGGCAGAAGATGACTTTGTCAAAGAGTTTCCGCTCAAGCGTCCCCTCTTCTGTTAATTTTTCTAAAAGAGACTGCACTTTAGCAGAATCACCGACGGCAGCTTCCACAGGCGGATAATGATATCCCGTGCTTGGGTCGTAGGTGGGGTCAAGGGTTTTGAGGTCGCCACTTAAAAATTTACTTAACAAAGCTTGCTCATCGTAGTCTTCGTTTGGTTTACTGGAGCCCTTTGTCTCAGCTTTGCCCATTTTCCCCGAACCGATCCCCATTCAACTATGTTTCACGATAACGTTACTTTTAATTTTAACTGTGTTTAAATCAATATTACGCAAAAAAGCCCGTGAAAAGAAGAACATAGAAAGTCAACCAAGCAAAGTTTTGGAAAATCAATGGGGAATACATCTTTTAGGAGGCAAACCATTCTTGGGCTAACACTCAAGAAGGAACCGGCATGGCTGACCACACCCGTTTTGGACCCGCAGGTGTACCCCGCATTTTCAGGGAGATGGGTGCCAAACTCGTCGACGTACCTAAGCTGCTGAGTGTTGAAGAACTGGATGCTTTTGAGTACGCCGCGGTGCGGTGGGGGCAAGTGCCGCAGATGAAACAGCAAGACGCCCAAGCCTTAGGCGAAGAGGCAAAACGGTATGATGTACAGCTAAGTTTGCATGGGTCCTACTTCATCAACCTGCTGGGCGAAAAGGATGTTGCAGAAGCCAGCAAACGGCGGCTAATCGCGTGTGCCCAAGCAGCCCAATGGATGGACGCGTACGTGGTGGTTTTTCATGCGGGTTACTACGGCAACAACGGCAAAGCGGAATCGCTCAAGAAATGTGTCCAAGCAGTGACGGAGGTTTCGGAAACCCTCAAAAGCAGGGGCATCACGAAGGTGAAGTTGGGTCCTGAAACGATGGGGCGCCACAGCCAGTTTGGCAGCTTAGACGAAATTTTGGCGGTCTGCCAGCAGGTCGAGGGGACGCAGTTGGTGATTGACTGGTCACATTTGCATGCTCGGACGGGCGGCGGATTGCGGTCGGTGGAGGATTTCCGCAAAATTGTTGTCGAAGCCGAGGAGAAGCTGGGCACCGAGGTGGTGCGGAACATGCATTGTCACTTTAGTAAAATAGAGTTCACTTACAAGTCAGGCGAAAAGCGTCATCACATTCTTGACGAATCGGGATACGGACCTGAATTTGAAAATCTCGCTGAGGTTATCTCGGAGTTTAAGCTGCGTCCTGTGGTGATTTGTGAAACTGCCGTGCAGGATGCTGATGCCGCCAAAATGAAAAGAATCTTGGCAAACATCGAAAACAAAGAAGTCGCCTCAAACCAGACAGTAACACCGTCTCTACATAAAGGGGGCATGTAGCCTTTTTCAAGCATTAGGGGGGACAACGTCTAAGCGGCTATGGGGATTCGGTTTTGTTGCGATACACTTTTTTATGTGAAACTTGCTAATGGCTTGTGTGTGAGCTGGTTTGTCGAAAACGAAGGGATTCCAAAAACTTACATTTACCTATGAAGCGTTACAAACGTGGTTTGACGCCTTGCAGCCCAAACCCTGCAGAGAAACCACCATTCCCTTAACTGAAGCCTACAACCGCGTGTTAGCCGAAGACATAATTGCAGCCGAAGACCTGCCCAGATTTAACCGTTCAGCTGTTGACGGCTACGCAGTTCGAGCTGAAGACACCACTGGCGCATCCGAAACCAAACCGCTTCTTTTCCGTTTAACTGAAGAAGACGCATTAACCGACACTGCGCATCGTCAGGGCAAGCAGGTTTGGACAGGAAACCCCCTTCCAAAAGGCGCTAACGCAGTGGTCATGGTGGAGAAAACCAAGCCTGTGAACGCTAAAATCGAGGTGTGGACTCAAGCAGCCCCTTTTGACAATGTTATGCGTCAAGGCGAAGACATCAAAAAAGGCAAAGTTGCCGTGGAAGCAGGCACCAGACTCAGACCTTATCATTTGGCGTTTCTTGCCGCGCTGGGGAATAGTGAAGTTAAAGTGATTGAAAAACCCAAAATCGCCATCGTAGCCACAGGAAACGAACTTGCCAAAAGCGGGGACAAACGCGGCGCAAAACAGGTTTGGGAATCCAACCGCATCATGCTCACAAGCATGTGCTACGAATTAGATGCTGAACCTCTCGATTTAGGTTTATCAAAAGACAACGTGGACGAAATCGCACAAGCCATAACCATTGGGCTCAAAATCGCGGATGCCGTCATAACCACGGGCGGAACCAGCGTTGGCGGATTAGACCTGGTGCCCGAAGCCGTGAACAAAGTAGGCGCGCCAGGCATAGTGGTTCATGGAGTTGCCATGCGTCCCGCAATGCCCACCGCCCTTGCTATCTTGGAGGGCAAACCCGTGATGGTTCTCAGCGGCAACCCCGTTGCGGCAATCACAGGCTTTGAAGTGTTTGCTAGGCCACTAATTTGCAAGTTGTCAGGTTTGAAGAAGGAAGAGCCCCGACCAACCCTGAAAGCGGTCATGACCCGAAGAATCGCCACTGCCTTGGGCAGGAAAAGTTTTGTGCGGGTTCATGTCGTTACGCAAAACGGGGACTATGTTGCGGAGCCCGTCAGCGCGAAGGGTTCAGGAAACCTGAGCACCATGACCAAAGCCAACGGCTACGTGATTGTTTCCGAAAACCGTGAGGGCTTGGCGGAAGGCGAAAAAGTCACGGTGCACTTGTTTGACGAGGTATAGGTGAAGCGGCATGTTTAGGAAACTGGTCACCTTCAACGAAGCAAAACAGATTCTCTGGCAGAAGCTGCAGCCTAAACCGTTGGGCACCCAAAAAATTTCGCTGCTGCAAGCTTACAGCCGCGTGTTAGCCGAAGACATGACCAGCAAGCTGGATATTCCGCCGTTTAACCGTTCAACCGTTGACGGCTACGCGGTTAAAGCCCAAAACACGTTTGGTGCAGACGAAAACCAGCCTGTGCAGCTTAAGGTGTGCGGTTTTGTGGGCATCGGCGAACCACCTCAAGTTAAGGTTTCAGAGGGTGAAGCCGCCGAAATCGTCACGGGCGCGCCCATCCCTGAAGGCGCCGATGCGGTGGTCATGGTTGAAGAAACCCAAAAAGAAAAGGATACGCTTTTGGTTTTTCGCAGTGTAACCCCAAACGAGAATGTTATGAAAAAAGGCTCCGACATAAAACAGGGTGCAACCGTGCTTGGGGCAGGGGTGGTTTTGGGCAGCCGCGAAATCGGCGCGTTAGCGGCTTTAGGCAACGCTAAAGTCAGAGTTTTTAAGGTTCCCACAGTGGCGGTTCTTTCCACAGGCGGAGAAGTCACCGAACCGGGAAAGCCGTTGCCGCCAGCCAAAATCTACGACATAAACGCTTACAGTTTGTGCACGGCGGTTCGGGAATGTGGCGCCGATGCGGTTTATGCGGGTGTGGTTCCTGACGAGAAGATGCCTTTGCGTCGGGGTTTGAAGAAGGCTTTGTTGTTGGCGGATATGGTTTTGACGTCGGGTGGTGTTTCGGTGGGTCCTAAAGACCTTGTTCCGTCGATGGTGGATTCGTTGGGGGAACCGGGGGTTTTTCTTTCGGGCGTTGCAATTAAGCCAGGCAAGCCAGTGACGGTGGCGTTAATTGGGGATAAGCCAGTGTTTTCTTTTCCGGGTCATCCGACTTCGGCGTTGCTGGTTTTCCATTTGTTAGCTAGACCAATTCTGCAGGTTATGTGCGGCAGGTTGCCGGGTGATGTGCCTTCGGTGAGGGCGGTTGCTTGGCGGCGAATGTTTGCAGCGAAGGGTAGACGCACGTTTGTTACGGTTTCGCTTGTTTCGGACGGCGTAAAGGGTTGGGTGGCTAAGCCTGTGGAGTCAGGTGGTTCTGGTGCAATAACGACGTTGACGAAGGCGGATGGTTTTTTGGAGATTCCGGATAATCAGCAGTTTATTGATGCTGATGAGGAAGTTCGGGTTTGGTTGTTTAAGGAAAGAACCTGAAAAGTTAGAATTGGGGTTGTTTTCTGAGCACCAGAACCGTAAATATCCAGGTTAGTGCGGTGTAGGCAATCATGCCTGCGGATGCAACGGTGTCTATGGCTATGATGTAGTATAGCGTGTAGAAGGTGAAGGTTGTTGCGACAAAGAACAGGATTACAACAAGCCATTTTGCCCATTTGCGGTCCATGAAGAGTCCGTATGCGGCTGCGAGGCTTGCGATGCCAGTTAAGCCGATGTGGGGTGGGAAACCGCTGAGGGGCAACAGGATAAGCAGGATTATGCCTGCGATGCCGTAGAATGCTATGCTTGCCAGTGTGGTTTTTGGTTGGGTTTTGAGCTTTGATGCAACTTGCACTTGTGTTCGCCTTTAGCATATGCATTGGGGTGTACACTAATAAATTTAATGTATCCAAATCGCCGGGGGCAGCAAAGGTCTTGTTTGATGGTCTTTGCCAGCTAGAGGCGGGCGAAAAGGTTAAGGTTCAGTTGCTTGCCGTTGCGTCTCCCGTTATTGCCTGCTTCATCCTTCAAGGTATACAGGTAGGTTAGCTACCTTTACGTACCCCTATCCCTCTATGCTTTTCGTTTTTGACATGGTTGGCTGGGAAAATGTCTGTGTCGACCCTCCCCTCTATAGGTTCTGCATAGAATTGTTATTTGGATGCTAATAGGCGGCAAATAGATTCGGGTTTGTTTGGGTTTGTGGAGTTTGTTTCGGTAACCTTAAATAATTGTAAACATTTGACTATTTACAGTGTGTTGGTTATGAAGCCCAATTACTCCTTCGCCTCACCCCTCAGCCCCAAACAGATGGCAGTCTGGTCGCTAACCAGCGCAGGGAACTCCATCGCCGCCATAGCAGAAAAACTCAAAACCAGCCGCCAATACATCAACCAAACAAGGCTGGCGGCAGAAGCAAAAATCAGCAAAGCCCTCCTCGAAGTTGCCCAAGTCAACGAACTCCAAGTCACCCGCCTAAACGCCCAAAACGCCGTGCTCCTCGGCTACCACCCCGCCCTCAACCGCAAAGCCGTCGTCACCTACACCACCAGCCACGGCATCAAAGTCTGGTACTGGCACGACAACCCCGAAGAAGAAACCCTCAGCGAAGACTTTCTACAGCAAACCCGCGAATACCTGCTACAGGTAGCCAAAGAAAGAGGCATCCAAATCGAGGGCGCCCAAGAAATGCACCCCGCCAAGCTGGCAACCCAAATCTTTGGTCAACTAATACCGGAGTTGAAAACATGACTGCTCGAAAGGACCTACGCCGTATTGAGAGTTTGCTCCGCGGTTGGCTTCCTAAAGAGCAAAAAATACCCAGCCTCCAGCAGACAAACAGCCACAAGACATCAACAGCAAACATTCGATTGGGGACTTCGATTCTGGGACTAGGCTTTGCAGGCGCCTTTTTAGGTGCAGCGGATGCCGCTTTGGGGTTAGGTCTTTTTTCAGGGCTCGGAGGGTACGTTTCACTATTCATCGTGGTTGCCTGTGTAGCGGCTGCGGCGTTTACGGCAGTTTTGAGGCACACTAAAAAGGAGCACTAAAAATGAATGCTCTAAAAGCCCTCGAAAACCGCCTTAGAGGCTGGCTCCCCAAAGAGCCCTGTTTGCCCAGTCCCCAACGCAAAGCCGCGGAACCAACGCGTAAAGAGATGCCGTCGTGGGAAAGGCGCGCCTTCAAAATCACCATGGTCGCAGACGGAGCCATGCTGGGAACCTTCTTGGCTGCTCATTGGACGGCGGATGCGTACACTCGGAGCTCTGAGGTTTCAGCGGTCTTCTGGGCAATTTTCATACCGTCGCTGTTTTTTGTTAACTTAGTAGTGTACTGGCACTTCAAAAAACAAGCCCAAAAGGGAGAATAAAATGAACCAAAAAAAGCATCTTCAGAGTCGAATCCAAGGTTGGCTCCCCAAAGAGTATGTCGCATCACCACCCCAAAACCCCGCAGAAAAGTATCCCGCCATGATTCGATGGACCGCGAGAGCGATTGTTGCAGGTGCGGGGGTAAGTGCAACGCTTTTAGTCTTCGGAGACATCGCAGGTTTAACCCACGGCATAGGCTCCTATCTCTGGTATGCAACTGTGGAAGGCTCAGTCTGGGGTGTAGTGGCGACAGTTCCGTTTCTGGTTAAACGCAAAGAAGAGCACCAAAGGAGAAAACAAACATGAGCCTGTTGAAAAGTCTGCAAAACCGCATTCAAGGCTGGCTGCCTAAGGCACCTTCTCTGTGTGACGGACAAGAATCGAAAACAGTCATGAAAGGTCAAAAAACTGCAACCGAGAGCGATGCACAGAGAAAAATCTTCAAACGCAGCACAGTGGCTAACGCAGTCATTGTGAACCTGTTCTTGCTTGCCCACTTGCTGATTGACCCCCATAACAAAAACATGGAATACGCCGCTGGTTCGTGGAGTGTTTTCTTGGTGTCTTTGAGTTCAGTAAATTTTCTGCTCTACAGATACCCCAAGAGGAACCAAAATACAACAGACCCGAGGTTGCTCCCATGAAGCAACTCAAACACTTAGAAAACGTGAAAAGACAAGTACGTGGCTGGCTTCCTAAAGAGGCTAACGTATCAATCACCCAGCAAAAGGTGCATTACAGGTTTTTCCCCACCCGCAAAGCTATGGCGGCATACATCGCACTCATTTTAGGAGGCGCCCTCGCTGGGGGTCTGCTCTGGATGCTGGGAAGTTTTCTGAATTTGACCTCGCAGTATGGCGTTTACTGGAATTTAATTACCAGCATGGCTGTCGGCATTGGAGGCGCCCTGATTTTCACCTGGATATACCAAAGGGAAAAACAGAAGGAGGCAAAACTGTGGGAACCTTAAAGGTTAACTTGAAAAACCGAATCCACGGATGGTTCCCCAAAGGACAACAAAACCCACACCAACTCAACACCCAACGCAGAAGTTACGCCGCCTTAGCTGGCTTAGGAGCGGGCGGCACCGTTTTTGTTTCTTTAAGGGCGCTTAGTTACTTTCTTATCGGTTACAGTGGACCCAGTGGAATCCATTCAGGCATGACGTATGTTTACACGCACATCTTTGAGGCCTTGCTGTTTACTGCTAGTTTTTCCGTTGGTTGGTTAACAGAGGAAAGAATTAAAAAAAGGGGCTTAGAGTGAGGAAATGAAGACAAGAAAGCGGGACCAACGGGATTGGCGTTTACATTTGGCCTGTGGCTGTTTGTGGAGTAATTTGGAATATGGTAGGGGTTTAAGGTTGGGCGGTACACAAAGAAAAGCAGCAGAAGATGACAGGAACAGGGGTACGTTAAAGGCGCGACGAAACGTTAACCGTAACTGGCTAAGAGAAGGACGAAAACAGCGAAAGGATAATGTAAATGTGGCTGAAGCGCCAAGCAAAGTGATGAAAGGTTTGCGGTACGTAGGAGTGATTACAGTTTTAACGCTTATTGTTGCCGCAGTAATCTTGTTCTATGTACCGTTTATCGCAGAAAACTCTGGGTACCGCCATGTTCTGACAATAGTCTACGCGGGAGTAGCCATCGCCTTGTATTTTGCCTTCGGTCGAGAGTACTACAGGCGGCATCCAAAAGAGCACAGAATAAGGATTATAATTTGTTCGGGGCTGGTCACTGCATTGGCAGTTGGAGTCACATTCAGATTGCTTTTTGGTCCATTGCTGTCCGTTTACGTCTGGGTATCGCTCATTCTGCTTTTTGCCATCGGAGCATTTGCAAGCGACCAAGTCTTAAAAAAACTGGGGAAAAAACACTTTGAAGAAAACGTGTGAAAACAGGGACAATAAAAAACGTGTAGAGGCGCGTGTTCGAGGGTGGCTGCCCCAAGAACCCGCGTTGCCCCGAAAAGCGAGTTCCCCAAACTCACCAAACAAGAAAACGCCTCGCACTTTGTTCACTCAAACGCCGTTGGGTTTGAAAATTGTTGTGGGTCTGCTTTGGGTATTCGGGGTTGGCGCCATACTCGCCCTAAGCCAGCAGACCGCGCAGTTGGGATATTTGCCGTTTGACTTGAGGTTTGTGATGGCTGCAGTTGCGGTCGTTGACGGGGCGGGCTTGTTTGTGGTGGGCGCAGGCTTGCTTACCAACCAAAAACGGTGGATAAACATAGCCATTGTGTTCTTGGCAGCGTCGCTTGTTGTGTTCTATGTGCTTCCGCTAAGAGCAGCGTGGCCACTGGAGGTTGTGTTAATTGCGTACTTGGTTATTCTTCGCGAAGGCAAAACGCCCCAAGCAGTTAAGGCGGTTCCAGCAGCGCTACTGCTGGTGGTTTTGTGTGTTGCCACCTTTGCGCCAGCAATCGCCATCGTGAATGCCCAGACAATCAACCCCTCCAAAACGTTAATGCAAAACCACACCCAAACAAGCAACAACGACGGATTTGTCGTCACTACCAAAGTGTACCAGTACAGTGACCTTGACCCCAAAAAAGACTACTACTATCTAGAAATAACCCTGCGCTGTCCAGAAACAAACTTCAACTACGCAGCCGTAAACGTATCGACAAATGCCCCAAATGAATCCACGACAAACGGGTGGCTACCACACTCCAATCCTGCATCCCCGTTTGCGATAGGGTTAGGCATAGCAACCCTGTACATTGGAAACCCTGAAACAATACAAACAAATTATGATACAAAAACTAACATCAGCTGGGCAGAGTCAACGCTTAACCCCCAAAAAGCCGAAACGTTCTCAACTGACTTGTGGGTCCCCCAAGACGCCCATTTCGCCATAAACGTCGCGGTGGAAGCGGGATTTGCGGACCCCGTTTTTGGGAACCTGTGGAGGGATCAGCTTGAGGTTGGAGGGGTAGAAGTTTGAGGAAACGGTTGGAAGAGTTCTGTCGTAGCTGGCTTCCCCAAGAGCCTGCGCGCGCAAAACCTGTCCTCGCCCAAGCAAGCCAGCAGCCAAAAAGAGGCTACATCCTTTTCATGGCTAGTTTCGTCGCAGTGTTTGCTGCCGTTGCCGTGATGTATGGTTTAGGGTTGGGGAATGATTACGTTACTCTTGTGGCGGCGCCGATTGGAGTTTTGACAGCAATTGTTGTTAATGTATTGTTCAGAAAGCCTATTCAAAACAAACCTTTGACGGAAAAGGGAAGAAGAGCAGCCGGAATAATTGCGGGGGCTAACGTAGCTATGGTGAGCGTTCTCTTGGGAACATATTTCCTGATTAACCCAATCATCAAAAGCGGCGAGGTAAAGCTGGGCTTGTGGATTATTCTTTTGTTGGCACTGTTTTTGGTTAACAATTTACTGTTGAGGGAATTCAAGAAGCAAACAGGTATGGAGGAGTGTAGGTGAAGTCAAAGAATCGCTTAAAGAATCGACTCAGAGGTTGGCTGCCCAAAGAGCCGACCCGCCCAGAAATACAAAAAACCCGTGCCACCCAAGTTAACCCCAAGCCCAAACCCCGAGCCGTACCCACACAGGTTCTGGGCGCCTCCGCGTTTGGAACCCTTTTTGCAGGATTGCTTTTGTTGGTGGTTCCGTACTACGTTTTTCCCCAGTTCTACTCGCCTAAAGCCAACCCAGTTTGGGGTTACACGTCGCCAATCACGGTTGAAGGCGGGGTTATGTTGGCGGCGGCGTTGGCACTCATTGTGGCGTCTCTTTTTGTTTTTACTCTGTGGGGTTTAAGGCTTAACGTTGAGGGCTCCAAGTGGCTAAGGTACCGCGGAGACTGGTTCACGCCCAAAGCTCGAACCGAAAAGGAAATCAAAGCTGTCCAACTAACCGCCGTGGTAAATGCGGTTATGGTTGGCACTTTCTTGGGGGCGCATTGGCTAGTGGACCGGTACACCAGAAGCTCGGAAGTGTCGGCGGTTTTCTGGGCAGTCTTTATTCCCACAGTTGTGTTGGTCAATTTTCTGCTGTATAGGCATTTTAAGGCAAAAGAAAACGTGGAGAGTTAACTCATTAACACAAAACAAAGATTAACTAAGCACCTTCGGGGTTGGTTACCCAAAAAACCCAGCAACGCATACCAACATCAAACGCCAAAGCCAAAGCCTAAGCCGTACCTGAAAGCGTTTGCAGCCGTCGCAGTTGTGGTTCTTCTTGCAGGAGCCAGCTTCTTTGCAGCCAGAACTTACCTGCGCTACAGCAACCCAGCATCGGACGTGACTACCTGCTACTTCCAGAAAACAACCAACAGCACCAAACTAAACGTCGGCGACACAGTCGAGGTGCAGGTTATGGTTTATTGGCATGGGTATGTGGTTCCGGAGTTTGGGCGGGAAGTCAAAATTGTGGACCCCATTCCCGAGGCTTTTGTGCTGGTGGACGGAAGCAACAGTCTTCAAGAGCAAAAGGGTTTTGGCGGAAGCTATTTGTTGACCTACACTCTGAAAGCGGAAAACGCAAAGGCTACCTTTACCGATTTACCTGCGCCGCAGTTAAAGTTGGATAACACGGAAATTGTTTTGCAGGGCTCAACGCCCACATTAACGGTCAAACAATAATGAGAACAAAAAAATAAAGGCAGGGGGCTGCCTGTTTTTCTTTTTGGTGCTGCGGGTTTACGAGACTACTTTTTCCCAGCCCTGAACCAAGTCTTGGTACTCTTGGACGCGTTGACCGCCGTAGCTTCGGAGTCGTTCGCGAAGGTCCTTCAGTCCGACTGCTGCCTTTTGGAAGTCCTGCATTTGGGAGGCTTTCTCGGTGAGGTAGAGTATGTTGTCTACGCCGGCGCGGGTCATGCGGGTGGAAACCGTGAGCAACTCGCTTGGGGTAGCTACTTCGCGTGGGTCGTCGCCTGGACCGAAAACGTACAGTGAAATGTTAAGGGGCACTTCCCTGAACAGTTTCTTGAAGGAGCGGGTGAGCATTTCCCAGTACCATGGAGTGGCGTAGTTCTTGCTGAACATGACCACGAGGAACTCGTCGGTTAGGGGTGCGAGGTCGTCAAAGTTTATGCCGAAACGTTCGTAGCTAGTGACGGGGTCGGGCAGAACGCCGATGACGAATTTCTTTTTGGCGCGGTCGCGGACGCGTTCGCTGACTTGAGCCATGTAATCGGTGACTTCTTTGCGTCGCCATTCCAGCCAGCTTAAACCGCTTTTCTTCCAAAGTTCGTTGCATCGGGGGCATGTGCAGTGTCCGTGTTCAGCAAAGTGGATGCTGTTAAGCCAAACACCGGGGCTGTGGCGTGCGACATCTTCGATGTAGTCAAGTTGTTCAGCGCGGTGTTCAGGTTGTGTGTGGCAGAGGATGTCCCAGCGGACGTTAAAGTTGTTGTTTGTGCGCCACGCAGGACCTAAGGGAGACTGGCTGATCCAGTCGGGGTGGTTGCGTGCGGTAACGTTGTCTCCGAAGATGGCAATGTTACTGTACATGTCTTCCATTGGCGGCATGCGCCTGCCCACTTCGGGTTTAACGCGGAATAGGTGAAAGTCAAAACCTTCAGCCTTCTCGGGTAGGAACACGTATGTGCCTAATTTCATCTTTTGCACCTTATTTACCATGCAAAACGTTGGGCGACATAATAAAGTTTTGCGTAAAAACGTTGCACCACGAAAAAGTATTGCATTTCTCTGTTTCACCGCTCCTTTCAAAGTCGCCAGGGTTAGGCATGTGAAGTTGAAAACTCACTTTCCTGTTGCTGCAGCTTGAGAAGGCTGCGCCGTTCCCAGAGGATTAAACTTTCTGCCTTTTTGTTTTTTCTGTATGCGATGGTTTGGTTGGTTAGTAGTATTTGGGCGGAATCGCAGATTTCCTCAATTATCAGGGGCATGTTGCTTATGGTTTGTTGTCCTTGCTCGGTTAACTCGTAGACCTTCCCTACCCTGCCCTCAACGCGTTGGATTTGTCCCTGTTTTTCTAGTGTGTACAGTTTGGAGTAGATGGTGCTTGGGCCAATCATGACGTGGAATTCTTTTGTGAGTGCTTTGTTTATTTCGTAGCTACTCATACAATGTTGAGATAAAAGGCGTAAAATGACCAGATCTAAGAAGGCTTTAAGGCTCCGCTCCAAAATATCGCTTTTAGATTCTATTCAATAACACCCCCAGCGTTCCAAATTGATTTGGCTGATTTGAATTTAATTGTTGGTTGAATGATTAAAGCCTTTTGCAGAAATTATCTTTTGAAGCATTTGTTTAACACAAACACAACTTAACTGTTCGGTTTCAGAATAAAAGTAATAATATTATTAATAATATTATTACACAAGAAACCCTATAATCGAATTCTGCCCATACACGCCAACCAGCCCGAACTATACTGTTCGGAGGCGTGTCACCGCCTTGCCCTAATCGAAGGACAGAAAGAGAACCGAAGAACAATAAAACGGGTGATAAAAAATGCAGAAATTCACTATAACAGTATTTGCGGTTGCGTTCATAATGTTGATGATGGCTTTGCCAATGACATTTCATGTTGCAGTAGCAGATGTAAGCCACATCTATGGTCGCAGTTGGAGCAGGGAGTCTTATATAAGCGATACTAGCAATACTCCCGCATATTCCCAGTGTGTGCATTCTAACCTCAACACCAACGAAGATATGTGTGTCACTCTTGGTGCTTATGCTTACTACGACACTAATAGTCAAACCCCTGTGTACAATTACGGAAACTGGCATTTCATGGGATTTGCTGGAAATTCCACTAGTACGTCCTACGACGCCCCAGTGTCAATACAGCTACCGCTGATTGGTACTTACTGTCTTGATTACGGCCTTGGCAGTCAGTATTACAACAACTACAACATTTATTCTGGCCCAACGTGGACAAATGGTTACTATTACTATTTACCACATGAAGATACTGCAACATGGGAATCTTTGAATGGCTATTGCAGTGTTGTCAGCATGCAGGTATACAACTCCAATCTTGATGATCGGACTTCCATCGCAGGAATAACGGAAGGACAATTCTACTATAACGACGCATCTACAACCTACTATTATTATTGGGCCTACACTCAGCTTCCTCCAGGTCGCTATATTCCAGGCGGTATAGATCCATTTGCTTTCTTAACGGCACACAATTATGCCAATGGTGGGGATTGGTAATGTCAAAACGAAAGAATTTGCTAAGTAGCTCTCCCTTTCTCAATAAGAACGGCCGAAGGATTGCACTATGCTTGATTGCAACAGTCCTGCTTGCTGTTCCAATCACACTCGCTTTCGCCATGACTTCTGTCCAGTTTTCTGCTCAGACCGATTTGCCGATCGCTGCGCCTATTGGGCTTGCATCTTCCAATACACAGTTTCAAATTCACGTAGCATACGCGTATGTTGGACCAACTCCTTCTAACGTAAGCGTATACGTCGACAGCGCAACTAATACGGCAATGCATTTAGCCAGCCAGTATCCATCTGTGATACGATTAAATATCAACTCCATTTCAGGCATTCAAATCGGTGGATGCGATGCTGCTGTCGAGGTTTACGGAATTAAAATTGCCACAGACAAAGGCCCTACAGAACATCATGCATACTTTGTAGGAACCAACTACAGTCCTTCTTTTTCAAATACTTCCCAATCGACGTTAGTTCAATCTGTAGCCGACTTAGTCAACTTTAGTCTATATAGCACCGTTGCAGGCAACTTCAAATTGAATTGGAGCGACGAAACTCCGCTTTTAACTAACACTCTTGGTTCAATTACGTCATATATCGGTTCGTCCAGCAGTGCCTTGGGGCTGCTCAGTGCAGGAGAACCAAATGCCGTCTCAATTACTATCTACAGAATTGGTTACGTAACGATAACAAACGGTTCGGTTTTCGTCTTTGCAGACCCATTAAACAGTACTCCCAAAGATATGGTGCAGCTTAGCAGTTATGGAAGCGGTTTTCTCTATAATGACCTTGTGTCCTCGGATAAACTGCTGCAAACAAATTTGTTCCAGCCCACTGCGCACCCATAGGGACTTAATCCATATACTCAAACATCTCCCCCTTTTTATACTGGTTGCATCTTTTTCCTTTCTGCTCGATTTGTAAGTTTTTCTTGACATAAGAAATCTTTACAAGCAAGTTTTTAGGCAAGTTGGACCAATGGTTAAATGATGGGCTATGAGTAAGAAAGCGTTCATAGCAGCAGTTTTTGCTGTCCTCTTAATTGTTATTGGAGGTATCTTTGGGTATTACCTTGTTGGTGAGCCACCTTTTAGTCCACAGATTTCTCCTTCGCCTCAACCAACTGGACAAACAACCCAAAATCATAGCCCGACACAAACTCCACCAATACCCACAACAACCCAACCCTCACTATCTACTCCACCTTCGACTACTCCACAACCAACTCCCTCAATACAGGATGGTGCGGTTTCAATGACTTATTATGAAGAAAGCAGAGAAAATATCGGTAATGATACAAGAATTGAAATATCAATAAATGCCACAAACATTTCAGCTTCCCCATTGACTCTGAACTACAACTCATTTTACATGGACATAATAACTCTGATAGACATTGATCATCCCGATGCAGCAGCAAAGTACTATTGCGGGTTCACAGGGGAAGCTGTTCCTTTAGAAAATGGAACCATAAGTGCGAATGAAAGTAACGCGAATGTTAGTTTTATGTTAACCTTTGAGTTTTCCACTTTACAGACTTTTGGCGAATGGGCAAGTGTCGTGGGTACGAATCCTGACACTGAATACCCCTTTAGTTCCTATCACTTACACTACGGCAATTCATCGCCCATCCCGCCATTCTCCAGCTCCAAAGAATTCTCTTCTGACATGGATAGTCTACAAAGAAATACCACGCCTTGGCCGTTTAAGCTTATCAGGACCCAACTAACAGTTGAAACTATTGATTCTGGCATAGCTTACACCAATCAAGGTAACTTTGCTATTTTCTCTTCGTTTAGTGATTTCCAAGAATGGATACGTCTTTGGGGCATTCCAACAAACACAGACACTGTTTATTACTGGCTATCTGATCCGTCTGGTTCGCAGTTTGCATTTTGGGCTTACATACCACACGGACCTTCGAGTAGTCAAGGCGTTATTTTTGGGAACATATTTTCATAATTTAACGACCCTGAACTCACAAGTCATGAGGACAGCCTAGCACAAGGTAACGTTGGTTACGGCAGTAGCCGCCTTGTCTTGATTAATCTTGAACCGTTACAGTCAAATGCTTCGACTCAACTTTTAACCTTGAAAACTATGTCCTCCCCACAAGAGAATGTTTACTGCTTTATTTCTGGCAAGAACTGGAAGCTTTCCCTTGCCGAACTGGCTTCATACTTTGATGCCCGCGGCTGGAAGTTTGAAGTTTCGGAGTTTAGCCGCAGCTTCTTCACCCTCAAAACCCAAACCCCCCTCGACCCAGCGATAGTTGACGATTTGGGCGGCACCCTAAAAATCGCCATAGGCCCAACTGTTGCGGTGCATAACAGTTTGAGTTACAGAATAAGCTGTCCCGCCAAAATTTTGAGAACCCTACGAGCCTAAAGTTTCCATGCTTTTGCCAAAAATCGCCGCCTCATGTGCACCTATATAGGCAGTTTGACCAACAGCAAGTAGAGCAAAACTCTAAAGCCATCCGTACCCTAATGAAGTAACTAACACTTTAGGTGCACACAGAAATGAGTCTAAACCCAGACCAGCCTCAAGCTTCCGCCTCTTCAAACCCAGAGAAGGGTCTGTCCAGCAGCGAAGCCAAAGCGCGCCAAGCCAAATACGGCGCGAACAGGCTGGTGGAGGAGCATGAAACCCGTTTCTGGGCGATTCTGCGCGAAGAAATCACCGAACCCATGATTCTGCTGCTTATCGCCATCGGCGTGCTCTACGGCTTCATCAACCAAGGCAACCTCACCGACGCCCTCACCATAGTTTCCGTTGTGGTGGTTTTGGTTTTGGTGGAGGTTTGGAATGAGTTTCGCGCCAAAAAATCCATAACTGCCCTGCGCAAGCTCGCCGCGCCCACAACCACGGTTCTGCGAGACGGAAAGGCGGTGCAGGTGCCTGCCGAGCAGGTGGTTCCAGGCGACATTCTGCTTCTTCGTCAGGGCGAACGTGTCCCTGCAGACGCAGTCCTGCTTGAGTCAGTTGGGTTGGAGGTGGATGAGTCCACTTTAACGGGTGAGTCGTTCCCTGTCGCCAAAGACCCCAACGCCCATGCGCTGGAGGAGACACGGTTTAAGCCGAACATGGTTTTCGCGGGAACCATCATCACCAAGGGACACGCCAAAGCTGAGGTCACAGCCACAGGCGCCTCCACCGAGTTGGGTAGGGTTGCAGGGATAACTCAAGCCGCCAAAGAACCCAAAACCCCCCTGCAGTTAGCCATGAAGCAGCTTGCCAAAACACTCATTTGGATTGCCCTCTTCTTTAGCATAGTCATCCCCATCGTGGCTTTTCTGCAGGGCTTATCCGCACCCGACGCCATCCTCTACGGGCTTTCCCTGTCCTTTGCCACCATACCCGAAGAGTTACCCATCATAATCACCATGGTTCTGGGCGTTGGAGCCTACTCGCTAAGCAAGAAAAACGCCATCGTCAAACGGCTACGCGCCGCAGAAACACTGGGCAGCACCACCGTCATCGCCACCGACAAAACCGGCACCCTAACCGAAAACCACATGCGTCTTGAAGCCCTCTACTACGACGGACAAATAAGCCGCAGACAGGAGTTTGGGTTAAACCAGAAAGAAGCCCTCAAAACCGCCCTGCTAGCCGCCGACGCCGCCCCAGACCTCTCAGACAACGCCCTGATAGCTAATCCGATGTCTAGGGCAATTCTGGAGGCAAACAAACAATTCGGCGCGGATGTGTCGGCGCTGCAGAAAATATGGGTTCTCAAAGACGAAGTCAGCTTTGACAACAACCGCAAACTCGCCTCCTACATTTACCAAGTCGGCAACGCCTTCATCGTGCTCTCCAGCGGTGCACCCGAAAACATCCTCGCCAACTCCGCCAAACTGCTCCTCCGAGGACAAGAAACCCCCTTGACTGACGAGCTACGCAGCAGGGTCGCCGCGGCGGTTTCCGATATGGCAAAGCAGGGCCAACGGCTGCTGGCGTTTAGCTACCACCGAATAACTCCCACCCAGCGGCAAGAAATGCAGGGATTAGAGGAGAACCTCGTGTTTGTGGGCGTCGTGGGCTTTGTAGACCCGCCACGTAAGGAAGTGCGTGAGGCGATTTTGCAGTGCCAGCAGGCAGGCATAAGAGTAGTCATGATTACAGGCGACCACCCTGACACCGCCCGAGCCATAGCCATGCAAGTCGGCATACACAACGCCCGCGTTCTAACCGGAAACGACCTCGCCAAACTAACCGACGACGAACTACGCGGCGAGCTTCGGGGAACGTTTGTTTTCGCGCGCACCACGCCTGAGGATAAGCTGCGGCTGGTGCGAATGCTGCGGCAAAACGGCGAAATCGTCGCAGTCACTGGCGATGGCGTCAACGATGCCCCTGCCCTAAAGGAAGCGCATATTGGCATAGCGATGGGTATCCGCGGAACCGACGTCGCCAAGGAAGCTGCCGACATGGTTTTAGCGGATGACAACTTTGCGACGATAACAACGTCAGTTAAGGAGGGACGAAAAATCTTTGCTAACCTCAAAAAAGGCGTCCGCTACTACCTCGCCTGCAAAATCGCCCTCGTCGCCAGCTTCCTGCTACCCCTCACGTTGGGGGTGCCTTTGCCGTTTGCGCCCATCCAGATTATCGTATTGGAGTTATTCATGGATTTGGCAGCGTCGGCAACATTTGTGGCAGAGCCTCAAGAAGCAGGCGCCATGCAAAAACCCCCGCTAGACCCCAAAGAGAAGTTCCTTAACAACCCCATGATGACCTCGATGGCTTTGGGTGCCCTGAGCCTGTTCGCGGCGGTCTCCACCAGTTACCTCTACACGTGGTACACAACGGGCGACCTGTTGCTGGCGCAGACGATGGCGTTTGCCGCATGGATGATTGGCCACATATTCCTTGCCCTGAACTTACGCTCTGACCACGAACCACTTGTGAAGCTGGGGTTGCTTTCTAACAAGCTTATGCTGCTGTGGGGGCTTGTGGTTGCCGTCACGTTGGTTGCGGGAACCAGCCTGTCGTTTATACATGACGCCCTGAAAATCACCAGCTTAAGCTGGGAAAACTGGGCGGTTGTGGTTGTGGTGGCGTTTGTGGCAACGTTCTGGATGGAAGCCAAGAAACTGCTGGAAAGAAAAACCAGCTACAGCTAAGCCGAGGGCTTTTTTTCGGCGCCCTCCAAGATGCCCTCAACAGTCAGGTAGAGTTTTTGCAGGGTCTTTTTCAGTTCGTCGGTTGCCTGCCACATCCCCCGCGCTATGGCTTCCAGCAGCCGCTCAGTCATGTTCTGCAACGCGTGCGGATTGACCTCTTTGAGCCACTGCTGCATCTTGGGGTCCAACACGTACTTCTCCGCTAAATCCTCATACATCCAGTCCTCAACCGCTTCAACTGTGGCGTCCCAGCCAAAAATGTAGTCAATTGCCCGTGACAGCTCCGCGGCGCCATGGTAGCCGTGACGCTGCAGCCCCTGAATGTATTTAGGGTTGAGGAGGCGGCTGCGGAAAACGTGGCAGGTTTCTTCTTGGGTGCTTCGGACTTTGACGCGGTCAGGGTCGGAGCTGTCGCCGCAGAATGACGCGGGTGCCTTGCCGCTTAGGGTTTTGACTGCGACAATCATGCCGCCGTGAAAATCGTACCAGTCATCACAGCAAAGTATGTCGCATTCACGGGAATCGCCGTTTTTCACGGTTAGGTTGATTTGGCTAAGCCGCAATTTGAACTGTTCGGGCACTGCGCGTCCGTAGGTTTTGCGGCTGTAAGCGTACCCGCCCCAAGTGACGTAGAGGGCGCCTAAGTCGGATTGGTCTTTCCAGTTTTTGGAGTCTATGGCTTGGCTTACGCCTGCCCCGTAGCTTCCGGGTTGGTCACCAAAAACCCTGTAGCAGGCTTCTTCCTGGGCGCTCTGGGCGTCTCCTCCTGCAGCAACGCGGCTGGCAACTTCGGCTTCTACATGCGCGGCTAAATAGTTGTCTTCAGAACGCTCCTTAAGACTTGCTACCAAGGCGACGGCGTCGTCGATGAGGTGAACAAGGTTTGGGAAGGTGTCACGGAAAAGCCCACTAATCCGAAGCGTCACATCAATGCGGGGATGCTTAAGCTCGTCAAGCGGAATCGCTTCCACGCCCGCGACGCGTCCGGTGGATTGTTCCCACACGGGCTTCACACCCATCAAATACAAAATCTCCGCCACATCGTCCCCTTTTGTGCGCATGCAGTCCGTTGCCCAAACCACAATCCCGATGCTCTGGGGGTATTTGCCTTCCTGCTCAAGGTAGCGTTCCAGCAACGAGTCGCCCAACGCGACCCCCACTCGCCATGCTGCAGCGGAGGGCACCGACCGCGGGTCCACTGAGTAAAAGTTGCGCCCAGTAGGCAAAATGTCCGCCATGCCCCGCGTGGGGGGACCTGAAGGACCCGCCGAAACGTAGTTGCCCCCACAAGCAGCGAAGGTGTTGGTTAACTCGTCGGTGGTTGCCTGCAGGGCTGGAACCAGAAAACTTGAAACGTAAGTTAAGCATCGCCTAACGTTGGAGTTACTTGTGCCCAACACGGTCTGCATCAACTCCTCGATATAAACGGCGTTGAAGCTTTGCTCATGGAATCGCTGCATCAACTCCAACGCAACACCGTTCAACTCGTTAATTACATCCCCGTTGGTTTTGCCGTCCGAACGCAGTTTGCCCCGATTCGCCAACAACTCCTCAAAATTGTAGCCCTTCCATTCTGCCAGAGACTGCCGCAAAGAAGGCACACTGCCATTGTTTAGCCGCGTTAAGGTGACCAGAAATTCATCCAGACGCGAATTTTGTGGGGGCTCGCCGAAAATGTGAAGCCCGTCTCGAATCTGCGTGTCTGAAAGCTCGCTTAGGTAGCCGTGTAGGCGTTCCAGAAACGCGTCAAAATCCGACAACGCGCCTTCCTCGGTAACTTCGAGGTCGCGGTCAAGGTTCGCTTGGACAACCGTTTCCCAGATTAGCTTCTGCAGAACTTTAAGTTTTTTGGGGTCAGAGGTTTTAGCATGGTAGTACTCTTGCAATTGAACTTCGATGCTGGCTAAATCCTCGTAAGCGTCAGCGTTGGTCATGACGGGAACCAGATGGTCGATGATGCAACAGTAGCCTCGCCGCTTGGCCTGCGTGCCTTCGCCGGGGTTGTTAATGATGTAGGGGTAGATGTTGGGCAAATCCGAAATCATTATGTCAGGAAAACAAGACGCCGAAAGCCCCACCGACTTGCCCGGCAACCACTCCAACGTGCCATGCTTGCCAATATGCAAAATAACATCCGCCTTGAAAACGTCCCGTATCCAACGATAATACGCGTAGTAATGGTGAGGCACGGACAGGTCGGGACTGTGATAGATGGCGGCAGGGTTCTCCAAAAACCCACGCGGAGGCTGCAACCCAACAAACACATTACCATAAACCACCCCGCCCACAAGCAGACGCCCATTGTAGCTAAACAACTTGCCCGGCGGCACGCCCCAGTCTTTTGCAACTTTGGCAGACACCTCGCTGGGCAACTCGTTAAACCATTGGGCGTATTGTTTGTTGGGGGTTTTGGCTAACGCGCGGCTGGCAAGTTCTTGGGTGCTTAGCCATCGGCGGTCATTTGTTAACCCGTTTAAGACGGTATCCATCAAGTCCTTGCTGGTTTGAGGCAGAGAATCCACGGTGTAGCCTTGCGCTTTGAGCCCTTGCAGGATGTTCATGACTGAAGCGGAACTGTCCAGCCCAAAAGCTTTGCCGACGGTGTCGTTTCGGGGTGGGTAACTGTGAAAAATCACTGCCACCCGTTTTTGGCTGTTTGGAATTCGGCGCAGGTTGCCCCATTTTAAGCTTGAACGAACCAGTTTTGTGACCCGTTCAGCAATGGGGTTGTACGTGGTTACTTGGGTTCCTGTTTCAGGGTCAACTGCAAAGTCGGTTGTGGCGATGGGCACGGAGATTAAGAAGCCGTCGAACTCGGGCAGAGCCACATGTAAAGGTATATCCACCACGCCTAATCCGTGTGGGGAGTTGTGCCACTCTTCAAACGTGTTAAACGTCAAAAGGGCTTTGATTACGGGGACTCCGATTTTTTTCAGGGCAGCCAAATTTTCTAGTCCAGTAGGCGCGGATGCAAACCATGAAAACGCCAAAGTGCTGATAACTACGTCAACTCGCGGTTTGCCGTCTTTTGTGAAGCAGTGTTCAAGCATCCAGTCAAAGCCATGGATGTCTATGGTGGGGTCTTTTTTTCCGCTCACAAACACTGGCAGAGCGTTAGCGCCTTGCCGTTCAATTTCCCGCACTAAACAGTCAATGAAGGCGGTGTTGCTGCCTTGCCAGTAGCCGTGGTGAAACCAGACGCCCACAGTTGGCCTGGAAGGGTCAACTTTCTTTTCCAGGTACTCCTCTAAACTGGGAACGTAGTCGAAGTCGGGGTGGTAGATGCCTTCCCACTTCGCAGGCACAGGTGCATGGACTTCAAAGTTGGCGCCCACAAAACGGTTCGCCAAAAACAGTAGCAAATTTTCAAAGTTAGTTTTGCCTCCGTGGTTAAGGTAAACAAAAATCTTCTCAAAATCCTCAGGCTCCACTGTTGAGAGGCTGCGGTAGTTGGGGTTCTGCTCAAAAAAAGACCCCGCAACAAAAAGGGGAACCCCCGCGGTTTTTAGCGAAACCACGAGTTCATTGAATTTTTGGGGTTCTCCCATTAGGTGCACTATGGTTACGTGGGAGGTTTTGGCGAAATGCAGAAACCCGTCAAAGCCAGTGTTGTCAGGATTTCTCTTATCAAAGTCAGTGTCAAACCAGAACCGAGCGGTAACAACTTCGCCGAAGCGGGCGTTGACCGATTTGAGTGCGGAGAGAAACGGCAGGGTATCTACTTGGGTTGTAGAGGTGAAGGCGATTTTAAGTGGTTTCATTATTCTTGCCTCAGGGATTGTTCAAAGCGGTGTGAAGAAACAGGGTAGCCCACGGGCACAAACAGTGGAGAAGCCCAGTTAGGCGTGGAACAAAACGCTTCGGGTGGAAGAGTTAATAAAAAAAGGAAGGAAAGCGAGGGAAGATCGCTTTTTGCTCGTTGCATATGTGTTGCTTCCAGAGAGTTGCGGCGGTCGTTTAGGGGTATGCGAACACGTTGTCTACGGTTATTCCGAAGAATTTCTGGTACATTTCAGCTTGCACTGCGGCGGGGTCAATGTCGGCAAACAGGTCGGGGTGAAGCCACGTCTCGTAGTACAGTAAACCTATTGGGTAGCGTATGCCCTGCGTGATTATGTTGTAGTAGGTGTAGACTCTGCCTTCTTGGACTGCGGTTGTGTCACCTAGCACGGCGCGGTTAAGCATTGCGTTTCGTTGGGCTTGAAGCGGCTCAAGACCCTCATTTGTGCCTGCTACCACTCGAATGATGATGTCGGGGTTTTGTTCCACCACAAACTCAGGGCTTATGTAGCCCATGCTGGAGGATAGCCCTGCCTGCTCTGCGATGTTGATTCCGCCAGCCGCAACCAGTGTTCCCGCAATTGAGGAAGTGATGGCGGTCTGCCAGTCGTCCGTCCACTCCAAGTAGACGGCGGGTTTTTGGCTGTCCGTCAGGTTGGCTACACGTTCAGCGGCAAGATTCTGGTATCCAGTGAGAAAGTCACGTAACGATTCAGCGGTCTGCTCTTCATCTAACACTTTACCCATGTTGGTTATGCATTCTTTAATGCGGGTGAAGTTTCCTGTGCTTTCGATGTAAACGGCGATGCCGGAAGCTTTCATGGCGGCGATTTCCTGCGTTTTGGACCTTAACATGGTGTCAGCAACCACCAAATCGGGTTTGGCTCCCAGCAGCAGCTCCATGTTTGGCGAATAAGAGGTGCCTGCCACGATGGGTATGTCCTGAACCGATGGGGGCGAGATGGACAACTCATCCCGTCCAACAAGCAAGTCTTGTGCGCCTAAGCCGCAAAGCATCTCGGTGATGCCATAGTTGATGCTGACGATTCGGTTAACGGGCAAAGTGACGGTTACGTTGTTCCCTAAACCATCAACTACCGTAACTATGTCAGGGTAGGCGTAAACTCCTTCGGTGGTTACACTGAAGTACTTTTCAAGCAACTCCTGATTCACGGCAGAGGGGTCAATGTCGGCAAACAAGTCCGGATGGAACCATTTCGCCCAGTACAGCAAACCCACAGGATACCGCAACCCCTGGAAAACCACCGAGTCATAGGTGTAGACGCGGTTGTTCTGGATGGCAGAAACATCCTGCAGTACGCTTCGGCTCATGAATTCATCGCGAGTAGCCTTAAAGGCAGTCAAGTTGCCTTTTGCTTCCTTATTTATCATCAGAACCGCAACCTCAGGATTCTGCTCCACAACATACTCTGGACTTAAAGTGGGCGAAGACCCTGAAACGCCTGCAGCGATGTTTACGCCGCCTGCACTGATGATGTTAAGGTCCGCGCCGCTGCCTGAGCCGAAACTGCGCCACACAGTGTCCCACTCGATATACACAAGGGGCTTTTCGGAGTCGGACAAAGTTGCGACACGTTCGTTTACGAGGTTTTCGTAGGAGGTTATGTAGTCAACTATTTCTGCGGCTTTTGCTTGTTTGTCGAAAATTTCGCCAAAGCTGGTGACGCATTGCCTTATTTGGGTGAGGTTGTTGGTTAATTCAATCATGACGGGTATACCTGCATTTTGAAGTGCAGTTAGGGAATCTTTGGCGTAAGAGAGCATGGTGTCGGCTATGAGTAAGTCGGGTTTCTGCTCCAGCACCAGTTCCAAGTTGGGGTTGTAGGAACTGGAAGCCACTATAGGTGCAGAGAGGACATCTTCAGGGAAAAAGGAGCTTTCGTCGCGGCCCACAATTTGGTCTCCGCAGTCCAACGCGTAAAGAAGCTCAGTTAAGCCGGGATTAAGGCTAACAATGCGTGTTACAGGAAGATTAACTGTCACTTCGGCGCCTGTTCCATCCACAACCGTTAGGGTACGGTTTTCTGGTTCAGCAGTGGGAGACGCAGTTGGGGAAGAGGTCGGGGTGGGGGTGTTTGTGGAGGCTGGTGTTTGGGTAGGGGTTTGGGTTGGTGAAGCAGAGGGGTTTGATGTTTGCATGGGTGAAGCGGTTGGGGAAGAGGTGGGTTGCAAGGTGGGACTGGGGGAGGCTGGTGCGGAGGTTGGAGGAGGGGTTGAAGGTGTGGTGGTTGGTGTCGGGGAGGGTGATGGGGGAGAGGTCTCTTCTGAGGGGGAAATGCTAAGCCATTTGTAAGCGCCGTATGCGGAGAGGGCAACAATTATTATGGCTAAAATTAATGCGAGTACTTTGACGTCTGTTTTCAAAAGTTAGGTGCCTCCCAAAGTCTTTGAGTGGATTGGGGGTTTGGTGATTGGGGAGAGAATTGGGTTTTTGGATGCACGGTTCGCAATCTCCTTTATGGTTGGATTATCCAACCAACAAAATAATATAAACCTATCTTAACCCAAACTTAACTCAAGGTTGAACAACCACCACAAAAAACAAACACAACGAAAAAAGTTTAAACCCAAACACACTATACATGCCTAACCAGAAGAAGGACACAACATGCCAATCAAATACTACGACGCCCCCGAAATCAAAAAACAAGTCGACCAACTAGCCGCCGAATGCGAATTCTTCCACGTCGTCCCCCAATTCGTCTACTGCGTCCGCAGCAGAGGCAGCAAAGCCAAACGCACCATCGCCCGCATCCACGGCTTAGGCAAACTCTGGCAAGGCGTCCTAAACATGCCCCCCGCCTACACCATCGAAGTCGTCTCCGAAATCTATGACAAAATGCCCCCCGAAGACCAAGAAAAAACCTTAGTCCACGAACTCATGCACATCCCCGGCGGCTTCGGCGGCGGCTTCCGACCCCACAAAGGCTACGTAGAACGAAAGATGGTGGACGAAGTTTATGCTAAGTTGAAGAAGGCGCGGGCGGCGAAAAAGTCCAAGTTGCCCTTATAAACGAAGGCGCCGAGATTTAGTGAAAGTTAATAAGCCAGATTCCATAGGGTTTAATGGAAAATCGGCAAAGTTTCCGCTCTAACAAGCAACTATAGAGAAGTGTGGCAAACATGAAGCACGTTCTGCAAACCCTCCAACACAACGGCATATATGTCCCCCAATACGACTTCAAAGGCTTCACCATCAAAATTCGAGGCACACCACTCAAGCTGACCCCAAAAAGTGAGCAGATGGCGGTCGCGTGGATAAAAAAGCGGCAGTCCGCCGCGTCTCCGCCTGACAAGGTTTTCATGAAGAATTTCATGCGCGAATTTCTCGAACAGCTAAAAAAGGAGAATAATCCAACCGTAGGTTTCCTCGACGCCTTCAGTGAGGAATACCTCCAGAAGATAGAAAACACGGCAGACGACATCGGCATCCCCGATGCCGCAATTCATGCAGAAATTGATTTCTCGCAGGTAGCTGACTTTGTGGCTGCGGAAAAACAGAAAAAAGAAGAAATGACCAAAGAAGAGAAGAAGCAGTTGGCGGCGGAACGCAAAGTCAAACGTGAAGAGCTCAAAGCCAAGTACGCCGTGGCGGAAGTGGATGGGCAGAAGCTGGAAATTGCCAACTGGACCGCCGAGCCTTCGTGCCTGTTTGCTGGACGTGGAGACCATCCGCAGCGGGGCAGGTGGAAGGATGGCCCAAGTGAAGAAGACATCATACTGAATTTGCCCAAAGATGTTCCCGTGCCGCCGGGGAATTGGAAAGCCGTGGTTTGGGAGCCACAGAAGATGTATGTGGCGAAGTGGGAAGACAAACTGACGGGCAAAATCAAGTACGTGTGGTTTAGCGACACCGCGTTTCTGAAGCAAAACCGTGAGAAAGAGAAATTCCTAAAAGCCGAAACCTTGGGTAAGCAGATTAAGAAAATTGAAGACCACATCATGCGCAATCTGGACGCGAAAGATGAGAACCGCCGCAAAGTTGCCACGGTTTGCTGGCTGATTTTGCGTCCGAACATGAGGGTAGGTGACGAAAAAGACCCTGATGAAGCCGACACCGTGGGCGCCATAACGCTCCGAAAAGAGCACATAACTATCCAAGGCGACAGCTTGCATTTTGACTTTTTGGGCAAGGACTCGGTGCGGTGGGTCAAAGAAGTACAAGCGCCCCCTGCCGTTATCCGTAACATCGAATACTTCGGCAACAACAGCAAAGAATACCTTTTCGAGGGAATCGACAGCAAAAAAGTGTCCCGTTTCCTCTCGGAAAAAATGCCCAAGCTGACAGCGAAGGTTTTCCGTACGTGGCGATGCACAAAAACCGTGAGGGAAGAACTGGAAAACAGCGGCGTAACCAAAGATGACCCTGAATACCTCAAAAAATATGCAGCTAAAAGAGCGAACCTAAAAGTCGCTGAAGTTGCTAACCACAAACGTAAAGTTCCCGCCACGTTTGAGGACCGGCTATCGAAAAAGGAGGAACGGCTCAAAGAGATGCGGACGCAGTTGGAGGCAAAGAAGACGGAGGGCAAAAAAACCGAATCCCTTGAGAAACGCATCAAAAAAGCCGAACTGGACCTCAAACTCACCCGAGAAGCCAAAGAGTACAACTTAGGCACCTCACTAAAATCCTACATTGACCCGACGGCGTATGCGAAGTGGGCGAAAAAAGTCAAATTTGACATAAACAAATTCTACCCCACGACGCTGCAGAAAAAGTTCAGTTGGGCGCTAAACAGCAGCAGGAAATCGTCGGCGGACTCCGAGTGCGTCACAGTATGAAACTCACCCAAACCAAAGAGGGCACACTGATGGAGGTGTTTGTGAAGCCCAACTCCCCTAAGTTCGTCATCACCGTGGAGGGTGAGGAAGAGGAAGTTGTGGTTCGATGCACCGAGGAGCCAGAGAGGGGCAAAGTGAACAAGAAGCTGCTGAAGGCGTTTTCTAAAATGTTCCACGCAGAAGTTGAGTTGGCGTCGGGGGCAACTTCAAGGCAAAAAAAGCTCCTGATAAAGAATGCCAAAAGTGACGACGTGGAACGCATCCTGCGTGAACAAAGCACTTAGCTGTTTTTTCTGCAGATTATCCAGAAACAGGATTATCCTAAAACTGGATAAGGCGAAAAATTTGGGGTAGTAGCCAAAACCAAAAAACAGGTAGAGGGATAGAGGTCGTCCCCCGCATAGCTGAACTACCAAACCAAACAACCTAACAGTGTTTGTTTGGAGAGGAGAGTTCGTTTTGATTCTGCCTTAAGTTGCGGATGCCTGTTTTCGCCGTTTAATGCTTATTGTGACAACCATTATTGATGCAGCTGTTCCCACGGCAGCAAACGTGATAGCTACCCAGAGGGGTAATTCTGGAACAGAAGGCGAAGGCAGGACAGCAGACGGATTTGGCGAGTCGTGGGTGTCGGAGGGGTCGGAAATCACGGAAACCCGCCTGCTTTCGGAATAGGTCACAAAGACCTTTTTTGCACCTGATGCGTATGTTATACCTTGGGGCTGGTTTTCGATGGGGACAGTTTGGGTCACGGTGTGGGTTGCGTCGGATATTACGGAAATTGAGCTTGAATTATAGTTCGCCACAAAAACTTGACCAACATTCGGGTCATACGCAAGACCAAAAGGGTTGACGCCTACGTTGATGGTTGCTACAACGCTGTGTGTGGCACTGGATATGACTGAGACGGAGCTGGCGTTGTAGTTAGCCACAAAAACCATGTCTCTGCCCCAAGCGTAAACCAAACTCAACGGTTCACCTTCCACAGTTATATTTGCAACCACGGTGTGGGTAAGGTCAGAAATCACCAGGACTTGACTGCAGTTAGCGTGCCCCACATAAACTTCACCCTTATCCGAATCGTAGGCTAAGGCGCAGGGTTGGCTTCCTACAGGGACTGTGGCAACCACCGCTTTGGAGGCGTCGGAAATCACCGAGACGGAACTGGAATTGTAGTTGGCTACGTAGACTTCGCCCATTCCTGAATCGTAAACTACACCAAAGGGCTGACGCCCCACAGGAATCTCTGCAACCACCACATGAGTCCGGGCAGATATCACGGCGACGGCGTCAGAAGCGTGGTTGGTCACAAATAATTCCTCCGTGGCAGAATCGTAAGCTATTCCCACCGGCTGGCTTCCGACGGGTATGTCGGCAACCGCTGTGTTGGTGCTGTCAGATATCACAACCACTGAATCGAAATCCACGTTGGTTATGTATACCTCGCCGTCAGCAGAATCATAAGCCAAACCATAGTAGCCGCCGGGATTTTCCAAAAAAAGCGTGCCAGTCACCTCAAAAGTAGCTGCGACGGCTGACGGCAAAAAACTGGACAACACCAAGAGTAGGATAAGCGGAAAAGGTGAGAGCTGGAACGGTTTCTTCATCTCAGCCATCAAGTAAAATACTGAAAAATGTGTAAAAAGGTTTTGCCAAGCCCGGTAAGCAGCAGCCAGGTCTAATTCGGATTAGGCGTACGACATGTTGATGCTTGCTCTGCGGGCGGTTAGCTTTGCTGTTTGAACCGCAACACCGCGCCGATTCCACCAAACGCGTTCTTCAGCATCTGCCCCTCCTCAGTCTCAGCCGAAATAACCTCCACATCCGTGTTGGAGTACTCAGCAAGCTGGGCAAGGTCATCCACGATGTCAACCTTCTCGGCTACGCCCAAAGAAGGCGCTTCACATTTTGGACACGGCTTTTCCGAGAGCTCTTGCTCAAAAGTTGCCATTTGCACGTTTTTGACGGTTTGCTGCTCGGTGTAGCCGCAGGCGCTACATTTGATTGTGACCCGAGAAAGATCCAAGCTTTCGGAAAGCAACAGCGTTTTTACTGCGCCTGCTTGCAGAGCTTGGCGGACTTCCATTTCGCCGTAGGTTATCAGGCCTGTGTCGTGGCCGACTTCGTAGAGGAATTTCTGCATGAGCTCTTTTTCTTCGATGTAGCGGACTTTGCGCATGATTTCAGGGGCTTTGTCGACCACTTCTTTGACGCCTTGCTCCTCCACGTAGGCGGTGTCGACTACTTCAAGGATTTTGTTTTTGAGTTGGTAGTTGAGGTATTCGCCTTTTTGGAAGTCGTATTTGGTGGGTCCGGGACCAGCCAAAATTATGCCCTTCAAAGTTTCGATTGGCAAGAAAACCTCGTCTGCGTGGTCAGCGACACGATGGAAGTACTCGTTAAGCTGCATGTCCCGCAGTCGTTCGTAACGGCGCGAAGACTGCCCTCCAGCGCGGGTCTTGCCGGTAACCCCTGAGTACATCTGCATCACGATGTTGAGGCTTTTACCCTGCAACGTCGCAATGGTGGCGTCGGTTGCGTCCACCAGCAGGATGCCGTAGGTTTCTTTTTCCCGCAGCATCTCCTGCAGGTGCTCAGTGTGGAAGCGGCTGTCGCATCGGTAAAGGAAAATCTTGATGGGTTCAGGCGGGGTAATAACGTAGGTTTCCATACGTTCGGTTCCTGGTCCGCCGCCTTCTTGAGGGAGTGCACCTGCAAAAATCACGATGCCTTTTTCGCCGGGGTCTTTGAAGAGTTTGAGTTTTTGTTGAACTTTAATGATGGCGTCTAGGACGTTTTTACGGGTAACGTTGGATTTGATGTTGCTTGCGGTTCCGTATTCGTCGCGCAGCATGTTGACGGCGTCGCTGATTTGTTTGCCCGGGGGCAGATAAAGGGTAATGAGCTCGGTGTGGCTGCCTTCCTTGTTGGCTAACACACTCAGAGTCTTGCGTAGGCGAAACAGTTCAAGGGAGGATTTTTTTGCGGTGCTCAAATTTTTTCACAATTTTTCTGTTTAAAGTCCATAAAGTACTTGCGGTTAAACTAAAAGTTCCGTTGAGAAAAGAAGGGAAAGTTAGGTGGCGCCGATGGCGTCTTTGAGGAAAGCCTTGAAGGGACCCAGCTTTCCACCGTAGTTGCCTGAACTGATTTTTACCACACCAGGCTGACACGCAGCGGCGGTTACGCCTTGCTTCATGCCGTTCTTCACTGCATCAAGGGTTAAGCCGTTCATGACGATTTCGTAGACGCACTGCACACCTTCAGGAACCACCGTGTCGGGAACCAACGTTCGCAGCGTGGGGCAGTAGGGATGGTTGGTTGAAGCTTTCAGTTTGTATTTAAGGCTGCCTGCTTTGCTGCCTGCGCGACAAACTCCGCCGGGGAACTGCATGATTACGTCAGGCGCATTTGCACGGATGGCGTCGGCGGCTGCTTCTGCGGCTTTGAGTCCTGCCTCTTGGGTTTGGGCAAAAATCATAAAGTTACCGCCTGCAACTGCTTGGGTGGCGCCAAAACCTTCTTCGACGATAAAGTTGCCTTCCATAACGGGGATTTTCCAGCATCTTCTACCGCCGACCATAGCTTTCTTTTGGAAGCCGTCACCAAAGTATCGGAGACTGCTACCAACAGTGAGGGTGCGTTTGCCTACAAGCCCGTTGAAGGCTGCGGTCGTGGGGCAAGTTAGGGTACATTGACCGATACGCTGCATAAGTTGCTCTTTAAGTTCGAATCGGTCACGGTTATAAATTTGAATAAGCACACCTGGACGCTTGTCAGGTGTCTGGTCTGCTGGAACGGCTCGTTCGATTGCGGCTTCCGCAGTAGCCTCAATTACGCTTGTGGCAAAACCTGTGGTCAGGCTTGCGGCGATTTGCGCCCATTTCTCGTTTTGAGCGGTTATGAGAACTCTTCCCGCCCAAAGACCAAACATTTCGGCGAAAGTGTCTTGGATTTTCACCGTGTTTCCTGCGGGCGATTTAACATTGAAGACTTTCTCTTTGTCGTCGTAACCGAGAATTTCCAGCTTGATATTGTCGCTTGACATGAGTGAGACCTTGAATTGTGTTGTGTCTGGTATGATTTAAGAGTTTTCGTGACAGACCATGCAGCTTAAAGGGCATTCTTGGGTGCTTTCCGCGTTTCTGGAATTTTTGAACGTTGCGGAGTGGCGAAGCGAACGTGTAGTTTTCGGGTTACCCTGCCGTTAATGCGTTCCTTTTTCTTGGCAAATAGAAGCAACGTCGCCTTTTTCTAACAAGCAACACCACGGCGGCGACCAAAAGCACTCCGAGAATCGCCCATGTGGGAAATTCGGGGATGGAAGGGGAGGGCGTTGGGCTTAGGGAAGGCTCTGTGGTTGTGGTGGGTGTTTGGGTGGGTTGAGAAGAAGTATGCGAGGCGGGAACTTCTGGAAGGGGTACAGGGTTGAGGAGGGGGTGGTGGTCGATGCTGTTGGGGTTTACTTCAAAGTAGGTGTCGCCTATGCCGGAGTTGCCGATTTCGGAGGCGTTGGGGTACCGTGTGTGGTAGTCGCTCCAGTAGTTGCCCACTGTGCCGTTGTCCCAACGGTTGGTTTCTGGACCAAAATACCACGGGTTAGAAACCTGCAAGTTCCCCTCAGTGCCCCCTTCCACAGAAGTGTTGTCGAGGAAGCTGTTGCAGTAAATCAGGTTGTTGTTTGTTTGGGCGGGGGAACTGCTAAGCTGCATAGCCCACATGCTGTTTTGTTTGAGGGTGTTTTGGAAGATGATGTTTTTGCCGCCCATGTAGATGTAGATGCCTAAACCGTTTTGGGCAAGGTAGTTGTCTACAACAAGGTTGTCCGTGGAGGTTGCAAGGCTTATCCCTTGGTCGAGGCGGGTGATGTTATTAGCTTTAACCAGGCAGTTGTTGGCGGAGGATAAGCTAAGGCCCATGGAGGGTAAATCTGGGGAGGTAAAGCCTGAAAGAAGGTTTCGGGTAACAGACACGTTACTTGACCCCACAAGGGTTACGCAGCTGCCACTGTTGCTTATAACTGCGTTTTCGGTTATGGTGACGTCTGTGCAGGCATTCAAGGAAACGCCTTCAGAGTTATTGCTCAACAGGTTTTTTGTGATTGTGACATTGCTTGTTGAGTGCAGAATTATCGCCTCGCTGTTGCCCGAGATTTTGAGGTTTTGCACGGTGATGTTGGTGCAGTTCCCCAGCCCCACAAACCCCGCATCCAAAGGAACAGCCCTGTCGTGCATGCCAATCCAGTAGTAGATGGGTTTGCCGCGGATTGTGTTGGAGGTGTCGATTTCTTGGAAAAAATCATCGTAGGAGTGGTAGCGGATTTCCAAGTTGTTGCTTGGGCTGCTGAGTTGGTTTCCCGTGAGGACGTTGCTTCCGCAGTAGCCGAGGTAGAGGTCGATTTTGTTGTCGGTGAAGGTGTTGTGGATGATTTGGTTGTTGGTTGAGGAGGATTGGAAGAGCATGCCGTACTCGTTAAAGCCCGTTACACTGTTGCCCTCTATGCGGTTGTGTTGGGAATTGCTGACCCAAAACCCAGTCTGGTAGCCTTCGTCGCTTGGAGCCACCAGCGTGTTGTTTAGTATGGTGTTGCTTTTGGAGTCCTGCAGATAGATGCTGTGGACAAAGCCGTCGATGATTAGGTTTTTGACGGTGACGTTTTTCCTTTCGGTAAGGTCTACGCCTCTGTCGATATAGCCGTAAGCTCGAATACGGTGACCTGCACCGTCAATTACGACGTTGTCTTTTTGCACAGCGATTCCCGCAAAAAAGTTGGTTTCATCCCGTGAAATGTCAATGTCAGCCGTTAACGTGTACAAGTTGCCTTCCTGCTTGATGTTGGCTGTTCCTTCGACGCTACCGTCTGACAGGATATTGATGCTTATTGGTGGTGTGGATGCCCAATGAATCTGCGCCAAGGCAGGCGCAACCTCAATTAACCCAAAAGCAGCAAAAGTAACCAGCAAAACTACAATGACCGGACACTTTATCATTTAACATTCACTCTCCGTCTGTAAACAACGGCAAACGCAAACATCACAACCATAACCAAAGGGATAATTTCGATGGGAAACTCTGGGACGGATGAAGTTGGACTGGGTAGAGTTTGCGTCTGCGTGGGTGAAGGCGTAGCAGTTGTGGTTGGCAATGTGCCGTGTCCAAGTGGCAAGTATTTTTCGTTTGCGTGGCACCGCATGGATGCAATTTTGTCCCATGCAGCATCCCACTCTTCTTGAGACGCTCCACCGGGGACGGTAACGGTTACGCTTGAATTGGTTCCGCCAAGAGCATACAGCGTGTCGTTGATGTTGACTAAGGCTAAATCGGAACGCCCTGTAGGCATTTGACGCCCAAACGACCAACTGTCCGTTTCGGGGTTGTAGATTTGGACGTGGTCGCAGAAGCGGATATACCATCCCGCGCTCACGATGTTTCCGCCGATGACGTATATGCGTTTAGGCGCTATAGCTCCTGTGGTTATGGCTGCGGCGCCTCCTCTGACAGCCTCCTGGAGAGGCGTGCCCTGCGTCCACTGGTTAGTCTGGAGGTCATAAACCTGTACTTGCGTAAGGGCAGACTGGTGAAGGTCACCAGCGTATCCGCCCATTATGTAGATTTTGCCGTCTAAAACCACAGAAGAGTAACCTGTGACTGCTGAGGGCAACAGAGCCATTTGCGTCCAAGAATCGGTTTTGGGGTCGTAAACCTCATTCACGTCAGTGGTGGCTGTCACGCCGTAAGGGGCGGGTTTTGCTCCACCTATGACATAGATTTTGCCGTCAACCACACAAGGGGTAAATCCAGCCCGCTCGGTTGGCATGGCGGTTCGGTTTTCCCAAGTGTCTGTTGAGGGGCTGTACATTTCGGTGGTTTTGCTGCCTATCACATAGATTTTTCCGCCGCATTCAGCGACTCCACCGTTCCCGCCATAGACAAAGGAGGGGCTGGGCGTTTTCTCAATCCAAGTGTCTGTCTGCGGGTCATATTGCATGTTAACGTTGCTGCCCACAAAGTAGATTTTACCATCAACCACTGCCGCGCCTAAGGTGCCGTAGAATTTGGGTTGCAACGGCGTCATCGCAGCCCATGAATCGGGTCCAGTGGACCAGATGTAGGGGATGGGGCTGGGGGTTGGGGAAGGCATTGGAATGGGAGGTAGCGTTGGAGGCGGCGTTGGAAAAACGTTTGGGAGGAGGTCTTCAGGGGAGGTTAGGGGTATGAGTTCTGCCCAGGGGTTGGGTAAAGGGGGAATTACGCTGGAAACTGGAGGCTTGCTCATTAAGGGATGGTTGTCTGTGTGGTTAGGGTAAACCAAGTAGGGCGTATCCCCCGTGCCCAAATCCGCTAATTCGCTGGCGTTAGGATACAGCGTCAAGTAGTCGTCCCAGTAGTTGCCCACTGTGCAGTTGTCAAACGAGTTAGAGCCAAGCACCTCCCAGTTAGTGCCAAAGTTTTTGGCGTTGTTCTCAAAAAGGTTACCAAAAAACAGGTTGTTATCTACTTGACTGTGGGTTCCACCCATCGCCAACCCATACCCATCATGACCATACCCGAGATTGTTGGCGATTTGGTTACCGTAAAACACGTTGTAGGAGCCGTTGCCCAACAGAATCCCCCACAAACCCGCGTCCTCCACAGTGTTACCCGCAAACAGGTTGCAGGAACCACCAGTTCCTGTGTAGCCGATGGCAATGCCTACGCCACTGCCGCTTTCTTTGTTGTTAGTGACTATGTTGTAGTCGGCTCCAAGCAGATGAATACCCACGCCTTCCCCGCCGATGAAAGAGTTTCCTGTCACGGCGTTTTTGGAGCCCGTTAACGTGATGCCGCCAGCGCCGTTTTGATTGATGAAGTTGAAGGTGCCCGTAACAGACATGGAAGTGGCGCGGTTGCCTGTTAGGGTGTTGTTGGAGCCCACGACAGCAAGGGAGCTTAGTGTGTTGTTGATTATTTTGCTTGCGTTACCTGTGAAGTAGAATCCGAGTTGGGCTGTTTGAGTTTGAAAGCTGTTGTCGGCGATTTTGAGGTTGTTGCCGTTTGCAGAGATGTCGCCGCCGTCGCTGACTATGTTCAAGCCGATGAGGTTGACGTTGTCAGCGTTGATTTGGATGGAGTGGTTGTAGACCATCAGGATTGAGCCGAAATAGTTCACTTGGTGTTGGGGCGGATGGAGATTCACCGTAGCGCCACCAATGGTTGAGCTTATGAGGGTAAGAGGCTTGCTTACCTGCAAAGTCTGCTCGGTGTAGACGCCCTCTTTGATGAGCACCGTGTCGCCTGAAGCGGCGTGGTCAAGGGCAGCCTGAAGGGAAGCGTAATCGTCGGGCACAACAATTATCGTGGCGCCTGCACCCAAAGGCACAAGAAAGAAACATGACGCAACCAAACAAGCCACAGACAAAACCACAGAAGCAGGTTTATTCATCGGGTTGCCCTCCACGTTTTAAAACCAAGAAAAACGCAAAAACCGCAGCCCCCAAAGGCAGAAGCATCAACGAAGGAAACTCGAACAGTAGGGAAAACCGTGGAACTTGAGGAGGAACTTGACGGGGTGTTTACGGTGAAGAAAACGGTGCTTGAGACATGGTTTGTCCAGCTGTCGTTGGTGGTTACTTTTAGCTCGTGGGTACCCTCGGACAGATTATGGAGGATTGTGTTTGCGGAGGTGACAAACCATTTCTCGTCATCTAAGCCTTCGCCTACGCCTACAAGGGAAACGTTGGCGTTTCCGTCTAAGCTGTAGACTGCGGCGGAGATGGATTTGTTGTAGAAGTGGGAGTCAGGAGTTTTTATTACCACATCCAAAGGAACACAAGCCGAGGCATACTCGGTTCCGTTGACGGGGGACTGGACAGAGAATCGGTAGGGTATTACGGGGTTAGCGTCAGCCTCCTTGACCATTTGGATTTGGACAAAGCCTAACAGCACAAAGGCTGCCAATGAAACGGTCAACACGAGAGGCTTTTGGGACATTACCATCTAGAAAAGCACAGGTTTGATTGCCTAAGAGGGTTTTTGTCAGGGTTTCTTGACTAAAAACACCCCGCTGCTGCCTAATGTCAGGTCAAGGTTTCTTGACCAAGCACGGTCGTGGACACTACAGGTTTGTCAGCTGTAGGAAAAAGGCTTGGTTAAAAAAATGATACATTAGTTTATGACTAGTCCATCAGCACTGACGCTAGCGTCTGCCCTTTGTCATCGCCCTTCTGTACTGTTATTGCAAAGATGTAGACGCCGTGTTTCCAGGTGTGCATTTCGGTTGGGATAACGTTGATGTAGTAGAAGCCGGGCAGTCTGCCTTCAAAGAATGTTGCTATGTAAACGGGTACGCCGCCGGGCGCGGAAATCATGGGGTCAACCTTCACGTCATCTTGCGTTAACCCTGAGAGGGGGTTGCCTTCAGTGTCGGTGACTGAAACGCAGATATAGTTTGACAGCCGGTTTCCGGGCGCGGCTACCGTGTCTTCAGTTATAGCGGTTACGATTAATCGTGCCATTTAAACCACCAAGGTGCTTTCTTTAGGTTAGAGGGCTTGTTCTTAAAAGCCTTCCGAAGTTAAACAATTGATTATAATAAGGGGCGTTTTCTTTTTCGGGAAAAATCTGTTGCAAACTTGAAAAGTAAGCTTACGGCGATGAGCAAAAAGATGCCTATGGCAAAAAAGGTGCTTGAGATGGCGCCGGTGAAGTTCCAGTAGATTAGCAAGGCTCCTACGGCAATGTAGATTACGGCGAAGGCAAGGGTTGTGAGGTCGGCTTTGCGGGTTTGGCTTAAGGGAGCCATGGATTCATCTTCAGGACATGAGGGAAGAGAAGAGGTTAAAGGTTTCCGTGTAAAAGGGCAGTTGGCAGGTTAAGGTTTGGTTTCAGTTTGGCGGAGTTGTTGTTCGAGGGCTTTTTGCTGTTGCTCGGTGAATTGTTCTTCTAGGCAGATGGGGCATCGGAGCACTTTGAGTTTGCGTAGTATGGTGCCGTTGATTTCTACGTCCACTTCAGCCTCGAGGAGTTCTACGAGACATATGGGGCAGATGGGGGCGCCTGCTTTTAGGGTTGGTTGGCGGGGGGGTTGGGGTTTGTGGGGCACGGTTGTTCGTCTTCCAAAACGTTTATGGTATTTATGTGTCTTACTAGGCGCGGGTTAGGGGTTCGGGGCTGTTTTCGGGCAACCGTTTTTCTACTGCTGAGTGCGGAAATCGTCATTTTTTTGTGTTGTATGCATTTTAATTGCCTTAAAGATACGGATTACGTAAATAAAGTATTGAATTCGGAAAGGCTTAAATAAGCCCCTGCAAGAATAATTCTCCGCAAGAGGTTAAAACACATGACGCTATTTAGCGGTTGTTACACCGCCCTCATCACCCCCTTCCGCGCAAACCGCGAAGTAGACTACGAAGGGTTACAAAGAATTGTAGAATTCCAACTAGCAAACGGTGTCAGCGGCATCCTAGCTTGCGGCACCACAGGCGAAAGCGCCACCCTAGACTGGAATGAACATAACAAAGTCACAGAACGCATCCACGAATACACCCACCAAAAAGGCACAACCATCGCAGGCGCAGGCAGCAACAGCACCCAAGAAGCCATCGAAGGCACCGTCCACGCCCAACACCTAGGCATCCCCGCCGTGCTCCTCGTTGACCCCTACTACAACGGCCCCAGCAGCCTCGAAATTCGCCGCGAATACATCGAACCCGTCGCCAAGCAGTTCCCCGACATGCAAGTCATCCCCTACGTCATCCCTGGGAGAACAGGCACCCAGCTTCTTCCCCAAGACCTCGCCATACTCCACGCTACCTACCCCAACGTGCGTTGCGTCAAGGAAGCCACAGGCAACTTGGACAATGCCCGCTTAACCCGCCAAGTCTGCGGAAGCGACTTTGACATTCTCTCAGGCGACGACGACAAAACCTTTGCCATGATGTCGTCCCCAGATATGGCAGCGACAGGAGCCATCTCCGTGACCAGCAACTACGCCCCCAAGGCAGTCAGCGACATGATGCGCCACATCTTAGACGGAAACTTGGAGCAGGCAAAGCAACTCTACGAAACGCTGCAACCCCTCTTCAGTCTAGTCACCGTTAAGACCCAAGAACCAACCCCCTACGGCCCCGTCACTGTTAGGGCACGCAATCCTCTTCCAGCAAAGACCCTCATGAACATTTTAGGCATACCTTCAGGCCCCTGCAGGCAACCGATAGGCAAGATGACCCATACAGGACTGGAAGTTGTGCTATCCACCGCACGCAAAGTCCACCAAGAACACCCCGAAGTTTTCACACCCATAGAACAGTTCTTTGGCGTTGACCTCTCCGACAGACTCAACAATGAACGTTACTTGGAGGGCTTATTCTATGCTTAAGCTCTGTATCGCAGGCGCCGCCGGCAGAATGGGTCAGGCAATTATTGGGGAAGCCACGGCAAAGGGACACCAGATTGTGGGGGCCGTCGAAGCCGCAAATCACCCAGCCATAGGCAAAAGCCTTAGAGAACTGGGCATCGTCAACTCAGACACCTCCCTCATGGGACCCGACAACCTCTGCGACGCCGTCGCCGACGCCGACGTCTACATAACCTTCACGTCGCCCGCCGCAGAAGTGCTCAACCTGCCCGCCGTCGCAAAGATGGGCAAAAGAATAGTTTTAGGCACCACGGGCTTGACTGCGGAGCAGAACCAGATAATCCGTGCTGCCGTCGAAACCAAGGTTCCCGCCGTGTTCTCTCCCAACTACAGCGTAGGCATTAACATACTCTTCAAGTTAGCCGAAGTGCTCAAGGCATTACCCCCCGACTACACCTTTAGCATAAGCGAAATTCACCACACCGCCAAAAAGGACGCCCCCAGCGGAACCGCCGTAAAACTCGCCGAAATTGTTTCAGGCATACGAGGCTACACCACAACCGTCCACGGCAGAGAAGGCATCAGCGTCCGAAAACCAGAGGAACTTGAAGTGGTGGCGATGCGTGCAGGCGGCGTTCCAGGCATCCATGACCTGATTGTGGCGGGACCCAACGAGATGCTTCGCATCGAACACACAGCCTTTAACCGAAACGTGCTGTCGCAGGGTGCGGTTGTTGCGGCAGAGTGGATAAGCAAACAACAAACCCCCGGCATCTACAGCATGGCAACCGTGTTGGGGCTTTAACCACCAAAGTTTTTATCCAAGAAAACCCCACAAAACAGAGGAATCGATAGAAATGTCCTCAAAACGTAAAGTAGCAATATTGGGCGCCACTGGAGCCATCGGTCAAAGATACATCCAACTTCTCCAAGGGCACCCATGGTTCCAAATTGAAGTTTTAGCAGCCTCAGAGCGGTCAGCAGGCAAAAAATACCGCAACGCCTGCAACTGGACAATGGAATCCGAATTACCCAAAGAAATCGCAAACTTAACCGTCGCTGACGCTAACCTTGAAGCCGTACAAAAGGCAGGCAAAGTAGACTTGGTCTTCAGTTCGTTGCCTGGAGACCCTGCTGGACCCGTCGAGGAAGAATTCGCGGCGCAGTACCCTGTGTTTAGCAAGGCATCTGCGCACCGTATGGAAACCGATGTTCCCCTGTTGATTCCTGAAGTGAATCCTGAGCACCTTGCTCTTGTTGCTGTTCAGCAGAAGAACCGTGGCTGGAAGGGCTTCATAACCACTGACCCTAACTGTAGCACCATCCAGATGGCTTTGACGCTTAAGCCGCTTATGCAGTTTGGGCTTCAGCAAGTTATGGTTACAACTATGCAGGCGCTTAGCGGCGCAGGCTACCCAGGTGTTCCCTCATTGGACATCATCGACAACGTGGTGCCCTACATCGGCAAAGAAGAAGACAAAATGGAGTCCGAGTCCAACAAGATACTGGGCACCTTCAACGGCAAAGCAGTACAAAACGCCCAATTCGTGGTGAGCTCCAGCTGTAACCGCGTCCAAGTTATAGACGGCCACTTGGAGTCGGTTTTTGTGAAGCTGGACAAAAGCCCGGCTGCAGAGGAAGTTGCCGAGGCATTTCGGAGCTTCAAAGGCGAACCTCAAGCGCTCAAGTTGCCTTCAGCCCCCGAAAACCCCATCATTGTCAGAGAAGAGGCGAATCGTCCCCAACCCAGATTTGACCGAGACGCAGGCAAAGGCATGTCGGTTTCAGTGGGCAGAATCCGAAAAGACCCCATCATGACCCTCAAGTATATGTGTCTGGGTCATAACACCATTAGGGGCGGCGCTGGCGCAGGAATACTAAGCGCGGAGCTTGCAGTCGCCAAAGGATTAGCTTAAAAGCTAATTCCATATCATTATCTGAAGAGAGACGATACTGGTGAGATTGAGTGAATACTCTTAACGAACCCTTAGAGAACCGAAATGGGCAGCTTTTCATCGACGGGGTCCAAGCGAAGACGCTTGCTGAAAAGTTTGACACTCCCCTTTACGTTGTTAGCGAATGCCGAATCCGAAACAACTATCACCGCCTGCAGGAAGCGTTGACTCAGAATTATAAGAAGACAAAGATTTTCTATGCAATGAAGGCAAACTCGAATCTTTCGGTGTTAAAGATTCTGGAAACGGAAGGCGCCAACTTGGATGCGGTTAGTCCAGGCGAAGTCTTCACGGCTTTGACCAGCGGCTTTACCCCAGACCGCATTCTGTTCACGGGAACAAGCGTACGCACCGACGAGCTCAAGTTTTTGGCAGACGCTAACGTCACCATAAACATCGACAGCCAATCCCAACTGGACAGGCTGCTGAAAATCACGGTTCCAAAAATCTTGTCAGTTCGAGTGAACCCCGAAATCGGTGCAGGACACCACGACCACTGCATAACCGCGGGCAAGCAATCCAAATTTGGAGTTTGGGAGCAAGACGCCGTCCGCGCCTACACAACCGCAAAAGAAGCAGGTGTGGAGCGTTTCGGCATCCACATGCACATTGGCTCAGGTATTCTTGATGTGAAGCCGTTTCTGGGGGCGCTGGACAAGTTTCTCTCTGTAGCAAAGCGAGTTCACGAACAGGTAGGCATGGATTTTGAGTTCATAGACATCGGCGGAGGCTTAGGCATACCGTACAAGCCTGAAGATAAGACGCTGGATTTGCAGGTGTTCTCTGACAATGTTCTCACCCTATTCAAAGCGAAGACCAGCCAGTACGAGCTTGGGGAACCATATTTACACGTAGAACCAGGCAGGTATTTGGTCGCGGATGCGTGTGTCCTGTTAACCTCGGTGAACACCGTCAAGGTTACGCCTTACCGCAAGTTTGTAGGCGTAGATGCAGGCTTCAACACGTTGGTTCGCCCTGCAATGTACGGAAGCTATCACCATGTCTTGGTAGCCAACAAGCTGGTTGCTACCGACGAAGACAAATACGACGTAGCTGGACCCATATGTGAGTCAGGCGACCTGCTTGCTAAAGACCGAAGTCTGCCCAGAGTTGAAGAAGGCGACCTGCTAGCGGTGCAGAACGCTGGAGCATACGGATACAGCATGAGCAGCCAATACAACTCGCGTCCCCGAGCCGCTGAAGTCCTGGTCAAGGAAGGCAAGTACCGCCTGATTCGGGAACGGGAACAGCTAGATGACCTCATGCGGGGACAGTATCAGACGACGGAGTGGAAAGGATGAACTTTTGGAAGATGCATGGGTTAGGCAACGACTACGTCGTCATCGATAACCGCGACGGAAAAATCGCCGACAAAGACACATCCGTCTTTGCCAAGAAGCTTTGTGAACGCCGATTCAACGTCGGCGCCGACGGACTTTTGCTCGTTTACCCCTCAACCAAGGCGGACGTGCGGATGCGTATCTTTAACGCGGACGGCAGTGAAGCTGAAATGTGCGGCAACGGCATCCGATGCTTTGCCAAATTCTGCTACGAAAACAACATCGTCACGAAAACCGAGTTTGAAGTAGAAACTTTGGCGGGTGTGAAGCCTGTCTGGTTAACCCTTCAAGACGGGGAGGTCAAGTTGGTTAAGGTGGATATGGGTGCACCTGATTGGAATCGCCAAACCCTGCCGATGATGGGTGAGGGCACATGCATAAACGATGACCTACTGGTAGACGATGAAACCTACAGCGTAACCTGTCTTTCCATGGGCAACCCCCACTGCGTCATATTCGTCGAAAACACCGACGAGTTTCCCGTCGAATACATTGGACCCATGATTGAAACCCACAAAGCATTTCCCAAACGAACCAACGTCGGCTTTGTCCAAGTAGTGGGCAAGAACGAGTTGAACGTGCGGGTTTGGGAGCGAGGCTGCGGCGAAACCCTTGCATGCGGCACGGGAACCTGCGCGGCGGTTGCAGCAGCAAACAAGCTGGGAAAAGTCAAAGACAAAGTTACCGTACACGTGTTGGGCGGCGACCTGCAGGTAGAAGTAGGGAAAACTCTGTTTTTGAAGGGAGCCGCGGAGAAGGTTTTTGAAGGAAGACTCTTCTAAGTAGGCACGTGACCGAAATGAATGTAGAGTTCGCTGACCGAATTAAGAGACTTCCCCCTTACCTATTTGCAGAAATCGAAAAACAAATCAAAGACAAGAAAGCCGCAGGCGTGGACCTTATTTCTCTGAGCATAGGCGACCCCGACCTTCCCCCGCCACAGGTCGTCATTGACGCCCTGCAAGAAGAGGCAGCCAACCCCAAAAACCACAACTACAGCTTCAGCCAAGGCGAAACTGATTTTCGCGCCGCCGTCAAATCATGGTACAAGAAGCGTTTCGGCGTTGACGTTGCTCAGGAACAAGTGGTTGCGCTTTTGGGCAGCAAAGAAGGCATAGCCAACGTCGCAAGGGCGTTTGTGAACCCAGACGACAAGGTTTTGTGTCCTGACCCCGCGTACCCCGTGTACGCCAACGGCAGCACCATCCTCTGCGACGGAACCCCAGTGGCGATGCCGTTGATGGAAGAAAACGGATTCAAACCAAACTTTGAAACGTTGCCAACCGAGGGGGTTAAAATGATGTTTCTCAATTACCCCAACAACCCCACAGCCGCCACCGTAGACAAGGCGTTTCTGAAGGAGGCGGTTGATTTTGCCAAAGACAACAACATCATCCTCTGCTACGACAACGCATACTCAGAAATAACCTACGACGACTACCGTGCGCCTAGCATTTTGGAAATTGACGGCGCCATGGAATGCGCCATCGAATTCAACTCGCTCTCCAAAACCTTCAACGTGACGGGAGATCGCATCGGCTTTGCAGTAGGCAACAAAGACTTGGTGGCAGGCTTAGCGAAAGTGAAAGCACAAATTGATTCAGGTCCACCGGTGTACACTCAAAAAGTCGCCGTCAAAGCCCTCAACACCTACAACGGTCCAGAGCAGCCAGAGTTTCTGCGCCAAACAAACCAGATTCTGCAAGAACGCCGCGACCTGCTGGTGAAAAACCTCCACGACATAGGCTTTGAATGCGAAAAACCTAAGGCAACCTTCTATGTCTGGGCCAACTGCAAGGGCGACTCCATGAAGTTTGCCGCCAAACTGCTCGACGCAGGAGTAGCTGTAACCCCGGGCGTTGGGTTTGGCGAACACGGAGAAGGCTACGTTCGAATTACGTTTACGCAGCCAGCTGAACGCATACGGGAAGCCTGCGAAAGAATCCGCGGGCTTTTCAAGTAACTTTTTCTTTTTTCTTTTGATAAATTAGGCAAGAACCAAAGTTTGTGTTGAATTCACGTTTTTTGCTTGAAACGCTGAAATACGGCTCCGAAACCTATAAAAGCTTTTTTTGTTGCAGTTCTTCGAGCGCTTCCGATGAGCCGAAAAGAAATTTTCAGTCGTATACCGATGAAGCGGAGACTAAAAAAGCAGAGCCGCAGATTCACGTTTGTTTTTTATCAAGCGCTCTACGGGCCCTTCGTGTTTTTCCGAGCCATCTACCGCCAACTCATTCTTTTGGCGTTGATGATTGTTGGGGGCGCAGTGATTTACTCTTATTATGAGCAGCTTCCGCTTATGGGGGCAATTCTTGCGGCGGTTTCCACGGTGACTACGCTGGGGTTCTATTCGCCAAACGGAGGAAACCTGTACACGATGGACCCAACGGAATCCGCGCTCTTAATTACTATGATTGTGATTTCTGTAGGTTCAGTGGCGTCGATACTCCAAAGTAGCGTGAACACGCTTGCGAAAGGGGACTTAGCTAAGGGGCAGGTTGGAAAACGGTTGATGAAGAAACTTAAGGGGCACGTTATCGTTTTCGGATACACCCATCTGGGCAGATACGTTACGGATAAGCTGGATGAAATAGGCTTAGACTACGTTGTGATAACCAAGAACCCAACCAAATACGACGAGATGGTAAAACGCAACTTTTTTGCTGTGCTAGAATCAGAAAATCAACCCTTGGAAGCATTAACCACAGCGGGGATAAAACAGGCCTCCATGATTGTCGTGGCTCACGAAAAAGACCCCGACAATATGCTCTCCATTCTCAGCGCCAGAAAAATGCGTCACGACATCCGAATAGTCAGCGTCATTCACAACCCCAGCCTCACCGAAACCGCCAAAAACGCAGGCGCCGACATGGTCATCCCCTCCTCGGTAACAGTGGGGCATCTGCTGGCGCTTTCCGCGGTGACCAAAAACATTGTGGGCGTGGTTTTCTCTGAAAGAATTGGGGCACACGAGATTGCCGAGTTTTCGGTTTTCAAATCCTCAAAGCTTATCGGAAAGGGCATGCAGGAAATTTCTAAAGCAGCCACCATTATTGGGGTTCTGCGTCGGGGGGACGTTATTCAGAACTTGTTTGACCCGAACTTCAGGATTCAGGAAGACGACACGTTGCTGGTTTTTGGTGACCCCGCTAACTTGATAGAGTTGGAAAAGCAAGCCAAAGCCCTCTAACAACAAATTTCGCTTGATTTTTGCGAAAAGAGCAGGCAGTCGCTGTTCTTTTTGGAGAACAAGGTGTTCTCGGGGGAGAGCTATTAGATGGCGGGCGTTTCATGTATTTGATGAGTATGGTCAAGCTTTCAGCAGCCACGAAGGGTCTATTGATTGTCTTTTTGATAGGTGCCACCACATTTTCATTGTTACGTGGTTTTCTTTTAATCAGAACATAGAAATTCAAAAACAAAACAGTGCTCTTCAAAGCCAGAATGCTGCCCTCTTAAGTTATAATTCTGAACTCAAAAACCAACTTGACGAGCTTAACAAATCAATAAGTGATATACAGAGCACTGCGGAACTGAAAATTACATCATTCTCGCATAGTGGTCCAATCTCTGTTGTTTTTGGTTGGACAGCATGGGATTACACCGCCCAAATTGAGAACTACGGTAAAAATAATGTAAGCAATGGAATTCTTGAAGTTAACTTGATGATCAGTAACGGTCAATTAATCAGGGGTGTTGTTCAGCTTCCAACGCTTATTGCAAGTGAAAGCCAAGAAATTAGAGGGCATGTTGAGGGCTCAGGAGTTTCAATTAATTTTATGGAATTAAACGCAACTTGGCAGGTTACTCTAAAAGCACCGTATACAGTTCACCATCAAACCTACAAATAAAAAAAGAATTGAGTGAGACTCAATTTTGGAGTTTACTGTTTGGCGGCTTTGTCTTTCTCGAGCTTTTTAAGAATCTGGGCTTTGCCGATGTCGTAGGCGATGGAGTAGTCAAACAGTCCCGATGCGGCTTCAGTGGCGCGTTTAATCATGTTGGTTTCGATTTTGATTTTAAGCTTACCAATGGCAAGTGCACCAATACCAAACACGCCAGCAGCAATCTCTTTGCTGTCGTCGTTTGAGCCTAAGCCTTCAACGCCCAAAGGCTTAATCGCGTTAATGTCAGCAACTATCTTGCATTTTGTTGCGCTCTTGAGGTCAGCGGCGCTAAGCAGCTGGATACCTCCGGCACCTGCCGCCAGAATAATTTCGGCGTCCTTCACTGCCTCAGCTGTCTGCTCAGGTTTGCTAACTTCGATTACTTTGACACGTTCCGCGCCTGCTTCTTTGTTGATTTTTTCCGCGACCGCTTGACCTTTCGCCATCGTGCGAGAAGTGATTGTTACGTTGGCTTTCTCGGCGGCGTAGATTCGGGCTGCGGTTTGTCCGACAGGGCCTGTGCCTGCGAGGACGGTGACGTTTTTGCCTTCCAGCGTACCAAACCCTTTCTCGAGGGATGCGCCAAGGGTTTTTGCTACGGCTGCAGCGGCGGTTGAGTAGCCGCCTCGGGGGTCTACGATGATGCTGTTGCCCCACGGCGCGGAAGCCATGCATTTCTGGGTGGCTTCAACAACTTTTTCCACCATGTCAAAGTTGCTGCCGTTGATGAAGATTTTTGTGTGTGCCGCACCCATGGGTCCACGGGGGAAAAGCAGGTCGTAGACGATTTTTGGTGCTTCTTGGTCATTGACGTTTTCGTACTTGAAAATCATGGAGTCGGGAAAAGCGTCGATGGCGACGAGCATGTCAAAGGGGCTGCAGTATTTGTCTGTGTCTAGGAAAACGAAAACTGTTTTGAAACTTGGTTGTGCCATTTTAAGTTCACACCTGAATAAGCAGAGTGAAGCGGTTGACGCATTTAAGAATTACCACCAGCCCCCGAACCCCCGCAGCATCGGTAACTGGAAACATGCAAAAGTCGCTTATGGGTCATCTACTTGTTTTGCCTTAGGTTGCTCTGGGTTAGTAGGGTGACTACCTTTTTGATAGCCCTATCCCATCTATGCTTTCTGGTTTTAACAAGGTTTTGGACTCAAATTCCGGTAATAGCCACCTTTGAGGTCCCGCAAGAAACTTTGCAACAGACAGTTTTTCTTTACACAACAAACCTTTACAAACACTCTTTTAGCTAAGTTGAACCCATAATTACCTGCTGATGGCTATGAGCAAAAAGGCATTCATAGCAGCAATCACAACCTCACTCATTCTCATCTCAATACTAGCAGGAATGCAAGACATACTAACTGTTGAGGAAACTAGAGCTAATTTTATGGGTCCGCCTCTTCCACCTGAGGTAACAATTTTTTCTCCGATTCAATTGGGCAAATATAACACAAGCGATGTTCCTTTTGATGTTAAAGTTGAGTTATTCGATTGGACCTTCATAGATGTGGAACAGCTCAAGTGGCTAAATTATAGCTTAGACAAACAAGAAGCAGTACCAATACAGACTGAAACATACACGAAGGGTCCGGTAAGTCCAAGTTGTCTTGTAACTGGAAATGGCACACTATGGAGCTTATCTGAGGGGAATCACAGTTTACGTATCCAGGGAGAAACAACATTCGACAAAAAATTTAACGCTTCAGTCACATTCTTAGTAGAAACAGCAAAGCCAACTACAAATATAGCTCCAACAGCTAAACCGTCTAAACTACCTACTCCTAGTCCCACTCAAAGCCTAATGGAATTGCCCTATGCTGCAGGAAACTTTTACCCATTGCCTAACTCTACAAATGTTTCTCTTAACACAACAATTTCTATTTCATTTAGTAGACGCCCCTCAATTTGTAACATGTCCATATCACCAAATATAGCCATAAAGGAGAGAGTTTTCAGAGCGGAAGGCATTGATGCAACATTCATTTTTTATTTATCTGAACAACTACAGCCAAAAACAACATACACTGTAACAGCGACTTATGGACAAGAAACTGCTCCAGAAGGCTCTAAACCAACAACCACTAGAACCTGGCACTTCACAACAGAAACTAATTCACCGATGCAACAACCAACAGCAACACCTAGTCCTTCGCCTACAATCCCCGAGTTCCCCACTACAATAATTGTATCTTTTTTAATTGTAGCATTAATCGCTACAGCGACGTTACACAGGGCGAAACTAAGCTCAAACCAAAATAAAAAAGAGAAGCATTGACCAGAAAATGAGGGGTTCAGGACGTGATTGGAATGCCACAATTGGTTTATTAGTTTGCCAACCAATTCTCTCTAACTCGGGAAGTCGCTTGTATGTCGCTTGTTGAGAATTTAGAAAAGCTTTCCAACGCCTGCGGTGTCGCGGGCAGAGAAAATGAAGTCAGAAACCTCATGATTGACCTGCTTAAGCCCTACACAGACCAAGTCACTGTGGACCGCATGGAGAACGTCATCGCCATAAAAAAAGGCAAAACAGACGCGCCCAAAATCATGCTTGCCGCCCACATGGACGAGGTCGGGTTACTGGTAAAAAACATAACCAAGGATGGCTTTCTCAAATTCACTAAGATGGGAGGCATAGACGACCGCATTCTTCTGGGGCAAAAAGTCAAAGTCCTCACCGAAAAAGGAACCCTACCCGCTGTAGTTGGCTCTAAACCGCCACACATCCAAAAAGAGGAGGAACGCAAAAAAATCGTGCCCTACGACGAAATGTTTCTTGACATAGGCGCCCAGAACCGCGACGACGCCAAAGCCATGGGTGTTAGGGTAGGCGACCCCGTGGCCTTTGATGTGCAGTTTGAAAAGTTAGGCAACGATAACGCGATGGGAAAGGCATTTGACAACAGGGCGGGCTGTGCGGTCATGGTGGAAGCCCTCAAACAGATAACCGAATTAGAATGCACTGTTTACGCGGTGGGCACCATTCAGGAAGAAGTAGGGTTGAGGGGCGTAGCTACAGCCGCGTTCGGCGTTGACCCTGACGCAGGCTTAGCTTTAGACGTGACCATCGCGGGCGACACGCCGGGGGTGAGAGAATTTGACACCTCCGTGAAAATGGGCAAAGGACCCGCCTTGACCGTAACGGATTCAGGCTTGATTGTTCACCCCAAAATTCTGCGTTGGCTCATCGACACCGCAACCGCAAACAACATCAGCTACCAACTTGAAACGGGGCTTATGGGCACCACCGACGCCGCCCGCATCGCGTTAACCCGACAAGGAGTACCAAGCGGAACCATATCCGTTCCCGCACGCTACATCCACAGTCCCGTTGGCATAGTCAACCTCGCGGACGTAGAAAACTGTGCAAAACTGACCGCAGCTGCAGTACAAAAAATCCAAGAACAATTCTAACTTTTCCTTCTCTTTGTTTAGCGAAACTGTTTATACCGCATTCACCAATGCTACCAGTGGGGTTAAGCTTGGAAAAAACAGACGGAAAAGAAGGCAAATTTGAGTTTCTGGAGCACACAGCAGACGCCTACATCGCCGCTTATGGAGCAACCATGGAGGAAGCCATGGGAAACGCTGCTCTTGCCATGTTTGAAGTCATGACTGACACACAAAAAATCAGCCCCGCAACAAGAGAGGAAGTTGAAGTTGAAGCAGAAGACGAATACGCTCTGCTCTACAACTGGTTGGAAGCATTGCTGGTAAAATTTGAAGTAGAAGGCAAGGTTTTTTCAAAATTCGATGTCCACAGCATTGAGCAGAGCAACGACGGATTCAAGCTTAAAGCCGCAATTTACGGAGAAAACTTTAACCCCCAAAAGCACCCGCAGAAAGTCGGCGTCAAAGCGGCAACTTACCATCAGATGGAGTTCATTAAGGAAGAAGAAAAAGTTACGTTGATGTTTTTGCTGGATATTTAGGCAAGCTTGAGTTTTTTGAGTTCGCTTACGATGTAGTCAACCACTTTTTCTGGCGGTGCCTCTAAAACGTCTGTTGTGTGTTTTATTACAGGAACATTGGAAGTTTGGTAGAACCTCAGTATTGGGCTGGTTTCACATTCATAAAGCTCAAGCCGCATTTTAATCACTGCGGGGTTATCATCGGACCGCTGATACAGTTGGCCACCGCATCGGTCACAGACCCCTTCCACTTTTGGCTTCATGAAACGCAGGTTATAGGCGGCACCGCAGTTTTTGCATATCCGACGCGAGGACAACCGTTCGATAATTATCCAGTCAGGCACAGCCAATTCAATAACAACATCAATTTTAGCAGTTTTCTCCAGAACTTCTGCCTGCGCCAAGGTACGAGGAAACCCATCTAAAATAAAGCCGCTTCCTTGTTGCATGTTTGAGATACGGTCTGCCAGCACCTCTATAACGATGGGGTCAGGCACCAAAAGCCCTGCCTCAACGTAACGTTTGATTATCCTGCCGAGAATGCTGTTTTCCTGCATCATACCCCGAAAGATGTCGCCCATTGAAATCACTTCGATCCCAAGTCGGTCTCGAAGTCTTGCGGAGTATGTTCCTTTTCCAGAGCCGGGGGCGCCGAAAATGATTGCATTCATTTTTTGCATAGCAGCCTCTAAAGGTCTTCTCCTATGAGGAGAAAACTGGTGTAATTAAGTCTTATGTGTTTACCTTACTTATTCTGAAAAGAGACTTATAAGTCGCCACCTTGAACCCTAAAAAACGCAGAATCAAAAGGGGATGCAAAAAATTCACACAAAACAAATTGGGAACAACCTGTTCCAAGTAGACCTGCAGACGGGCGGGTTCAGAAACCTCATAGCAAGCTACGTTCTTAAAGGAGAAAAAACGCTCATAGTAGAAACTGGACCAACCTCGTCTATTCCCAATTTACTTTCTGGACTTAAAGAGATACAAGTGGAACCAGAATCTGTTGCGTATGTTGCGCTCACCCACATCCACATTGACCACGGAGGAGGCGCAGGCAGTCTACTGCAGACTTTGCCCAACGCCAAAGTCATCGTTCACCGCAAAGGCGTACCCCACCTTCAAGACCCCGCCAAACTTTGGGCAGCCTCCAAACAAACACTGGGTCAAGTAGCGGAGATGTTTGGCGAACCTCAACCTGTACCCCAAGACCGCATAATTGTGGCTTCTGAATCCCAAACCTTTGACATCGGAGAAGGCGTCACGGTGCAGGCGTTGGAGACGGCAGGTCATGCCGCTCATAACTTGAGCTTTTATGAACCTATAAGTGGAGGAGTTTTTGCTGGCGACTCTGCGGGGGCATATCTGGCGGAATTTGACACTGTGGTTCCAACTACGCCGCCGCCGTTTCGTCCTGACATCGCCTTGGTTTCGCTGGATAAACTTGTCAGCCTTGACCCCAAAGTTTTGTACTATAGCCATTTCGGAAGTGCTTCTGATGCGGTTAGGCGTCTGAGGGACTATCAGAAGCAGATAACGCGGTGGCTAAGCATTGTGCAGCAAGAACTGGGGCAGGGCAAGTCGGAGGAGGACATCAGGGAAACAGTACTGAAAAAGGACTCGACAATCCGAGAGGAAGTTGTTTTGGCGCTTAAGGCAAATCCGGTTCACAAAAAAACGCTCATTGAAAACAGCTTGGCAGGGTTTGTGAACTTTGCCAGAAAAGTGCAAGCTTGAAAACGCCAAGTGTGGTCTTTTTTGTTATTTTTTTAAAAGAAGGGAATGAAACAAAAAGAAGAGGAGGGTTGTTTAGCTGTCCACGGTGGTGTAGAGCACTTGTATGTCGAAGTTGAAGCTTGTTATTTCAGGGTCGATGCCTTCGGCTACAGCTAAGGTGAGCAGTGCTTGGACGGTTTGGTCGGGTGCTAAGACATAGCTGCTGTCGATGTCCCAACTTAAATCAAAGGACGAAGAGGCTTCTTGAGGAATCCAGTTAGTTGTGGTTAAGTTCAAGGTGACGCTGGCATTACCCAAGTTCTTAATGTAAGCAATATAGCTCACTTCTTCTCCGGGCTCAATGTCACCCCAATCAATCGAAGTCAAGTTCAAGGTGCAGTCACTGTCAACGTAGATGCCTAACTCTGCAACAGTAACGTTTTCACCAACAGGGGTTCCTCCACCACCGCCCCCTGACGAAACCGCAGTAATAGACCCCGCCGAGGGTATCGCACGAAAAGTGCTAGTTACATTTATGGCTGCAGACGTGACTAAAGTTAACACTATGGCAACTGTAGCCAACGACGCTACAATAAGTAAAGGTTTCTTTTTCGTGGCTGATTGATTTTTAATAGCCAATGTTTTCCCCCAACAATCGTCTTGTATATTACGTATTAATAAACACTATTGCCTTAGTGTACTACACAAAAACACAACTAAAACCACACAAACCACCCATTCCAAACAGCAATAAACCCAAAGTGGATAACCGTTTTATATCCAAGAGCCTCTTTAACCTGTAGGTGAACAACAATGGGCGCAGATTCAAGTCGGTCACACACCAAAATCCCCGTGGAAAAAATTGACGCCTACACATGGCGTATCCCCAAATACAAAGAAGGCATGCAAGTTCCAGGCTTAGTTTTCGCCAACGACGCCCTCATGGAAAAAATGAAGACCGACCGCACTTTAGAACAGTGTGCTAACGTCGCCCACCTCCCAGGCATCTATAAAAACGCAATCACCCTTCCCGACGGCCACGAAGGCTACGGGTTCCCCATAGGCGGCGTGGCTGCAACCGACTACGAAGAAGGCGTCATAAGCCCCGGCGGCGTAGGCTACGACATAAACTGCGGCGTCCGCTTACTGAGCACCAACCTAACCGAACAAGACGTCCGCCCCAAACTGGTGGAGTTAGCAGGCACAATATTTGACAATGTTCCCTCTGGGCTGGGAAGTCGCCGAAAGGATTTCAGCGTTAGCTCCCGCGACTTAGACCAACTCGTCACCGAAGGCGTTCAGTGGCTCATAAACAAGGGCTTGGGTTGGACCGAAGATACCCAACACTGTGAAGAGCAGGGACAAATGCAAAACGCCAACCCTGACAAAGTCTCCTCCACAGCGAAAAGCCGAGGACTAAGCCAAATGGGCACCTTGGGCTCAGGCAACCACTTTCTAGAAATCCAAAAAGTCGACAAAATCTACAACCCCCAAACCGCCAAAGCGTTTGGCATCAACGAAGAAGGACAAGTTACCGTTATGATTCACTGCGGTAGCCGAGGCTACGGGCATCAGGTCTGCAGCGACTACCTACGCGTCATGGAACACGCCGTGCAGAAGTATCACATAACATTGCCTGACCGAGAACTTGCCTGTGCGCCAGGCAACAGCAAAGAAGCAACCGATTACGTGCAAACGATGGCTTGCGCCGTAAACTACGCCTTCTGTAACCGCCAAGCAATCATGCATTGGGTACGGCAAAGTTTTCAACAAGTCTACAAACAAGACCCCGAAAAGTTCGGACTAAAACTCGTCTACGACGTAGCCCACAACATCGCCAAAGCTGAAAACCACAAAATAAACGACAAAGGCAAAACCAAGAAGGTCTGGGTTCACCGCAAAGGCGCCACCCGAGCCTTCCCCGCGGGGCGCGAAGAAATCCCCCAAGACTACCGCACCTACGGCCAACCAGTGCTTATCCCAGGCAGCATGGGCACCAGCTCGTGGGTGCTTGTTGGCACGGAGAAAGCTTTGGATTTGAGTTTTGGCAGCACCGCCCACGGCGCAGGAAGAATGATGAGCAGAGCAGCAGCGAAGCGAAAGTTCTGGGGCGGCGACATCAAAACGAGTTTGGAGAAACGCGGCATCGTCGTGCGTAGTGCAAGCGCGATGGTTCTGGCTGAAGAAGCTGACCCCGCCTACAAGAACGTAGATGTCGTCGCAGAAGTTAGCGACGGGGCAGGCATCGCAACCAAAGTGGCACGGATGATTCCCCTAGCCGTAGTCAAAGGATAGATTGGACATGACGCAACAAAACGCCTCCCAAAATGACCCCTCACGAGGAAGCAAAAGAACAATCGGCGTGGTTTCCATAGCACTTATCGTAGTGCTGTTTTTGCTTCTGTTCTTCAGAATCATTGATTTTTTGGAGTGGATAATCGGCGTTGCTGCTGTATGGCTAATCGCAAACTTTCTGCTACGAAGGATAAAAAGCCGTGAGTTGACACTGTAGGCAGATTCTTCATCGGTTTTGTTTGTTTTTTGGATTAAGTTAATACCGAGCCAATTGGTAGGTAACAAAGCGGCAGAAGTGCTGTTTGAGGTTGGCGCCGTGAAAGATGAATGCGGCATCTGCAAAAGGGTTCTTTCTTACAGTCGACTGCATAAGTGTGAACGTTGCAAGAAGCTGTACTGCCGTGACTGCATGGTTGCCGACGTATCCACAGGCGACCCCACCGCCCTTCTTTGCCTAAACTGCGCCCGCCGAGTTGTCTCACCCCGAACGACCTCAAAATATGAAGGCTTAACAAAGCATCTGAAGTTCCGCGCCGCCTTCACAAGCATAGTCACACTCAGCTTTGCGCGTATTGACGGCTTAATCGGCACTAATCTGCCTATGGCGGCTTACCGTAACGAGTCATGGTGGAGTAACGCTAAATCCAGCGCCCATGCTAAAGGCTGGCTGGATGCGGGTTGGGAAGTGCAGAAAGTTAACTTGCAAGAGGGCACGGTGGTTTTTAGGAAAGTCCGCCAGCTCCCTCGACCGCCTCGAGGACGCAAAAAAAAGGTTTCAAATGAAATAACCAGACCCTTCACGCCTGTTCCTGTCCGTTCCACCAAAAAGAACCTGCCATCCAAAACGAAAGTTTCCAAATTGTATGCGCGGATTTTGAATGCAGAGCGGCAACGTAACGCAGGGTACAGTTCAGGTAAGGGCTTCAAACCTAAATCTGCCTATGAAAAACGTTTGTTTTGGTCAGACAAAAAACCGCGATAGCCTTTTTCGGTGGTTTCGGGTAAAAAAGGCAACTATGTTTCTTTGGTGTCGTGCAGTAAGTAAGGGTTTTCAAATCGGGAACGTTGTTGTTACCTTGAAAAAGATGTAGGGGAGGTAGCCATGAACTGCCTTTTTCGTCAATAACGTGTTATGTGTCCGTTTTGGTCAGGTTGCCTTTGGGGGCAGATTTTTTCTGGGCTCTTCTGCTAGCTATGAGTAATGCGATAACAGCGATAATGGAGATTGCTGCAAAGCCGATGACCACTTGAAGGATTAGAGGTACGGACGGAGTGGGGGTTTCTGCGGGGGAAGTATCGGCAGCGGGTATAATAGTTTGCGTTGGGAGGTTTGTTTGTGTCGGGGTCCAGTTTTGGGTAGGAACCGGGGTGGTGTTGTTTACGATGCCTGCGGTTGGGGCGGGCGAAGTAGGAGGCAGAGTTTCATTAGTTTGGCTTGTGGATGCAGGGTCAACGGTGATTGTTTGCGTTGCACTCCATCCGCTTAGTCCAGTCTTTTCAAAAACTGATGTGGTTTCGTTTCGCCAACAGCCCGCACTACCCGTTTGAACCGTGGTTGTTCTGTAGTAGCCTAAGAAGGCTTGAACTTGAAAATCCACTTGCCCATCTGGAGGAACGTAACCGAGCCAAATAAGGAAGCCGCCAGGATTGTTGCTTCCGTAACCAAAGTCTACGGTTGTGTAGTAGCCTTCTGAGGGAGCAAGGTTGCTTATGGAGCTGGACTCTATCCACGTGTTATCAAAGTGTCCTTTGTAGCGGACGTCGTAGTACACTTTGACTTGGCTACTGTTTATGAAGCCATAATCAGAGTAAGAGTACTGGTTTTCTATTTTTACTTCTATGAGTTTTTTCTCAACGTGATATCCGGGTTGTATGGTTTCGTTTTGGCCAGTGAAGGAGTTCACGTCGTACACTGGAGGCACATCAAAGGAGCGATCTACAAGACTAAGGGTAAAATTTGGTATTTGAGGGTTATTAAGCGCCTTAACTGCACTAAGGGAACACGAAAAAACCAGCAACCATAGCAATAGACCACAGAAGAGTAACCGTTTTTTCATTCACCCAATCCTCCTGTCAAAGCAAATACAACCACCGCCAAACCGAGGAGTTTGCCGACTTTGGAGGTTAAAACGGTCAGGGGCAAAATTGTTGCTATAAATTTTTGGTCACCCATCGCCACCATCAGGTAACCTTGGTTTAGCCCGCGTAAAAAGGGTGTTTGTAAAGAAAAACTGTGTAAAGAAAAATTTTCAAACTAACCACTCAGGCAGAGTTCAAACAGCTCTTCCTAAAAACAAGCATCAACACACAAACTACAACCATCAAAGCAAAACCCACTACAGGAGGAAATTCAGGCACTGTTGGAGAGGGAGACGCGGTCGTCATAGTTGGTGGGGATGACCGCGTCCCAGAAGGCTGAGCTGTCTGCTCTGGGTTGACAACGTCGATTTTGTTTAACGATAGCCCGTTCCCGGCAACTGCATATCCGCCATCTTGCATTTGAGTTAAGCATGTGATGCTCGCGGGGAAATTGCTTATTGTCCATTGCTCACTGCCAGTATCATCCACCTTTACTATGCCAGAGGAAGTGGCTATTGCGAAGCCACCGTCGCTTGTCTTGACCATCTCGCGAGCGATACTGGCGCCATAATATTGAGTCCATAGCTCAGTGCCATTTGCATCCGTCTTTATTATGGCAATGTTTGGTCCCCCGCCATTAGAGCGCAGCCATATCCATCCTCCCAAGGCGTAACCGCCATCAGAGGTTTGAACAACAGAACAAAGAAAATTCTTATCCTGATGATAAAAGTATTTGTCCCACTGCAGTTCTCCCTCTGAGTCCACTTTGAATAGCATATAGTCAGAGTTGGGACCTAAAGTTTGCCCTGCGATTGCAAAGCCGCCGTCTGCGGTTTGAATGAGCGAATTTGCATTACCTCCACCGTAAGTTTGGTTCCACTGAGCATTGCCATCCGAGTCAGTTTTGACAAGCCAAACTTTATTGTTCTTTCCATATTTTGGGTCATAATTTGAGCGTGCGACAAGCGCGTAACCTCCGTCGCTAGTTTGAATAAGGGCGCATGCTGCACATGTCCCCTCTCCAGCATAAGTTTGGTTCCAAACCACATTACCCAACTGATCAGTCTTTATGAGAAGAAGCTTATGATGATACTCAGCCGCAAACGCATAGCCCCCGTCTGAGGCTTGAACGAGGTATTGCCCACTATCAATGCTAAATATTGTTCCAGAGTAGCTTTGGTTCCAAAGCTCAGTTCCCTCGGAGTTGACTTTAACAAGGTAAAAAACGCCACTATAATCTACATTGTGAGGGGTCCAATCTAAGCAGAGCAAGAGATATCCTCCGTCAGTGGTTTGGATAACGTCAAGCGCTCTAGCGCCAAAACCCGAATAGGATTGGCTCCAAACAATCGACGGCACGGCTTTAGCGGTTTGACCATGCTGACTACTGGCAATCCAGCAACCAAAACCAAGGATAAAGCTACAAAAAGCCAAGCTAAAATTTTCATGGTTAGCCTCCTGCCTTTAGCTGTGATGAACCCAATTCAGTCTTACATGGGAATTTGTTCCCGGCAATTGTGAGAAAAAGGGTTTTTTTCATCCTGAAGCCACCTTGCAACGTTTACCTCGGGCAATAACGGCAAAGCTAACTGCCGCCATCAAAACTAACAAGGCTAATGGCGCGAGTTCAGGCACCGACGGCGACAGATTTGGCAACGAATCCGACGGAGAAGCGGAGACCAGCGGGGCAGACGCCGTTGGGGTTGGGGTAGGGGACACGGAGTGAAAAGAAGAAGCCGATATCGCAAACACAACACCAGGAGAGCCTAAAGGTTGCCACCCTCGGGCTACGTACAACACTTCCGTTGTAGGGCTGTATGCCATTCCGCTGGAGCCCCCTCGATAACCCAAGTTTAAGGTTGCAGTGACCTCGTGGGTTTCGTCTGACACTGCCCAAACCGTAAGATTAAGCCCATCACCAGGTACAGCAAAGAAAACGGTACCCTTACCAGAAGCATAAGCCACACTGTGTGGGCTGACGTGAGGTGCAAAAAGGGAGGCAACAACGCTGTTGTTTTCGTCTGATATAACGAGTCCACCCGCAAAAATTTCACCTCGCCCCGAATCGTACGCGATTTCTGTGGGGCGCCCCTGAACAGCTATGGTTTCAACCACAGGGACATCGGTGGGCGTTTCTGGATTAGACGCAACCACCTTGCTACAGGAGATAACCGTGACTGTGCCTGGACCACTGTCGCCAGCAGGGGAATGAGAGTTAGCGACAAAAATTAGGTCTTTGCCAGAATCGTAGGCTACACCTACCGGTTTGTCTCCTACAGTTATGGTGGCAATCACGGTGTTGTTGAAGCCGGATATGACTGAAACTGTGTTGGAGCCATAATTTGCCACAAACAGCAAGTCCCTGACGGGGTCGTAGGCTAGGCCTTTGGGTTGTAACCCTAATACAGGCACGGTGGCAACCACAAAGTAGTTACTGTCGGATATGACTGAGACGGTGTTGTCTCCTGTGTTGGACACGAAGACTCTTCCGTGAACTGAATCGTAAGCCATCCCCGTAGGGTTGACTCCGACGCTTATGTTTACTACAATCCTGTTGTTTTCCTCGGAGATGACTGAAACCCTGCCGCCGCCGTTGGCTACAAAAATTTCGCCTTTGCCAGAATCATAAACCACACCCGTAGGAGAAGGCCCCATCTCAATCGCGGCAACCACTTCAAGCGGAACACCCGTGCTAACCGCCGTCGGCGTCGGTGACGGAGACGTGTTTTTTATGCTAAAGTATACTGTTTTTGAGGCGCCTGTTTTTCCTGTGTCAGTGTCAGCGTAAACAGTTATGCAATGCGAGCCCTCGGCTAAATCTGTTAATGTCACGTTGCCAGGTATGGTTTGTTTTGTCGGGGAGTCTAGGCTGTATGAGAAATTTGACGCTGGTTTATCTATAAAAAAGCTCAACGGTACGCTGTTTGAATTATAGGTGTCGTTGCTGGGTGAATTGAGGTGGATATTTGGGAAAGCCGTATCTATGGTGAAGTAGACAATGGAGTACGCATTTAGAGTCACGATGCCATGATTGGGGTCAGTATAGTTGGTTTGGGCATAAACTTCCAGCTTGTGATACCCCTCAGAAACAGCCACAATTTTCTGGAAAAAAGAGTGGGTGGTTGACTGGTTTGCTTGTCCATCCAAACTGTAGCCAATCCACGAGGTCTTGTCATTCCAGAGGGGGTCAAGAGCGCTGGAGGATAGGTCGAAGAAAAGTGAAGGGGAGGTGTAGGTTTTGTTTTCTGGAGACGTGATTGTTATTGTCAGGTCTGTGGGAAAAAAGTTCGAGTCTACCCTCTTAACAGACAGCTCCACAGTTAAAAATGACACACCAAGCATCAAGATTGCGATTACTGCCAAGAAGTTTTGGCGATTCATGGCAATCACATAAGTATGGATTGAACTTTCCTAAAAAAAGTGTTTGTAAAGAAAACTTGTGTAAAGAAAAATGCTCCGACGCACAACAACAAACATAATTTCTTTAGATAAGTAAAAAAAGGAGTTGAATAATTTCACGACCTATTTCCTGATTCGACCAGCGATTTTTAGAGGTGAGGGTATGTTGGGTGCGGAAAGGTTCCAACTATCACGCCTCTGGTTAAGCATCATCGTTGCCACTTATGTTACTTCAAGATTAGGGAAAGAATCACCCACGTTGGAACTTCAGATACTGAAGATGAAGAGCTATCTTTCGAAGCTGGCTGCGGTGTTGGGAGAAGCGTAGAGAGATTTTGAGCAGGGCATAGAGGGCGTTTGATGTTTTGCTTATATCGAAATTAGAGAAACTGTTTCGCTATAGTCAAAATATGTATTTTGAAAAGCGCGGTAAATGGTTAAATCTGTGGGGGCATATTCCACTCTGGGAACAGCATGAATGCAGTGGCAGAGAAAGTTGCGGGTGCCCTTTTCCGTTCAGGGTGCATAAAGTTTGGCGAATTCAAAATCAAGTCCGGAGCAATTAGCCCCTACTACATTGACATGGCACGCCTGCTGGCGTCACCCAAAGACCTCTGCATCATTGCGGAGTCTGCGGCAGAAAAAATCCGACCCCTCCTCGCCTCTGAGCAGATAAACAAGCTTGCCTCCATCGAGCTGAAGGGCGCGTTGATTGTACCCAGCATCGCCTGCAAACTGGACTTGCCTTGCGTCATCGTCCGAAAAGAAGTCAAAGCCTACGGCGTCACGGGCAGAACCGCAGGCGCCGACGTGACAGAAAAAGATAACATTCTGTTTTTCGACGACGTGGTCAGCGAGGGCTTGTCCAAAATCGAGGGTGTGAAGCCGCTGCAGGAGTTGGGTGCAACCGTGAAGCATCTGCTTGTGGTGGTGAACCGTGAGCAGGGCGGGAAAGAAAATTTGGAGAAGCGGGGTTTTGAGGTGCATGCGTTAGCGAAAATCTCTGAAGTTGTCAACGCACTGGGAAAATCCGGGTACATCACGCCAGCGCAGGCGGAGTCAGTTTCTGCCTACATTAGGCGATAGCGGGTTTTAGGTAATATGCGATGATTAAGTCCGCTATTTTTGAAGAGTAGCCTGATTCTTCAAGAAGCGTTTTCAATTTGGCGATTTCTTCGGGTTCCATCCAGTTCTCCCAGCAACCAATACTTAAACCCTGAAGGGTATTTAACAGTTTACTCGATTAAAATCCCACCCAAAAAAAGGCAAACACCGTTTCAGATAACCCTATATTCGCCAAAAACGTATGTGAAACACAAAATAACGCCAAGGAAGCAGAAAACATGCAAGCAAACCCCCAAAAACAAGTTATCGAAGCGCTACAAAACCCCCAAGCCTACCCAGAAAACCCCCATCAGATCCAACTAATCCAAACCCACATATCCTACGTGTTCTTAACCGAAAACTTCGCCTACAAAATAAAAAAACCAGTAAACTTTGGGTTTTTGGATTTTGAGACTTTGGAGAAAAGGCGTTTCTTCTGCGAAAAGGAACTGCAGCTGAACAGGCGCCTCTGCCAAGACATGTACATCGAAGTTGCCCCAATAACCAAATCTTCCTCAGGCGCCATCAAAATCAAGGGCGACGGCGAAACCGTGGAGTACGCGTTGAAAATGAAGCGGATTCCTCAAGAAAAAATCATGACCAAACTCCTCGAAGAAAACCAAGTTGACACCCAACTCATCGACAACATCGCAAAAATAATCGCCCAATTCCACGTAAACGCAGAAACCAACCCAAAAATTAGCGAAATCGGCTCCGTGGCGACCGTGAAAGTCAACTGGGACGAAAACTTTGAACAAACCCAAAACGTCATAGGCAAAACCATTTCGTCTGCAGATTTTGGGTTGATTCGCAGTAAAGTGGAGCAGTTCATACAGGGAAAGAGAGGGCTGTTTGAAAAAAGAAGCCGGGAAGGCAAAGTTCGGGATTGTCATGGGGATTTGCATTCGGGAAACATTTTCGTGGCTGACCGCATCTACATTTTTGACGCCATAGAGTTTAATGAACGCTTCAGGTACAGTGATGTAGCGACGGACATGGCGTTTTTGGCTATGGATCTGGATTTTAAGGGGAGAAGTGACCTTTCGGACTTTTTCGTTCAGAAGTACGTGGAGTACTCGGGCGATGAAGAACTGCTTGAGCTTTTGGCGTTCTACAAATGCTACAGGGCATATGTGCGCGGTAAGGTCGTGGGTTTCCGCCTTAGCGACCCCAACATAGGCGAAAAAGAAAAACAGCAAGCTACAAAAGAAGCCCAAGCCTACTTCCAACTAGCCGTCCGCTACGCCCAAAAAATGTAGTTACTCAGGGAATTGAGTAGCAACCCAATCAGGAATCTGAACCGTCCCCATGACTAGGGGTTCTTGGTGGCAGTCACTTCCCCCCGTCATCAATAAACCATGCGCCTTAGCAAATTCGACGTAGTGTTTTGTTGTAGAGGGTTCGTTTCGAGAGTGCCAGCACTCCACGCCATCAAGGAAGGGCAGCAGTGAGTCGGCGATTATGGCGGTCTGTTCAGGCAGCTGCTTGGTCAAAGCCGTCAGTGAAGTGCCATGGGGGTCGTTGGGGTGTGCCAAAACCAGCCTGCCACCAGCATCCCGCACCAACTTGGAAGCATCCTCAAGATACAAAGGGTACTTGGGAACATCGCACTTCACAAGGTACTTATCGAAGGCTTCCTGCCGAGACTGAACAACCCGCTTTGTCACTAAATAATCGGCAATATGAGGCCGCCCCAAAACGCCGTCAACCGAAGCCTCAATCTCCGCAAAATCCCCCTCAGTTAGCTTCGCGGTGCCTTCTTTTTCGAATTCATCATTTAGGTTTTTCAGGATTTTGGAGGCGCGTTCCTGCCGATACTTAGCCATCAAAGCCAGCTTGCCCGTTAAGGCTTCGTCGTTGAGGTCACAGTTGTAGCCTAAGAAGTCCAGTGAAACGGATTTGCCTTCGCGGAATTTGGGATGCGAAAACGTCACGTTTAACTCGACGCCACACATGTAGCGGATGCCAACGTTTTTGGCGGCGTTTACGGCGTGGGCTTGGCAGGCAATCGAGTCGTGGTCTGTAATCGACAAAAACCCGATGCCCAGTCGTTTGGCTTCAGCCATGATTTCGTTTACGCTGAATTTGCCGTCGGAACATTTGGAGTGAACATGCAAGTCAATTATCATACGCGTGCGCCCAATTATCGTTTATCTACCCTGATGATGACCCATTGGTCTTTTTTGTCGCAGCAAGTATCAACCAGCACATGCGTTACCTGCAGCAGGTGGTACAGGTTTTTCAGGTCATCCAAATCTACGGGTTCAAACGTGTTCTTGTTGGCGAGATAAGCCTCTTCAGTGAGGGCGTTGGATTCATATTTTTCTGCAGTTCGTTTTCCAATCCGGCAAAGAGAAATCTCTTGCGAACAGGTGGTGTGCATGATGACGAAGTTCAAATTGTTTTTTGCTGCAATCTCCGCTGCTCGCCGCCGTAGCTCCTGTGTCACAAACGTGGCGTCCAAAATGATTCCGCTCTCATGTTTTTTGGCAAGTGTATCAGCGCGTCGGAAAAGTTCATCGTAGACGGATAGTCGTTTGTTCATGTCGCCTGCGACTTTGGTGTCCATTATGTCTTGGTTTTTTAGAACTTCCAACCTAATCAGGTCACTACGCAGAACAGTGTAACCCTTGATTTTGGCGATATCCTGAGCGACTACGGTTTTGCCGCTTGCAGGCAAACCGCATGTGATAAGTAACGTGTTTGGGTCAAGGTGGAATTTGACGTATTCAGCGAAAGTTTCCTTCAATTCTTAACCCCATCTGGCTATGAGAAGGCTGTATAATTAAGTTTTTCCAAGCGGGCGTTTTCAAAGCCAAATAGTCATCAGCAAAGAATTGGAGCTTGCTTGGCGTCTTCAGGTCCTGAAGTAAATTCTAAATAGGGTGTTTCACGATTTGTGTGTAAAGAAGGGCAACAAAATGGAAGAATTCAAAGTTAAAGATAAATCATTAGCGCCTCAAGGTAAACTGCAAATTGAGTGGGCAGCAGCGCACATGCCGGTGCTTAGCCAAATTAAAGCTCGGTTCCTAAAAGAAAAACCATTCACCGGACTCACTTTAGGAGCGTGCCTGCACGTAACTAAGGAAACTGCCGTGCTCATGGAAACCCTACTTGCAGGCGGAGCCAACGTAGTTCTTTGCGGGTCAAACCCTCTCTCCACCCAAGACGACGTTGCAGCCGCTCTTGCAGATGAAGGTGTGCATGTTTTTGCTTGGCGAGGACAAAACACCCAAGAATATTATGACTGCATTGACAAAGTACTTGACTACCAGCCAGAAATAACGTTAGACGACGGCGCAGACCTTGTCGGCACATTGCACAGCAAACGGCCCCAGCAGATTAGCAAGGTGAAGGGGGGCACGGAAGAGACAACCACAGGCGTGGTGAGGCTCCGAGCCATGGAGAACGATGGCAGCCTCAAATACGCCATCATAGCCGTTAACGACGCGTACACTAAGTACCTGTTTGACAACCGCTACGGCACTGGACAAAGCACCATAGACGGCGTTCTGAGAGCCACCAGCGTCCTGTTGGCAGGCAAAAACTTTGTGGTTGGAGGCTACGGTTGGTGCAGCAGGGGCATCGCCATGCGCGCACGCGGCTTAGGGGCCAACGTCATCGTGACTGAAGTTATCCCCACAAAAGCGTTGGAAGCAGCCATGGAGGGTCTGCGGGTTATGCCCATGAGCCAAGCAGCTGAAATAGGGGACATATTTGTGACGGCAACAGGCGACATAAGCGTCATTCGAGGCGAGCACATGCAAAAAATGAAGGACGGCGCCATTATTGCGAACAGTGGGCATTTTAACGTGGAGATATGCATCAAAGACTTGGAGGCGCTTTCTAAAGCTAAAAGAACCATCCGCCCCAACATGGAAGAATACACGCTGCAAGATGGCAGAAGACTTTACTTGCTGGCTGAAGGAAGATTAGTTAATTTGTCCGCTGCAGAAGGGCACCCCTCTGAAGTTATGGATTTGTCATTTGCTAACCAAGCTTTGTGCGCTGAAAACATTGTCAAAACGGGCAAGATGGAACCCAAAGTTTACACTGTGCCTAAACAGATTGATGAAAACGTGGCGGAGCTTAAACTAAAATCAATGGGCATCAACATCGACACTTTAACTGAGGAGCAACAGAAATACCTGTCAACGTGGGAAATGGGAACGACATAAATTGAAAGAGCACCAGTCGATTTTCACGACAAACTTTAAAAGGACAATGAGCATAAACATGCTCCTATAGTGGTGAATCACAAATGAGTAAAGACCAAGCAATAGGTGGAGCTATACTCGTCGTCTGCGCAGTCGTAGCAGTAGGTTACTTAGTCGCACTCTTCGGTTATGAACAACTTATCCAGCCATGGCTGAACATAGGCTCCTTAGAAGCGGTCAGATACTGGCTTATTGCAGTTCCAGTGCTTGTAGCGTTCGTTGCTATTCTGTTGATTGGCGCATGGATAGGCTGGACAATGGCAACAACTCCTCCGCCAAAACCGATTGAAGAAATCACAACCGAGATGGAAGAAAAGAGAGAGGAACCAGCAGCAGACTCTACAAGTGCAGCTTCAGAAAAGAAGAAAAAGACCAACTAATTAACCTCTTTTCCATTTCTATCATTTCACAGTTTTTCTTTTCCGCATTTCTTTCCGCCACAAAATCTTCAAGGAAGAACTTGTTTTTAGCTAAAACCCGAAGAGCTTGAAAGCAAAAAATAGCCCCACGTTAACAATTGAGGAAACCACCACCATTATGAGCAGGGTTTTAGGAGAAAACGAAGATAAAGCGCTCTCTTCACTTTTGGGCTGCACGTCGTATTCGGTTATTTTCCGCGTCGCCGAGTCCACTTTGACGGTTGCAGTGAATTTTTTCAGCTCCACTTCAACAGTGAACAGGTCGCCTTCTAAGGAGACACGTTTAGGTTTTAAGCCATCTTTGTGTCCGATGCGTTTAAGAAAAATCGCGGACATAGCGGTCACTGCTTCAGCGTTCAACTCCTTCATTTCGGGAACGGCAGAAGTGAGAACGCCTGAAACGTTCTCTTGGACGTTTTCCGACAACTGTGCATCGCCTATCTGAATCTATAATTCGTTGTTGGCTTAAAAGAAAATGTGTGTCTAATTAACTACGGATAGAAAACGGCTCTTCATTAAGTATACATTGCACGACTTTGCAGGAAAGGTACTCATCGGCGATGGGGCTTTTGGGGGTCTTTGGCTAAGAAAGCCCAAATAGGTTTTGCAGTGGGACGATTTGTTCAGGGAGGATTGTTCTTCGGTATGTGGACGTTCGGTTTCTGTTTGTTCTGTTTTGGGTTGGACTAACTCGGTTGGGGCAGCATCGCTTGGAAGCTTGGACAGGTAGCAGGGGCAGGCATTGCAAGGTTCCATTGAGACGCCTTCATGGATTGCCCGCAGGGGTGAGTAAAGATTCTGCCGCAGGAAGCATTTGGGCAGATAAAGCCGCGCTTAGTTGTTGATTCTTGTTCGGCTGAAATAAGCAAGCCTCCACGGGGAAAATATAACAGGGGTTTATAGTGGTGATGAATTCTAAATTCATAACCCTTACAGGCTGCTTAGCTTAGGCTAAGTCACAGTTTTTTTGAGGCGAAGCCAATTTCTGTAAGTCCTCAGCCCCTTCAGCGTAACCTGAAGCAATCAAGATATCGCCTAACTGAATTGTTGAATCCGCCTTAGGGCGCAACGTTTTATTGGCACGTTTGATGGCCAGAATAGACATACCTGTTTCTTCAGGAACCCGCGCTTCCTTCAAAGTTTTGTTGATAAGAGGCGAATTCTCAGTTACACAGGTTTGCATAACTGTTTCTTCGGCTTCTTTGATGCTGAGTTTGAGCACTGGATGAGGCTCAATGCCTCGCAGGACGACTTCAGCCATCTCCAAAGCGGCATCGGCAATTTTTTCTGTTGCTAACCCTAATCTGATTAAGCCCAGAAAACCGGAGGCTTCTTCCTCGGTGAAATCGCTGGTTAAAGCCAGCAGCTCGAAGTCGGTGTGAAGTTTATCTATGGTGTGTTCCAGACTTGCTACTTCTTCGGCTAGTTCTTTACTGTTCAAAAACAATGCCGAGTAAGCAAGTTCAACCATCAGTTCAGAGGTGTCTTTGAGCTCCACGAATTGGTCAACGATTTCCTCAAATCTCTGTTGTTGGTTCATGGTTAGTCCTCAAGTGTTGTGAGTGTTCCTTCAGCAAGGCCCTTGAATTCTTTGGTACCTTGAGGTGCTCCTCGGGTAATCAGCGTGTCCCCCGACAGGATGCGCTCGGTGTCTTCGGGGTTAATTAGCCAATCCTTGTTTCTGCGGATGGCAATCACGTCCACGCCCATGCGGGCGGCTAAATCCAGCTCGTCTAGCTGTTTTCCCACGATAACCGACTTTTCATTTACGGTTGCCTTCATGAGGCGTTCTTGAACGTTTTCAAATATTTCGCCCACAATTGGATGAATGCCAATATCGCGGGTCACAATTCCAGCAATATCAGCGGCGGCGTCAGAAATCTTGTCTGCAGCAGCCGCGACGGTGGAGACTCCGATGAGGTCTTCGGCGTCGCTTGGGTCGCCGCGGGCAGCCACCATAATCTCCATATCCAGCAGGTAGCTCATGGTGTCAACGTGGCTTTCCAAGGTCAAAACGTCTTCAGCCAGTTCTTTGTCGTTAAACAACGCTGCTGAATAGGCTAAATCAATCATGAGTTGGGAAAGGTTTTTCATTTCTATAAGAAGGTCTCGGACAGGTATAGGTTTATACTCTATTCGATCAAAGCGGGGCATACGGTTAGAAGCGCTCCGTCGATAAGTATTAGTCTAGGAATATTTTAATCATGCTATATAATCGCAGCGAATTTCAACAATATCAAAGCAGTCAGGAAAGCCATGGTTGTTATGCTTGCGGCAAAGGAGTTGGTGATGGGAATAACAAAGTTTCCGGGGTCAAGTCCTTTTTGGAAGGTTACGATTGAAACTGCAAAGGATAGAATCACAATCAGCGTGACGGCAATGAGGTTGGCGGTAAGCAGCAAAGATAGCCTGCTCAAGAAGAATTCTAAAGTGAACGTTCCAGTGGTTACCCCATGCATGAGAAAAGCAATTGTAGCTAAAACAGTAAACATCACGACGGAAACAATCCAAGATGTGAAAATGCTTTTGGCATGTTTAAGGATGGAGGAAAGTTTGGGTCTAAGTAGACCTAAGGCTAGTTTGGTGGTTGCTGTTGAACCGACAACGGAGCCCACATCGCTAATTAGCCCAATTGCTGCTGGGTAAACAAGGAATACATCGATGCGTCCAGTTGTTCGAACAAAGCGGTCGTCGATGCCTTTGAGCAGGGTTCCAGTTATGTTTACAATTATGGCGACAATCATGAGTGCTGCTAGGGATTGTTTTATGGTTTTGATGAATTCGGGTTCGTGCATTTTCTTGGGGAAAATGTACAAGACGGCAAGCAGGTCAGCCACGCCTAAAGCCGCGATTACCCAGATGCCCCAACTGCTGGAAAACAAGTGTAGGGTGACAAAGTAGCAAAGTGTGATAAAGATTGCCGCAAAAGCGGACATAACGGGGTAAACCATTATGTCAGGGTCTAAACCGCGTTTGAAGGAGAAAAAAGCAATTTTGGCGGTTACAACCAGAAGACCAAGACCTAAAGTCATGGTGGCAGTGACAACTCCGAGAATGGCGGGGAAATCAAAGAAAGTTATGCCCCAAAACAGGTTCCCGAAAACCAAGGATATGGCGCTCATGGCGACGCTGGTTATTAAAGTTAAAATGATTACGGCTTCAATTAGGTTGTAGAAGCTTGGGGTGTTTTTAGAGAAGCGTGGATGAACAGTGCCCAAGTGCAAGGCGGTGCTTAAACGTCCACTAAGTAAACCTTCGATTACGCCTTTAGCGCCCAAAACGGCGGGGTAAAGCGCTATAGCCCAAGGGGTGAACCTGAACACGCCAAGTTGGTATGCAAGCAAAAAGCCGGCTGCCAAACCGAGAAGGTCGAATGCGTACGCTATGAAAGTCTCTTGTAAGGCTTTTGAGAAACCTAAGTGGCCTGCGTGTGACATTCCTTTTTGCCTCCTTGGAGAGCGACGGTTTTGGTTTGTTACGCATTGATGTTCGTGCCCTTTTACGAAGCGCCACTAATGGACGCCTTGAATTCTATTCTGGTGGATGGACATTGTTTAAATAGGTTTCTAAAATGAAAAACAAAATGTTGGCGTTAAATTAACAGATTAACGCCGATTTCCGTTTTTGTTAAACAAACATCAAAGCTTGCTTAGTTAGGTTTTTTCGGGGGTTGATAGACGCACCAAGGGTCCTCTGCAAGGTAGTCACCGTTTAACGCGGTTGGTTCACGAAGGTCCCCGCAGTAATCAATGAAGTCGCTGGATAATCCGTAAGCGCGGGCTCGACATCCGCCGCAGATGACTTTGTATTCGCAGGCGCCGCATTTACCTTTTAGCGAGTCAGGGTTGCGTAGCGCCTTAAAGAGGGGGGAATTGAACCAGATGTCTTTGAAGGTTGTCTCTCGGATGTTACCCAACTTGATGGGCAGATAGGGGCAGGGGGTTACGTCGCCGTTAGGATAGATTCGGCAGTAGTATAAGCCTGCGATGCAGCCGCGTATCCACTGCCGCATGTCAAGGTTCATGTCTTTGGCTATGCGCATGAACTGAGGTGCACATGAGGGTCGCACGTTGAGTTTGTGGCGGGAGGTTTTGGCGAAGGTGTTGGTTATCATGTCTTCGTACATTTGGGGGGATATGTCGGCGATTTTGGCGCCTCGTCCAGTCGGCACCAAGAAGAAGAGATGGAAGTTTTCTACACCGATTTGTTCTGAGAGGGTCATGATGTCGTCAATTTGGTCATAGTTCTCTTGCGTGAGGGTTGTGTTCACTTGAACCAAAACATCGTTTTGCCGCAGCAGTTTTATGGCGTCTACAGCTTTTTGCCAAGACCCTGCTACGCCACGGAACTCGTCATGCTGCTGGGGGATGGGTGAATCTAAGCTGATTGATACGGTTTTTATACCTGCTTCTTTGAGTTTCCGTGCTGCTGTGGAGTCGATTAGGCAGCCGTTGCTTCCCAGCCCCATACGTAGCCCTTTCTGGGTGCCGTAACGAATCAGTTCATAGATGTCTTCGCGGAGAAGAGGTTCCCCGCCGCTTAAGATAAGGAGGGGTCGGCTGACTTCGGCAATTTGGTCAATAAGCTGTTTGGATTCCTCGGTTGTTAGTTGCCCTTTGAGTTCCTCGGTGGTGGCGTTGATGTAGCAGTGACCGCATTTGAGGTTGCATTTACGGGTCACATTATAGGATACAACAAGGGGAATATGCTTGTCGGGAACCTTTGAGCCAGGAGAATGCCCCAAGCGCATGTAAAAATCACATTTGCCATGGGTTGCCATGCGTTCAGGCTGAGTCAAATCAAAGGTGAAGGGCATCACGGTTTCCAACATGGCCTTGGCGTGGGCAAAACAGAAATGATTACAGAAAAGCGAGGCAACCTCGTCGGGTATTCCGAGTTGTTCACCGAGGTGTTTGTGTCCGCCGTAGATGGGGCAGTTAAGAAACTGCATGTTCCCATCTAAAGTGCCCATATTCATGGTGTAGTTGATGAAGTGGTCGCTGAGCATGATGGACTGCAGCTTTTCGCGGCGCATGCCCACCTTCAAGGTGACTTCAAGGGCGATGTTGACGGTTTGTTTGCCAAACTCTGCCTGAACCTGCTGCATAGCCGCACTTAATCGTTCAATGCCAAACTGTTTTGTCAACGCCGCTAAGGTCAGCAGCCCTTTGATTGTGTGGTACTCCTGCATGAGGCGGATTTCCGTCACGTGCCGCGACCAATCTTGGAAGAGCTCGTTGAGGGGTTGGGAAGCTTGGGGGTTTTTGTTGCGGAGCATAGCAGCTGTGGTTTGGGTTTTCTTTTGCAGGTTCATGAAGAGACGGATTTTTTGGTCAGTGGTTAAGCTGGGGTTAGACGCGGCTTTTTGGACGTCGATGCCCAGGGGGATGGTGGGTTCCAATAGGGTCTGTGCGTCGGAGGCGAATTCTTTGTAGAATCGCATGAGTTGCTTTTGCACTTCTGGTGGCGGCGCTTTGAGTTCTTGGAGCAGGATGCTGGTTTCGGTCTCCATTTTGGTGACCATTGCCATGTGGTAAAGCAGGGAGCCTGCCATGCCGGGTTCGGCGGCTTTGCCTTTGGGTACGCCGTAAAAGATTTCTTGAAAAAGCGCTGTTGCGCCCGGGTAGTCTTGTTGGGCGATTTTGGTTTGGATGTTGAGGAGTTTTTGGTGCCTTAAAAGTAGGAGTGATGCCCATTTGTGGCATTGTTTTTCGTCAAAGTTTGTTTGTATGACCTAGTCCACCAGCCAATGAGTTAAATACATAACAGGTTGGGTAAAAAAGGTTAACGGTGAATAAAATGCGAGTTAAACTGGGTTTTACCGTGAAATTAATTCATAACAGGCAGATAACGTATAAAAGCGGGTTAACAAGAAATAAGGTACCGAAGGGGTAATGAATTTGACCTACGACTGGATTTACGCTGTAATTGGCTTCGCAATAATGTTTGGCATTCTGGTAGGCATAGGCATAAACAAGCCAAGAGGCATGAGCATGAAAACCTGGTGCGCCGGCTACCTCGCCATAGCGGTTGGCTTTGACGTACTTTTCATCATAGCGCTTGTGGGCGCTTCACAATTCACCTGGCTCACCAACCTTCTGCTGGGACTCTCCGCAGGCGCCGCAACAGGTCTAGGGTTCCACGTAGCACATCACATCTCCGAAGAAAACGAACATGAACACAGCCACGGCAATGAAAACACAGGCGCAGAACAAAAAACCATGTTCGGCTTCTAATTGCCAACCATTTTCCTTCTATTCTTTCTCGACTAGAAACATACCTATGCACATTTTGCCCAAAAATCCTCCGACAAAGTCTGCGCAGACATAGGTTGAGTGTTTTCTGCTTGAAACCAAACTAGTTGCTTCTTAACTTTTTGTAGGCGTAAAGAAATGCTTTTTCGCCTTCAGGCACTGCCTCTTTGAACTTGACTAAGACTTCGCCCGATGACAGCGCAACCCTGATTTCGCCTCTAATTCCGGATGTAGTGACAACTTGTTGTCCCACAAATTTTGAGGCAGCTTCCGATGAGTTGAAGAAGCCAGTCACTGAGTACTCGTTGGCTTCTCTTTTTTGGCTTACCGTGCCTTCTTTTGTCTTTTTTGAGAAGAAATCTAATTTGCTGTCTGTTTCGGTGATTCTTCCTCCTCCGATTATTCGGAATTCGCGGGCTTGGAGCCCAGGGTTCATCAAAAGAACATGGTCACCCCTTTCCGCCATGACTTGCTGTCTGAGTTCAATGTAAACTATACATTTTTCAGCAGCCGTAACCGAGGATTTCACAACAAACCTACCGTCTTCGATGACGCCGGGCACAACATTCCCCAGCACTTCATAAGAGCCCACAAACACGTCCACATAACTATACGGCGTCAACGAACGTCGGTAGTATTTGTCTACTTCCAATTCGGCTATTACACGGCAAGTGGAAGTGATGGAGCCAGGAGAAACAGCGATGTAACCCCTGTGAGCGTCATCAGGTTTTATGTCTTTGACCGCGACCCCCACCCTGTCTCCAGCTATAGCCTCCTCCTTATCTTCGCCAAAGGACCGCAGCGAACGCACTTGACCTTTCTTGTCGACAGGTTTTATTTCAACAAGGTCTTTCACTTTCACTTTCCCACGGTGGATCGTGCCAGTTAAGACAGTTCCCACGCCGGCTATGGTGAAGGCGTGGTCTATGGGCATCTTAAACGGACCATTCCATTGACGAATAGGTGGACTAAGCGAATCCTGCAGGGTGTTTTTAAGTTCGTCAATTCCTTTGCCCGTTAAGCCTGAGACCTCCACAATCTTTGCCTGCTCATAGGGAGTTCCGTTCAGGAGAAGCATAATTTTGTTTTTGACTTCAGCAATTCTCTGGGGAGAAGCCAAATCAACCTTGTTTAACGCGACCACAAGATCCTTTATTCCAAGGTTTTTAATTATCGAGAAATGCTCCACACTCTGAACCTGAAGACCAAGATCAGCGGCGACAATTAGCACTGCAGCGTCAATTATGTTGGCACCCGCCACCGCATGTCTAACCAAACTGAAGTGCCCCGGCAAATCGACCAGAGTAACCAAATACTGACCCAAGGTGAAAGCGGAGAAACCCATGTCTAGGGTCATTCCTCGCCTGACGGAGTCGGGTGCCTTGTCCAGCGAAGCCGTCGAAGGCTTTTCAGTTAGCTGTTTTGCTATCATGGTCTTGCCGTGGTCAACATGCCCAAAGAGACCGACATGCACGGGAATAAGACCCGCACCCTCAGCCAAGCTGTAGCTTTTAGCGACCGCGTTGGCTTCTCTGAGGAATAATTCAACCGCGTCCAAGGGTTTGGAGCCGTCTGCCAGCGCCTTCTTAACCACAGCTTTTCTTATTTTTGAAAGCGAAATGCCCAAGTCCGGATTCTTGTACCGCGTCATAACCTCCATCATGGACTTGCGGGTTTCCCTTTCGATACCTCGGGCTCTTAGTGCCTTCTCGTTTTCCACCATCTTTTTGGGCTTGGACCGTTTGGGATTTTCCAGCCTTTTGAGAACCGCGGCTACAATGAGGTTGGCGATTTCTTCGGAGCTTTGTTTACTGGGGTCAACCGTTACAAGGGGGGTGTCCCATTTGTAATCGCCCTTTGGTGGGTCAAGTTTCTGATTAAGTTCCTCAATAAGAGCTTGCGGGAGGGGCGATTCGCGGTTTTGGTTCCATTTAAGGGCTTGTTCAACGGGGGTGTCAACAAAGATTAGGTCATAGTCAGAGTCTAACCGTTTAGCAATATGCCGTAGGTCGCTTCTCATGGACTTGTAGTAGTTTAGGTCGTCACTGATGACCAGAAAACCCTGCTCTAGACCAGTTGCAATTGCCTTCTCATAAAGAGTCTTCACTGATGTTTCTCGCTCAGGTTTGAACCCGTTGGAGGAATACGAGAGCATGTCTCGAAAATCGTCAGAGCTAACCACCATGGTGGATACGCCATGCTTGTCCTCAAGCACGGAGGCAACGGTTTTGCTGATGGTGGTTTTTCCTGAAGCAGGCAACCCGCATAGTATAAGTAGATAAGGATAATTCTGCGACACCATGTTCCCCTGTTGTCTTTACTGTCTTCGGTTTATAATTCTGTCTGTCAAACATCAGACTTTGAGTTCAGCCGTTTAGTTATTCTAATAGGCTATATATATTTCCGAAAACTTTGACTGATTCCATAATAACAGGTTACCGCAACAATCTGCCTATCAAAAGAAACAAACACGCATACAAAGCAATAAAAGAACAGCTAAGCAGTTAAGCACTGAAGACAACAAACAAATCAAGACCGCTCATAAGTTCGCAGGCATGAAATCAATATCGTAACACGTTAAGGGCAGCACTCAAAACTTGCAGACGGGCAGCAGCCAAGAAGCCCCAGAACACTAGAGGCACAGTTCATGTTACCCCTTGATAAATTAAATGATACAATCCCCAAAAACATACTGGATAGAGGCCTGACAGTGTTAGGCACCGAGTCCCGACCGATAAAACTGCTTTTTGAGCAAAGAAGAGTACCCCAAGAAGGCTGGAAAGACCGCCAAATTGAAACATTGCTGGATTTGCTGTCGACAATGGATTTGGACAAGGACAGTAAAGCAGCGTGGGTAGGCGAAAGAGAGGGCAGGGTTGCCTCTCCAGCGGTTTCAAAGCTGGCAGCGGGATTTCACCATGGAGTAGGACGTTCAGGTGACCTAACCAAAGCCCAACCCAAGGCAGCAGGCGGGTCGCTTATGTACTTCTTCGCCAACAAATTGGCAAATGACGCCATGAAAAGGTTCGGAGTTCCCAACATCAAGAAGGCAGTGGTGTTTCCTATGGCAACGGGAATGACGCTTGCGCTTGCCTTGTGCGCCGCAAGAAACCTCACCAAAGGAAAAGAGGTTGTTTACCCACAGCTTGACCACAAAACACCGTTGAAGGCGATTCAGCTTGCAGGTCTGCAAGAAAAAATAATTGAAGGCCAAGTCTACGGAGACGCAGTGAACGTTCCCGCGGAGGAAATTGAAAAAGCAGTCAATGAAAACACCGCCGCGATTCTGTCAACAACCACATTCTTCCAGCCCAGAGAACCCGACAAAATCAAAGACATCGCAAGAATCGCACAGGAAAAAAATGTACCGCACATCATCAACAACTCTTTTGGGGTACAGAGCCGCGAAATCATGAAGCTCGTAAGAGGGGCTGTCGACGCAGGACGCGTGGACGCAATAATCCAGAGCACCGACAAGAATTTTCTCACCCCAGTCGGAGGAGCAATAGTTGCTTCACCCAACGAAGAATTCCTCAACAACGTGTCTGAAGCGTATGCAGGGAGGGCAACAGCGGCGCCCATAGTGCAGTTCCTTGCGGCGATACTTTCGATAGGCGTAGGAGGCTACGAGGAGCTAAGAAACCAGCAAGAGGAAAACCGAAAGTTTCTTGAATCATCCTTAAAGGAGGTTGCAGAGAAGCATTCACAAAGAATACTGGATACTTACAACCCCATTTCCGTGGCTATGACACTGGAGGAAAGAAACGCCAAAAAAATAGGTAAAGCCTTGTACACGGCAAGGGTCTGTGGGGCAAGAGCGTTAGAAAAAACTGATTTTGGAGTGTGCTGCCCCCAGTATGTCTCATCGTACATCAACTTTGACGCCAGCATAGGAATACAAAAGAAAGAAATCAGGTGGGCAACTGAGAGGTTAGACACTGTTTTGAGGACAGTAGCGTAGTGGCGGCGTCCAAGGGGAATTGAACCCCGAGTCCTTATCGGACTCCCCGGATTTGAAGTCCGGTGCCAGGACCACCTTGCTGTAGGACGCCATACATTGATTGCTCTCGTGTTGGGAGATATATAATTTGTTTTATGAATATAGAAATCGCCTCATGAGCCAAACCAGAAGCAGCACAGAAACAGAGTTAACCCTAAATCACTCGGAACTGCCTTACCACAAGCCTCAAGAAAAAAGCTTGTTTCTTTGTCGCTGCTGGTTCACAGGTTTAGTTGAAGTCCCACTGGGGCTTAGGGGTTGCGTTTGAGCATTTTTTCCAGGGTTGGTCGCAGCTTCTCAGTTTCTGCCAGAATTTTCTCTTTACCCAGCGTCTTCATGTCGGTGTCTATTTCCTTGATGACTTCGGCGTAGCGTATTCCTTCGGCGGCTGAAACGTATTCTACCCGGAACCGTTCTGGAGTCATGCCTAGCTTGATTAGCATTGTTTTGAGTGCGTCGGTTCGTGCTTTCATCTTATAGTTGCCGCTTATGTAGTGGCAGTCGTAGGGTAAGTGGCAAGCACCAACCAGCACCATACCCGCCCCCAACCTGAGCGCTTCCAGGATGAAGTTTTTGTCAACTCTTCCAGAGCACATGACACGAACAACTCTTACGCTTGCAGGGTACTCACATCGGCTGATGCCAGCCAAATCTGCACCTGCATAACTGCACCAGTTGCACAGAAAAGCCATGATTTTTTCTTCAGGTTTTTCTTCAAGCGCAGCCCGAACTTGAGCCAAAATTTGGGCGTCGGTAAAGTGCATTTGAGTAATTGCGTGCTGGGGACATTCTGCAACGCAGGTTCCGCATCCGTGGCAGCTGGCGGTGATGATTCGAGCGGGGGTCTTGCCTTTTTCGATTTTGATGGCGCCATAGGGGCATTTGTCAACGCAGATGCCGCATTTCTTGCACTTAGTTTCGTCGACAACGGAGATGATGGGTTCAATCTTCCATTTGGATTTGGAGAGCACGGTTGCTGCGCGGGCTGCTGCGCCGCTTCCTTGGGAGACGCTTGAGGGAATATCTTTTAAGCCTTGGCAGGCGCCCGCGTAGAAGACCCCGTCAGTGGGTGCATCCATGGGTTTGAGTTTGGGGTGGCTCTCCATGAAGAAGCCGTCCGCGCCTCGGGACAGGTTAATTATGCGTGCAATGTCCGCTGAGCCTTTCTTGGGGATAGCGGCAGTTGCTAAGACCACTATGTCAGCTTCCACTTCGATAGGTGCCCCAAGGTTAGAATCTTCAGAGTGAATGACCATGTTGTGGGTTTTTGGGTCTTCATCGATTCGGCTGACGCGCCCACGGATAAAGTTCACGCCGCGGTCTCTTGCGCGGTCATAGAACTCTTCGTAGCCTTTGCTTGGGCTTCGAATGTCCATGTAGAAGACGTAGACTTCTATGTCTTCTTTGTACTTCTCCTTTAACTGTACAACATGCTTAAGCGTGTACATGCAGCAGAAGTTGCTGCAGTAGGGATACTTGTTTTTGTCTCGGCTGCCTACGCATTGGATGAAGGCGATTTTGTGGGGTTTTTGTCCGTCAGATTGCCTGATGACTTTGCCACCAGTGGGTCCCGCAGCAAGGATGAGTCGTTCAAACTCCATGGAGGTGATGACGTTGGGGTATTTCCCGTAGCCTAAGAGGGGCATGTCGTATGGTTCATAAACGTCAAAGCCGGTGGAGACTATGATTGCGCCTACATCGATTTCTACTTCTTCATCCTTTTGAGTGAAATCTATAGCCTCTCGTGGTCCACAAGCGTCTACACATTTGAAGCATTCCACGCAGTAATCCTTGTTGATGGCGTAAATTAGGGGCACTGCTTGGTCAAGGGGAACTGAAATTGCTTTTCGGGTGCCAAGGTTCAGGTCCCACTCGTTGGGGTACTCGATTGGGCAGACGTCTTTGCATTGTCCACATCCCGTGCAGCGGTCATCAAGAATGTATCGGGCTCTCTTACGAAGTTTCACTTTAAAGTTACCTATGTAACCGTCAACTTTAACCAAGTCGGAATAAGCGAAAATCGTGATGTTAGGGTGCCTGACGCAATCCACCATTTTTGGTCCTTCAATGCAGATGCTGCAGTCAAGGGTTGGGAAGGTTTTGTCTAAAGCCGCCATGTGCCCGCCGATGCTTTGGGTGTTCTCAAGCATATACACTTTGAAGTCCATTTCTGCAAGGTCTAAGGCGGCGTTCATACCTGCAATGCCTCCGCCGATGACAAGTGCCTTTTTGGTTACGGGAACTTCTATTGTTTGAAGCGGCATCAAAAAGCGTGCTTTTGCAACTGCCATACGAACGGTGTCTTTTGCCCGCTCCGTTGCTTCCTGTGGTGTGTTTTGGTGGCACCATGAAGCGAACTCTCGAATGTTAGCCATCTCGTAATAGAAGGGGTTTAGACCTGCTTCGTTGACGGTACGTCTAAAAGTGGGTTCATGCATTCTTGGAGAGCACGCTGCGATGACTACTCGGTTGAGTTTCTGTTCTCTGATGGCTTTTCTGATTTCTTCTTGTCCGGGGTCAGCGCAGGTGTATCGGTTTTCTTTAACGAAGACCACATCGGGGATGGTCTTGGCGTATTCAACTACTTGCTTAATGTCTACGGTTCCAGCGATGTTTAAACCGCAGTGGCAAACAAAAACTCCAATCCGTAAAGGTTCGAGTTGTTTATCGCCTTCGTTTGGTTTCTGTGTTTGTGGATTGCTCATTATACAACCTCAAAGACCATTCTTCTTTCAACCCTGTCCCGTTCTTGGGCGGCAGCGGCATCAGTTTTTTTAATTAGACATATTAGCTTTTTTGATGGAAATATAAACATTACTTGCAGCAACCAACAATTCTCACGGAAAAAAAATTCAGTCACCTGTTCAGTTTTTTACGCTAACATTCTTCAAAAAACACGAATCTTACTGGTGCACAATAGCACTAACAACAAAAATGCAAAAAAACAAAAATGAAAGGGTTGTTATTTGGTTGTTTTTGCGTCGGCAGTTGCTTTGGCTTCTGAAGCTGAAGGTTTTGCTGCAGCTTTGCGTTTCAGCATGTTATCCAAGGTTGGATAAAGCTTTGCGTTCTCTGCTAATATCTTCTCTTTTCCTATCGTCTTCAGTTGGTCAGTCATTTCCTTCACGATATTGACGAATTTTTCTCCTTCAGCTGACGACACGTAATCAACCCTGAGTCTTTCGGGACTCAATCCAAGCTTCTGAAGCATACCAGCCAAGGCATCCATACGCACTTTCATCTTTGCGTTTCCAGAGATGTAGTGGCAGTCACTGGGAAGATGGCAGGCGGTAATCAGCACTCCTCCAGCGCCCAGCCTAAATGCTTCAATAACGAAGTCCCGATCTACTCGTCCAGTACACATCACCCTTATGGCTCGTGTCGTTGGAGGGTATTCAAGCCGGCTCGTCCCCGCTCGGTCCGCGCCGGCGTAGCCTCACCAATTACACATAAACGTTAGTATCTTCTCCCCAGGGTCTTTTTCTAGAGCCGCTCGGATTTGGGAGAAGATCTGTTCGTCTGTGAAGTGCATCTGGGTTATGGCGTCTTGTGGGCAGTCTGCAACGCATGTTCCGCATCCATGGCACTGGGCAGCGTTAACTTGGGCTGCTTGCCCTTCAGCTGCAGTTATGGCTCCAAAGGGACAGCTTTTAACGCAAACTCCACATTTTGCTTTCACGTTTCTGCATTTGGCGGGGTCAACTATCGCGACAATCGGTTCAATCATCCATTTCGGTTGAGAAAGGATTGTTGCCGCTCTTGCTGCCGCGCCGCTTCCTTGCGCTACGCTGTAAGGTATGTCCTTTGGCCCTTGGCAGGCACCCGCTAGGAACACGCCGTCCATGGGTGTATCCATTGGTTTGAGTTTGGGGTGGCTCTCCATGAAGAAGCCGTCGGGTCCTCGCGTTATGTGAAGGATGTTAGCCAACTCTCCAGCGCCCTTGCTAGGTATGGCTGCAGTGCTAAGCACGACCATTTCCGTTTCGACTTCGATGGGTTGTCCCAGCTCTGTGTCTTCTGCGCGTATAACCAAGTTTTTGGTCTTGGGGTCTTCCAGTATTTGGGACGGCTTTCCTCTGATGAAAGTGATGCCCATTTCGCGAGCCTTTCGGTAAAATTCTTCGTAGCCTTTGGAGGGAGTGCGTATGTCCATGTAGAAAATGTAGACGTCCACGTCATCATGGTAGTGTTCTTTCAGGAGGATGGCTTCTTTTAGCCCATACATGCAGCAGAAACCAGAACAGTACTCGAACTTGTTTACGTCCCTTGAACCAACGCATTGAATGAGGGCAACGCTTTTGGGTCTTTTCCCATCAGATGTGCGGACTACGTGACCAGTTGTTGGACCGCCAGCGGTGATGAGGCGCTCAAACTCTAAAGCTGTAAGTACGTTATCGTATCTTCCATAGCCGTACCTAGCGTCCTCCACAGGCTGATAAATATCGCAACCAGTTGTTACAATGATTGCCCCAATGTCCAAGTCGATTTCTTCGGGTTCTTGGTCAAAGTTAATGGCTCGGCGTGTACCGCAGGCATCTATACATTTGAAGCACTCGATGCAGTAATCCTTGTTTATCGAGTAGACAAGAGGCACTGCTTGGTCAAACGGAATGGAAATGGCTTTTCTGACACCTAAGTTGAGGTCCCACTCGTTGGGGTACTCGATTGGGCAGACGTCTTTGCATTCTCCGCAGCCGGTGCATCTGTCTTCAATGACGTATCGTGGATTCTTGCGAACTTTAACTCTGAAGTTGCCTACGAAACCTTCTACGCTGAGGACGTCAGCGTTTGAGATTACTTCGACCTTAGGATGGCGTAATACCTCGACCATCCTAGGGCCTTCAATTCATATGCTGCAATCCAGAGTTGGGAAAGTCTTGTCGAGTTGAGCCATGTGACCTCCTATGCTTGAGTTCTTCTCGACAAGGTAAACTTTGAAACCCATATTTGCCAAATCTAAAGCGGAGTTGATGCCGGCGATGCCTCCGCCGATAACCAAGGCGTTTTTAGTTACAGGAACCTCCATGGTTGCGAGAGGCTTAAGTAACCGCGCTTTTGCCACAGCCATTCGCACCGTATCTTTTGCTTTTGCTGTGGCTTCTTCGGGAGTATTAGGATGGCACCACGAAGCGAACTCACGTATGTTCGCCATTTCGAACACAAAGGGGTTTAACCCTGCTTCACTTACGGTTTTCCGAAATGTCGGCTCATGCATCCTTGGGCTGCAAGCGGCAACAACCACGCGGTTCAAGTTGTGTTCTTTTATGGATTTTCTGATTTCTTCTTGTCCGGGGTCAGCGCAGGTGTATCGGCTCTCTTTTACGAGGACAACGTCAGGTATTGTTTTAGCGTATTCAACTACCTGTTTAACGTCTACCGTTCCAGCGATGTTTAAACCGCAGTGGCAGACGAAGACTCCCACACGCGGGGTTTCCGCAAGTTTGGAGGCTTCAGATGGTTTTTGTGTTTCTGGATTGCTCATTATACAACCTTCTCGATAACCATTCTTGTTTATACTCTTCCCTTATCTGGGAAACAATGGCTTTAGCGTCGTGCGATATATAAAAGCATTGCTTGAAAAGTGCACCAGTTTGAAATTAAAACTTAATGGAAAAATGCTGCATAAAAAACATGGAAAGCATTATTGTAGCGGTTTTCCTTGAGAAAGACGACGGTTTTGGACATTCAATAACAGTAGGAACATGCGTAGTACCAGCGATGTAAACCGCCGTAGCACCAGTGCACGAGGGCGGCTACGCAGGCACTTGGGGTGGGGGGTTTTTGTTTGCTTATCTGATGACCTCTTCGGTAGTGAAACGTCTGCATATCATTTTTTGGGCGTTTCTTCCGCTAGTTGCCTTGAGTTCTTTGACGCAGTCCACGGGTGAGGTGAGGCGTTCAAGCGCTTTGTTCCAAGCCCCTGAGTGAATGGGTTTGTGTAAAACTTTGGTGCGTTTAAGCGACAATGCTTCATCCACTGGGCAAACCACCTTGCAGGCACCACAGTAGGTGCAGGTGGCTTCGTTGACTATGACTTTGCCGTCGTCTCCAACCGTCAGAGTGCCTGTTATTGGGCAGACGTCCACACAGTCGTGGCAGCCTTCAGGGCATTTTTCTGTGTCGATGGCGATTTTGCCTTCGAAAGTTTTTCGCATCTTGATGACGCCCTCGGGGCACTTGTACTCGCAGACGCGGCAGGTTGGGCATTTATCTTTGGGGAGGTCAACAATTACCTGCACGTGGCGTCTTTGGTTGGGGGGGAGGTCATCTAAGTTTTCCACGGGTTTTCCGTCGTAGGTAACTTTGGAAACTTTGATTTGCCCCAGTGGACACGCTTCGACACATGCAACGCAGTCTTTGGGGCAGTTGTGATTGCCAATTTTGATGTCGCGAATAAGCTCTGGATAACCTTCTTTGTCCACGACGGGGAGATTGGAGTTGCCGTTTAAAGTGACATTTATGGCTCCGTAGGGGCAAGTTACAGCGCATATGCCGCAGAAGTTACATTTAGAAAGGTCAATGTCCACTTTAGCTTTCTTTGCCGCTTCGCCTGCAACCTTGGGCTGTTTGGTGACGGTTATAGCGCCCTTTGGGCAGGCTAAACTGCAGATTTGGCAGCCTACACAGAGGTTCTTGTCAAGGGTTAATTTGTAGTTTTTAACTTGCAAAATCCACTCTAGCGTAAGAGCATCTGCCGTGTCGAGTTTTTGAGTTTTGAACGGCATATATCTTGTTCCACCATCATAGACGAGATGCGCCCGAACAGAGCTTGTTCTACGCTCTAAGCTGTCTATTAGAAGGCTTGAGTGGGGGTCTGATGATATAAATATTGCTTGAAAAACAACCGCATTCGCACGATACATCAGGAAAAAAGGAAGATGCACAGAAAAACAGAACGGCTCAAACAGAACGTTGGACGCATCTAACCACATGACAACGAAGCACATCATCGTCCCGAAGACCGACGGCTGTTAAACCTGCCGCCTCCAAAAAACCCCCAAAAACCTCCAAAGACATCGCCCCCTTAAGCCCCGTGACCACATAACAGGCACCTTTTGCCGCCACAGACTGCAGATGCTTAAGCGTATTCACAGGTTTAGGCATGTTTTGGAGAACCGTAAACGCAAACACGAAACCAAAAACGTCCGCCTTGAAAGGCAAATGGTCTGCGTCAGCCAAAACCACGGCAACGTTTCCGTAGGGTTTGGCGCGTTGTTGGGCTTGAAGCAGCAGTTGACGGGAAATATCCACCCCAACCACTTCTTTAGCGAAGCCAGCAACATAACGGAAAAATAGGCCTGAGCCGCAACCGACATCCAGAAACCAACTATCGCTTTGGAGGGTTAGGTCTTGAAGGGCGGCGTGGTATTTGGCTTCTTGCTCTTGGCGGTAGCGGTCATCGTACATCTGGATAGTGAGGTTGTAGCGCCGCATGACCGAACGTTTCTGTCTCCAACTGTTCACAGCGAAACCTTCAGAAGTCTTATGTACAATAGCCGCTTCTAAAACTGTTTGGTCAAACAAATGCAACCCTCCAACGCAGACGTACAAGTAAACCCCACCCTTGCCGAAGCTTCAGCCACAATCGAGAAGGCACTTGCCCAGAGGCGTACCCTCGTGGTTGCAGGCAACTGCAATGTACATTACAGTGGACGCGCCAAATCCACACTGGAACCCGGCGAGCGTCTTGTCATTATCAAATCAGATGGTTCCCTGCTGGTGCATCGCCCCGTCGGCTACGAACCCGTCAACTGGCAACCCGCCGGCAGCGTCTTTCACGTCCAACAAAAAGACGGCGAACTCGAAGTTCACGGTGTACGCCAAAAACCCCGCGAAAACGTCCGCGTAAAATTCACCTCCATCTTCATGGTTTCCGCCCTCAACTTGGAGGACGCAGGAGATTTCTTGCTGCACGCAACCGAAGACGACATGCACCGCGCCATCCTGCTTAAGCCTGAATTGTTTGAGGAGGGGTTTAAGCCGATTAGCTGGGAAAAACATGTGGAGCCAGGGTTTGTGGACATCTATGGCGAGGACAAAAACGGTAAACTCGTCATCGTGGAAGTTAAACGTAAAAACGCCTCTAAAGACGCCGCCCTGCAACTCGCAAAGTACATTGAACCCATCAAGGCGAAGGTGAACCGTGAAGTGCGTGCTGTGCTGGTTGCGCCCAGTCTGGGCAAAGATGTGCAACGCATGCTGGTCACATTGGGGCTCGAGTACAAACCATTGGACCCCAAAACCTGTGCGGAAGTTCTCAAAAAAACAGGCACAACCAAGCTGGAAAGCTTTTTTGCGCCTAAAAAGCCGCAGGTTTCAGCCGAGAAAATTTAATTACCCTGTCGCCTCTTTTTCCTTCAGAGGATACATATGAACTTCTGGAAGGATTTGCCAGCCGGCGACAAACCGCCCGAACTGCTAAACATGGTCATCGAAGTAACCAGCGGAAGCAGAGACAAATACGAATACAGCAAAGAATGGGAAGCCTTTGTTTTGGACAGGATTATTCCGTCGTCGGTGGTTTTCCCCGTGGAATACGGGTTTGTGCCCCAGACATGGTTTGACGACGGCGACCCCCTCGACATCATGGTGCTCAGCTTCGCGTCGCTTAACGTGGGTTGTGTTGTGAAGGTGCGGGTTATCGGCGCGCTTATAATCGAGGATGAAGCAGGCTTAGACGCCAAGATTCTGTCAGTGCTGGTTAGCGACCGACGATTTGAAGGTTACCACGACATCGACGATGTGCACCAGCATCAGTTGGTGGAGATTCAGGAGTTCTTTGAAACCTACAAGCGGCTGGAACCGCACAAGTGGGCAAAAACGCGGGACTGGAAAAACGCCAAAGAAGCCAAGGAAATCGTCAATTACGCCATGGAGAAGTACCGCGAACGAAACATACAAGCCCCCGAAAAGCAGGTCAAATAACACGCTGCGGATACGATGATAAATTCTGAAGCGTACAAGTTTCTTAGAGTACTTCGGAAACATTCACTAAATTAGCAGAGTGTTAAATTCTTCTGTGCCGATGAGGCTTAATTTATGCGACGCCCCTTGGGCTCGGTACAAATAGATTAAACTGTTAATCAGGCCAATATGGCTAAACGCTTGAGGAAAGTTTCCGAGAAGTTCTCCTGTGTCGGTTTCAACTTCTTCAGATATCAAGCCAGTTGGGCTCACGTACTTTAGCATGCTGAAGAGGACTTTCTCAGCTTCTAATTCTCTGCCAGAAAGAGACAACGCTTGCACCAGCCAAAAAGAGCATAAAAAGAATTTACCTTCCCTACCATGTAACCCGTCATCGTTGAGATATCGGTAAAGCAAGTTGTCTGTTCCCCCTAATTTTTCGATGATTGTTTTTATGGTTCCTTGAATTTTTGGATCATCAATTGGCAGAAAACCCACTATTGGCAAAAGCAACCCAGTTGCATCAAGGTCTTGTGAGCCAAACGATTGAACAAAACTGTTCAATTGTTCACTAAAGCCATTCTGCAGAACCGCCGTTTTTATTTCATCCATTGTTGCTCTCCAATCGTCAAGTGGAGCTTCAAAATTGTGTGCCACAGCTATGCGTACGCCTCTATCCAAAGCTACCCAACACATCACCTTGGAGTAAACGTAGTGTCTGGGCTCAGATCTAGCTTCCCATATGCCTGAGTCTTTTGTGTTCCAGTTTTTGCGTACATGTTCAACTATCTTTTTTACGAAAGCCCAATCGTCTTCTGACAGGGTCATTCCGTAACGGGTAGTTTCATAGAAAGCGTTGACTAACTCTCCGTATACGTCCAGTTGTATCTGGTGTGAGGCTTTGTTGCCAACACGCACTGGACGGGAGTTTCTATACCCAGCTAAAGAGTAGATTTCCTCTTCCGTTAGACCTTTTTGATTGTTTAGTGCATACAAGGGCTGAATATCAGCAGGGTCTTCATGCTGTTTACAGACGTTAGTGAACCATAATAGGTGTTTTTTTGCCTCTTCTGGATGCCCCAGATGGTAAAGAGCTTGAATCGTGAAAGATGCATCTCGGACCCAATTGAATCGGTAGTCCCAATTACGAGTCCCGCCAATCTCTTCAGGAATAGAGGTGGTTGCCGCTGCAGCAATAGACCCCGTTTCATCATTCATTAACAATTTCAAAATCAAGCCAGAACGAATAGCCGCCTGCCGCCATCTGCCATGAAAAAGAACCTCAGCAGAACTTTCACGTTCACGCGCCCAAGTTCGCCAGTAGGTAAGAGTTTCATCAAACGCCTGAGCGCATTCAGCATCGTCGTCTCTGTGGTCAAAATTGTATCTGAGCAAGAACCAGACGCTTTCCCCACGTTTAAGACGAAATTGAGTAACCGCCATATCCCCAAATAACGACAAACGGTATGGCGAATAAAGGAAGATATGTTCATCGTGCGAGTTGTAAGAGGCTTCAGCGCCATTTTCAAGTAATCTCAGATTTGTTTGTCCCCTGCCGTAATCAAATTTGGGTGAAAACTCTACTTTGAAAACCGTGCCCCCTGAAAGGCACTCCAACTTTCTATATATCGCTTGACGCAGGTGTTTCTCAGCCCTTGCAGTCTGGATGGGCATGAAATCGGTTAGTTTTGCGTTTCCAAACCACGAAAAAAAGTAGGTTTGCAAAACATTGCTATTCTTCAGATATTTCTGGGCTGACTGAAACATATGATTGGGCTGAATAACAAAGCGCCCACCCTTCTCGCTGTCAAGAATTCCAGCGAAAACACTGGGCGATTCAAGGTTGGGAAAACAGCACCAATCAACATTCCCGTCTCGATTTATTATCGCACAAGTGTTGAGATTTCCAATTATTCCATGGTCACCTAGCCTCAAAAACATCCACTCAAAGAAGCACAGCCTCTAAAACCTACGCTAGGTGACTCCCCTTGGCATTTAAGGCTATGTGGCTACATGAGGGAACACCCTCCTTTTTTAAAAAAAGGTTGTGTGTACGTTTGTTAAGCCCTTTCAGTTGCTGCCAAAGAACCAGAATTACGCTATAGAGAAGTACCGCCATCGACCTATTTGGATGCTAATAGCATATCTATGCAGAACCTATAGAGGGGAGGTCGAAAAACCTTTTTCAGCCAAACAAGCTGACCATCAGTTGCTGCCGAAGAAGTCACTTATGCGCTTCTGAAACAGCTCCTGCCGCAGCAGCTTGCCCTGAGCAATCCACTGCTGCATCGGAATCTCCAACTTGCCACTAACATGTTGAAGCGACTGCGCAAGGGTGTTGAATTTGAGGGGTTTTTGCCGCATAGCATTTCGCACGTTTTCGCGGACTTGCCACACTCCCATGGGCATGATGTAGCCGGGGCGGGCTTCCCGCAGGACCACGACGGTGGCTTGGCGGCGTTCCTTGATGAGTTGCTCGCAGGTGGCTAGCCGCGCGCTGTAGTAGCATCCGCCAATCTGCGCATAGGTGGTTCGTCCGTTGTTGCCTTCCGCGTCGCTGTAGACAACCACGTTGGCGCCGTTAGGGTTCCAAGTGGTTCCAGGGTACCATGCCTCCATGGATTCGTAGCTCCAAGCGGCAGGCAACATCAAAATCTCAAACACATTATCCAAATAGACGGATTCGTAGACGCGGTACTCGTTGATTTCGGGGAAAGTCTTCACCTGCGCCACAAGGCTCTTACCAATGATGTCGTCTACGGCAGTTATGCTCCATCGGGTAGGCACCAACCGCCGGTTCTTCTCCACCCCAAATGCGCCGACGCTGAAGGCTTTTTGGATTTGGCTCACCAACACGCCGCGGCGGTAAAGTTCCTGTACTGCCGTTGTGGATTTCAGGTCGGTGTCGTAGAAGGCTTTTTCCACATGTTGATTGAAACGGGAGTTGCCCACATGCAGGTCGCGGATGGGCGCGGAGGGACCAAACGGCTGCACATCATCATCCAAGGTAATGTTGCCGCGCGGTTTCTTGGTGAGGTTAAGCTCCAAATCGACACTGTTGTCGGCTAACGCCAACTCGCGGGTCTGCTCCATGATTTTGCCCGCCGTGGAGAATTCTTGTACGTGGACGCGGTGTTTGCCGCGGACCAGCAGGCTGCGGAACCCGACGATTTCGTCTATGGATTTGCCAAACCAATGCTCTGGCAAGTCAAAGAGGCGGGTGTCTTCGTGAATGGGGGGCACGAGGGGTCCGACGTAGACGTTGGGGTAGCCGATTCTGCCAATGAATACGCTGGGTGGGGAGGCGCCGTCGATGTCTTCGCTGCCCAGCAGGGGGACGCTTTTGAGGTAAGAGTTAACTTTGACCATGAGGGGGCATCGGCTTTTGCCGCATAGGTTCCGTGCGCCTTTGCACAAGACGCATAGGCTGCTTTGGCGGGTTGATGTGGCGATTTGGTTGTTATCCAACGCGGAGTGATTAACTTGCCGTATGACATCCAGTAACCAATTGTTTGCGTTCGAAGAAGCGGATGCACTACGGGGTTTCTGAAGCAAAGTCATGCCTACAAATGATAGTTGGGTGTGTTCTCATATTCTTTCCGCACAAAAAACCAAAACCAACCATGCCAATTACCGTTGTGCATATGTGGATATGTCGAGGTTGGACGCATTGTGAATTTGGAAGTTTTACTTATATCAATTTTTGAGACTTGTGATTCCAAACCGCAGGTAGATGTATTAAAATGAAAAATAAAGTAATGCTTTCAGCATTATTGTTGGGGTTGCTTGTCTTGATGATGAGCACCTTCGCCTTCGCCGTTGCACCATATTCAGTCCACATAAAAGACCCAAATAACAGTGCAAACGGCGCATTGGGCGTTTCATCTAGTGGTCACTGGGTAGGCCAAATCCCAATCGACGTGACATTAGGCGCTCAAACCGAGTCAACCATGTCATACTGCATGCACCCTGACCGGACGGTCGATATAGGCAGCACCTACTCTGCCACGGCAACAATGGCACCAGACACGGCAACATGGAGGGCAATCAGCTACATACTCTCATGGAACACTCCCTCAACCGACAACGCCGCCGCCACAAATCAGATTTCCATCTGGAAACTACTTGACCCAAGCTACACGCCACCATCATGGATGGACTTAAGCATATACAGCGCAGGTGAAGCTCAAGCAACCGCCGCCACAGGCAAAGATGGGGTAAGACAAGGCGACGTACTCAACTGGATCTCCCCGATACCCACTGACGGCGGGTCCGTTCAGGGCAATGCAGGACAAACCATAGTGTTCACAGCGCAGCTTGAAGACTCAACAGGTGTCCCACGCCCCAACGTTAAGATGCAGTTCACAGTCACACTCAACAATGGAGCATCAAACACAGAGCTAAACTCAACCTACGTCACACCCGCAGAAGCCTTCACTGACAGCCAAGGCAGAGTTCAGGTAGCCGTCACCGTCCCCGCAGACACTCAACTAGGTTCAACCATCGAAGTCAAAGCCTCAACACAGGGCGTCTGGGTTCAAAAATTCTTAGATCTAACCAGTGAAAACAACCAAGACCTAATAGCAGTTACACCATGCTTCCAGCTGACAACATCCACCAACATTTGCATACTCGGATACATAACCGTGGTTCCAGAATCCATTCTGGGTGCCCTCAGCGCAGTCACAGCCTTCGCCGCAGCCTTCGTAATCTACACTAAAGGGAAAAAGCAGAAAATCCACTAACCCACTCTTCTTTTCTTTTCGTCAACAATTTTTCAAGGCTGCTAAATCAGTTTCAGCTCTTTCTTTAGGACGCTTAAGAGACGTGTGCTGGAAATGTAGTGGTCGGCTAAGATTTTTCCGTCATAAATCAAGGTGAAGGTGGCGTAAATGGAGGGCGCATTTTGAGCGTCTTGGGCGGTTTTAAGCTCGGTTACTTTGAGGTCCAAGCGTTTTTCTTTTGCAATCTCAACTGTTTCATCTATTGACCTTGCTACCCAAGGGCATTGGTTGGAGTATACGATATTTAATCCCATGTACTTGGCTAGCTCTGTTCGCCAATCCTTAAACTTGGGCAAACCACAATCAGCTTTCAAGTTTTTTGCCATCAACTCGAAATGGTCATCTTGTGCCACCTGTTCAAAGCCGTTTTTCAAAAACAAAGCCTTAGACGCCATAAACGGTCCTTCACTTGTCACCACAGCAACGCCTGCTTTTCCCTGTGCCGCGGCATCGTTGATGCATTCCTGAACCAGCAGTGAACCGTTGCCTTGTTCTTTGTACTTGTTGGGACTAATCCAAATGCAGTGAATAAACAGGTAGTCTGGGGCGTCAACGGCGCGCCACGCAAACTCGCCCGGAACATACTCAATGAAGCCTATGGGACGCTTTTGGTTTTCGGCGTAAAGCGACTTGATGGTGAAGCCTTCCGCAAAACGGTCTTTAAGCCACTCCAGCTTAGTTAGATGCGCGGGATGTTTTGGATTTAAAAAACAAGGGCACCCGAGTTCACGATAGTTTTCAGGAGTTAAACCCACAACTTTAACTACTTCACTCATTTTTGTCACCACAAGTAACAATCAGCAAGAATTGCCTTTATGGTTTTTCGTGTCAGATTTCTCTCCACCGCGCCTTAGTTTTGGCAACCAAAAAAAGCGTCACCGCCAAAACAACCAGCACTATCCAGTCCAAAATAATGTTCCAAGAAGGCACCTGCAAAAACCCCGCGGCGTTTTGAGCAATCTCAGCGACATACGTCGTGGGGGAAAAGTATGCAAGGTACCGGAAGGGCAGCGGAATGTAGGTGATGGGGTAATACACTGGGGGTATTGTTGAGAAAAGCGTAGAGATAAGCCTTGAGAAGGCAAAGCTTTGCACGATGTCGCTGGAGAAGGTGGAGAGCGTGTAGCCGATTGCGATGGAAACCAGAAACATCAAACCCAGCACCGCGACGAACTGCAGAATTCCCGCCAAACTCAGGGTTAGAAAGAAATACGCCAGCACACTCAGCACGATTAAAGCGGGAAGTGAGTAGACGATTTCTGCCAAGGCAATTCCAAACATGTAAGTAACCCAAGAAGTCGGAGAGCTAACCACCATGTCCTGAAGTTTGAAGTCGTTTTTTAGATGTGCCAAGTCGGTTTGGATTGACATGCCGCTCTGGAAAACGGTCATGATGAATGCGCCTTGCACTGCTGGTCCAATCAGGCTTCCGCGGCTCACCAGCACAATTAAAAACAGAAACGAGAAGGGAGCCAAAACCGTGTTAATCAAAACCACGGGGTAATTTTTCATTTCATAAATGGAGTTTACAAGCACGCCTGCAAGAATCTGACTGAACTTGCTTCGCTTCTGCGTTGAACCCTGCGCGGTGTTTGGCACCTGTTATTCTTCTCCTTCTTGTTGGCTGATTAGATAAAAGAAGATGTCATCAAGCGAAATCGGGTTGATGGTGAATTTGCCTGTGCCTTTGGAGAGTGCCCGTGCGATGCGGAACGCTTCTTCTTCGTGGGTTAGAATTCGCACAAACCCATCTTCGGTTAACATTTCTCCGCTGAATTGCCCAAGAAAACCTTGCGGGGGCTGAAAGAGGAGTTTTATGCTGTAATTGTACTTCACGCTTTGCCTAAGCTGCTCTAAAGTTCCGATGCGGATGAGCCTGCCCTTGTCTAACACGCCAATGTAGTCGGCAAGTGCCTCGGCTTCCTCAAGATAATGCGTGGTAAGAAAGGTAAAACGCTCTTTTCCGGTTTCTTTGAGGAGGTCCCAGAGGGCTCTTCGGGAAATCGGGTCAAGCCCCGTAGTTGGCTCGTCAAGGAAAACAATTTCTGCCTCAGAAGCAAGAACCGTCGCAACCGAAACCTTTCTCTTCATTCCACCCGAAAGCGAACGGCTCAAAGTGTTGCTGCACTCGCCAAGCCCCAGCCGCTGCAACCATTCCCGTGCCCGCTGTTTTGCCTCGCCATACCCAAATCCGCGCCAAAGCAGGTAGGAAAGCACCGTCTGGTAGGGGGTCATCCAAGGCACGGGGCGTGCCTCTTGGGGTACGATGGCGATTTTCTCTCGAAGCTGCTGCGCCTGTTTCATGACATCAATGCCGTTGACAAAGGCTGCTCCTGAGGTGGGTTCAAGTTCGGTGGCTAAAATCCGCACCAAGGTGGTTTTGCCTGAACCGTTCCTGCCGATGAGAACAAATATACCCTTGGAAGGAACAGAAAAGCTCACGGAGTCCAGCGCACGGGTTTTGCTATCTTTGTAAACCTTAACCAAGTTGTCGCATGTAACAGCACTGTGGGTATCCGTCATTTAACCGCCAAACAAGAACGGGGGTTTTTGGGAGTTTGTTAAGTCTTTCGGTCAAAAAAAGGGTGAAAAGGTTTTCCTTCGGGTCTTGGTTAACTGTTATTTGTCTTTGGTGCTAGTTTGACCGCAGAGTAACTTGTGTGCAGCAGATGATGTGCAGTGTGGCTGAGAGGCTTTCTTAGAAATGTCTGATATAACGCTTTAATCTCGGGGTTCTCATGGCTCATCCGCAACTCGCACACTTCTCTGTCATCGCGGTTCAATCCAGCTGTACGCGCTTTTCGGGTGCATACATTTGTGGGTAACGGTTGCCCTCCGCCGCCGATGCATCCCCCAGGACACGCCATGAACTCAATAAAGTGATACTTCGAGAACTCTCCGCCCGAAAGAACTGATTCACAAACTTTGCGCACATTCTCCAGACCATGAGCAACCGCAACTTTCACAACTTTGCCGCCGACCGAAAGTTCACCGCGCTTTATCCCATCCATGGTGGCTAAATCATCAAACTCAAGAGCAGCGGGGGTTTTTCCGGTAAGCAAAGTAAGGGCGGTTCTAAGTGCTGCTTCCATAACGCCGCCGGTTCTGCCAAAGATTGGAGCGGCACCGGTGTAGCTACCCAAAAGGGAATCAGCGTTTTCTTCAGGCATCTGACGCAAATCAATTCCCGCTATCTTGAGGAGACGCGCCAATTCTCTTGCCGTAAGCACCAAATCGACATCTTGGAATGTTTCTTCAACGCTTTGTTCCCCGTGCTCGTTCCAATACCCTGAGGCGTCAGTCATTTCTTGGCGCTTTGCTTCAGTCTTCTTTGAAGTGCAGGGCATAATGGAAACTACCCTCATGTCTTGGGGATTGACGCCCAGTGTTTTTGCGCCAAATGATTTAGCTACCGCGCCAAACATCTGCTGTGGGCTTTTTGCAGTAGACAAATGAGGCAATAATTCTGGATAGAATCTTTCGGCAAACCGAATCCACGCTGGACAACAAGAGGTGAAAAGCGGCAGGACGCCTCCGTTGGTTAAACGGTCAATGAATTCGCTGCCTTCCTCCATGATGGTTAAATCTGCAGCGAAGTTTGTATCCCAGATTTTTTTGAAACCTAATCGGCGAAGAGCCGCATAAATTTTTCCAGTAACCAATTCTCCTGGAGGAAAATCAAACTCTTCCCCGAGAGAAGCGCGGATGGCGGGTGCAAATTGTGCAACACAGAAGGTTTGGGGATTTTTCAGCAGGGTCCACGCTTCAAAGGTGTCATCGGACTCGCGCATGGCACTTAGTGGTTCAGTGAAGGCGCAGTTTTCGCATTGTAAGAAGTCAGCCAGTACGTTTCTGGTGGCTAATGCGCCCATGGGGCAGTGAAGGATGCATTGTCCGCATCTAACGCAACGTTCTTCGTCGACTATTACGCCTTTTTCTTCATCAAATGTTAACGCTTCTACACCTTGTAGCCTGCAGGTTTGCACGCAGGATTTACAACGGATGCATCGATTGGGGTCATGAACAATCGAGGGGGTAGCGCCTCGCGTCGAGAAAGAAAAACCGTCATACTCTTCTTGAGTGATTAACCCAGCGTTGATGCCTTCAACGGCTATCTTTTTTTGCCATTCCCGCATGAAAAAGCATTCATGCTGGTCAGTAAGTAAATCTGCCCGACCTGCAAGTTCCTGCTGGATTAGCGGCGTATTGGTATTGATTGACATTCCGTCCTGAGCGGTACGTTTCTTCAGGGCAGATAAAGAAACAAGTTGCCCATCGACTTCAGCAAGTCCAAGCAAAGGGCAGGACTTGTTAGGTATCCAGTCTTTTGCGTCGCCCAACTGCGGCGTTAAAACAGTTTCGTTTGCAGATTGAATGGCTTCAAAGATTGAAAGGTTACTAGATACTTGAACTATTTTTTTGTTGATAGTTACCTGCATGCACTCACTCGCCATGGTGTTACTATTTTTAAAATTAGTAGCACTATTTTAGCGTTGCTGCGCTAAATCAACACAAAACCCCAAAAACAGCAACACACAACAAAACAGCCCCACTTGACCAGAAAAACTGCAGGGCGAACCCTAACTCTGTTTTGTGGATACGGGAACAATCTTTTCAACTCTTTTTGATGTAGAAACGGCTGCCGTAATTGCAACAAAAGAAGAAGGCATAGTTAACAAAGCCAGAGTCAAAAAGGTTGAAATGAACCCTGCTGGCACGATTGAATTAAGAAAGGGCGCACTTGTGACCATAGTTTGAAAAATCTGCACGATGGGCAACCCCGCAATCGACCAAACGATGGCGGTTAAACTCCAAAAAATGCAGGGAAACACGACCGCCAGGGTAACCTTTGCCAGCCTAGTTTGGGGGTTTAGCCGCATTATCAGCAAGTCCAGTAATAATCCAATGGCTAAACCGAGAAAGGGTTTGAATATACCGGGGGTGTTGCCCCAGATTGTGGTGGGTACAGTGAGCAAGCCGAAGATGAGAAAGTACAGGACGAAAATGTTCTTGCGCGTGATTGCCCACGTAGTGTAGGCGAAAAAGAGGTCCAAAGGAACCATGATTAATGCTCCAAGAAAGACTTGGGGTATTACAACTTTTAGTGCAGGGGCAACGGTTGCACAGATTACAAAGTTGGTTGCTGCCATAATTGCAGTTAGCGCTAAGTCAAAGGGTTTGAGATGGAATTGTTCTTTAACGTTGTTTGTCATAGCCCACACATCCCCAGTGTTACTTTTTTTAAAAAAAGTAACACCTATATATGGGTTTGCGGCAAAAACGTTTAGGAGGATTGTTGGCAAGTTGACCTTAGAAATTGAAACCGAAGCAGCCAAAGCATTACTACGAATACTTCTCAGCTGTCAATGCCCAATCACCAAAGAAGCTGAAGAAAAGATAACACACTACTTCGCATCTCAGCAACGCCGCCCCTCGCTGAATTTTCAGAAAATGATTGACCTTGCTGGCGGGGCAAAGCTAGACACAGCATTTCGAAGGCTGCGAGACTGTTGTTTTTATTATAAAACCGATTTGGATGAAATGATAATAAACAAAGAAGATGTCATCAGGCACTTTTGTAGCGGTTTTCACTGGAAATTCAATGCCGACACGATGGCAGCCTGCCCAAAAGGAGTAAGCACACCCATCACTGATGCAGCATCGTGGTTTGTGGGGCACATGCTTCTTCCAGTGAAACTGAAAAAAGAAAACGATTCGGTTCATGCTGAATACTCGGGTTCAGGTTTCAAACTACAACTATTCAACGTTTTCACCCCACAGGACATGGAAATCGAAGAAGACACCATTTATGCGATACACTTCGCGTCGGTTATATCAGAAATAACGCACGCGCAGTCAAAAATGGTTGGTCAACAGCTTGAAACCAACGACAACTTCAAAAACCTAAGAGACACAACAAAGAGCATCGACTACGCTCATTTCCAAAAATATGGGGATTATCGGCAGTTCTGTGAAAATAGATACAACAAGTACTTCAAGTGACTTAGACGCCTCCGTGAAGCGATGCTTTCAGTTTCCTTAAGGAATTGACGGAAATTAAAGGACAACTACGTGGAATTCCAATTGAAACGAAAATCATTAAAGACAAGATAAAGAGAAGTGGCGCCCAGGCCGGGATTCGGACCCGGGTCCTGCGGGCGACAGCCGCATATACTAGACCGAACTATACTACCTGGGCAAGCTTTTGTCGCTTATGGCTTAAGCGCCGCAACAATACACATTATTTTGGCTAATTAACCTTTCTGGGTTAAAAACGTCGCGGTTTTGGATAGCCAAAGAAGTTGACTTTCCAGCCAAGGCGAGAGCCGCATTGTAATCAGCTATAGGGGTTGGCTGCAGTTAGCGTCGTCTGTTAAAGAATGTGTCCATGAACAGGTCCGAGAAGTGCCCCTCCTGCGAAGTCTGCAATTGCTTCGTCTTCCAATGCCCCGATTGTAGGTAAGCCATGTCGATGGCTCTAACAAACAGTTTCCCGTCTGCGGTGGTTTGGTATTTGCCGTGTTCAGGTTTCTCAATAAGACCGTGCCTAAGCAGCAGGGTCAGATGGTTGGATAGTGCGGTTTTCTCCAGCAGGGTTTCGTCTTTGAGCGCTTCAAACGATTTGGGTCCCAGCAGTAAGGATATTATGATTTGCAGGCGTTTGTCGTTACCCAGAGCTTTGGTTATATTTAGTATGTCGTAAAAGGAGGCTTTGAGGGACTCCACCAACGCAGTTGATGATTTTTCATAAGACATGTTGCGGCTTCTCCTTTACGGGTATGTACCAGTCAACTTCGGATTGCGGGTCATCAACGCCTCTAAACCGTTCTGCGTTGTATGCTTCGATGATGTAGGGGTAAGCTTGCTCCAGCCCGTTTTGAGGCAGCCATTCTTTTAGCACGTAGAGCCCTGTTTTTTCATCAGCGACTTTGGTGGTGAAGGTGGCGTATCGTGTTTTGGGGAGGACTTTGACAAACATTTCCAGAGGGATTTCTTGGATGCTTGTGACTTGGACGCCTGCAAACACGTAGTACTTTCGGGTTGCTAAGTATTCCTCTGGTTCTATGTGGACTTCGTAGCCGATGTTGGGTTGGCTGCTTATTCCAGCAAGGAGGTTTGAGTATTTTTGGCATAGGTTCATGAATCGTTGCCAGAGTTTGCCGATTTCGTTTTCGATTGCCCATTCTTTTGCTTGGTGGAAGGGGTCGCCGTAGTATACGCATCCTAGTAGTTGTAGGGTTAGTTCGGGGGTGATTGTGACTTGAAGCTCCATGGTTATTCACTTTTATTAGGAATAAAACCTATATTTTTAGGTATATTTAAATATGGTGCCAAACCTAGCCCGACTGAGGAATAAAAATGACCGAAAAAACACCCAAATACGAAGTCAACCCAATCGGGTCAGTACGCAAAACCAAAGAAGGCTTCAACATCCAAGTCAACGAACCCTTCCGCCCAGCACTCCGCCAACTCGAACACTTCAGCCACCTAATCGTAGTTTGGTGGGCAGACAAACACGACAACAAAGAAAGCCGCAGCAAAACCACAACCACACCCCCATACGCCGACAAACTAACAGGCGTGTTTGCTTGCCGAGCCGAATACCGCCCCAACCCCATCGCGCTAACAACCTGCAGAATTCTCGAAGTAGACGAAAAGAAAGGAATAATTAAAGTGCCATGGATGGACGCCTACAACGGAACACCGGTGTTGGACCTGAAAGCGTATTTTCCAGTCTGTGACAGGGTAAAGGAAGCTCACATCCCAGAGTGGCTTAAGGGCTGGCCAGAGTGGATGCCTGAGGACACGAACCTTGAAAGCGACTGATGAGCGAGATGTGCAGCGCCTGTTGTCCACCGCCCCCCTTTCTGGAAGAAGGGTCAGTTGGAGTTTGCTGTGGTTTAATTTTGGTTTTGACGTGGCAGGTCTTCGGCGCCGATTTTTTTCTTAAAATCCGCAAGCAACTGCTCGATTTTTTGCCGAGCCTGCTCTTGCTCTTTGAGAAACGCATAAGGTGCTTCGTCGGTTTCAGGAAGATCACGCGTGTAGGGCCATTTGATTGCCAATTCAGTTCCACCTTCAATTGGGGTAAACAGGAACTCAACTTCCAGTGATTTGCCGACCCAGCTGGGGCTGTACTGAATTAGCAGGTAACGGGGAGGCACAAACTTTTTGACGGTGACGTTTTGTAAGCCAACTTCGGTTAGGGCTTTCTCGATGAGCTCGGCGGATTCGTTGACGCTTGTGCGCAGCAGGTACTTCTCTTCCAAAACCTTCAACTGCATAATGAAACCCTTCTGCAAAATAGGGGCGTTTTCTGATATACCTTTCCCAGCAAATCCATGACCAAACATGTCAAACAGAAACATTTAGCCACAGCAAAAGACGTAAGCAAAACCCAAAGCACCCCCAGAAACAAAAAAACAACACAAAAAACAAAAAGAGACGGCTAACTCTCCTTTCGTACTGTCCGCAAAGTTTTCTCTGCGGTAGACGCACTCTCCAGCAAATCATCAATGGTGGATAGTAACGTTGAGAGCTTGCCCTTCAAACAAATCTCCGTGACCACGCTTGCCCCGTCAAGTTGAGTTTGCACCGTCAGCCCCGGGGGCGACACATAGTTGTCAGGACCAACCGCGTCAGCAACCGCCAAAGCCAACTTTGCGTCCGCGTAGTTAAGCCGAATTGTCGCCTTCAACGTTTTCGCCCCGCAACTGCCGCCCAACCAACTCGTTGGCGGCTTTCACAAACTCCTCAGCCTTCTCCAAAGGCACCTGTCCGCCTGCTGCGATGTTGTGTCCGCCGCCTTTGCCCTCCAGCGGTTCCGCTGCCAGCCGCATCACCACGCCCAAGTTGACGCCTTTGTGGACGGCGACGTCGGTGGTTCGGGAAGAAAGCTTTGCCAGTCCCTCGCCGGGCACGTTGGCGTAGGCTATGAGGGGTTTTTCCACGTTGGGCAAGCCGCTAACAAGGATGGAGGAGATGGTGCCGATGATTTTTTCGCTAACAAAGTCCTCACCGTTAACCACGTAGATGTTTTCGAGTTCCCGCAGCCTTTCAGGTTTTTCCCAAACCCAAATCAGGTATTTGTTGATGCTTTTGCGGTAATCCTCCAACGCCTTGTTGGCTTCCTCCAAGCCTGCCCCACGGTCACCCATACAAACCGCAATGCCCAAGCTGGGTCTTTCCATGCGTCCAGTGGAGTTGAGGAGAACGGCGAATTCGCGGGCATCCCGCAAAGGCGTCCAGGGCTCCTCTGTGCTTAAAACGTAAATGTTACCAATCAAGTTAGTAATTTCGTAATGCAACCCCTTAGACAACAAGTACTCTGCCAGTGCTGAGCAGAGCCGTTTCTTTTCCTCCTCCGTTAAATCCCTTAGGGCGCGCCAGCGTTCGCCGTTCTTGAGGGGGATTTTGAGGGCTGACAGGAAAGCAAGGCTTTTGTCTTCTTCGCCGCTTATGCCGGGCAGAAACGGGTTGGTTGTGGAAGCTAAGGTTCTGTGGATGGGACGGGTTTCTCTGCCAAAGAAGGTGAGGTCTTTCTCGACTTTTATCAGCTTGGCAGCTAAAGCATCTTCCACGATGAGCGCGTTCAAACTGCCCAACTCACGCTGTCCATAACGGTCTTGCATGTCCCCCAACGCGCCCACCAACGCAATGGGGGCTAAGTCGGTGTTGCGTTTATCCAGCGCCCGTGCCGCAAAGTATGCCACGCCTGAGCCGCTTACTTCGGTTGCGCCGTCCATGCCGTGCATGTGGGGGTTGACTTGGGTGAAGTTTGGGTTTTGGTTGGTTCCTGCGGCTTGGTGATGGTCTAGGATGACGACTTTGAAGTTGGGGATTTTTTCGTTAAGCAGGTCAAGGTAGCCGCTGCCAAAATCGGTGAGGATGACCAGTTCGGGTTTGTCGGCGACGATTTCGTTTATGATTTTTTCGTCTACCCACTGTGTAATGCGGATGCGGAACCGTGCATCAAACCTGAAAAGTGCTCTGCCGATTACGCCTGCTGCGGCGATGCCGTCAGCGTCCAGATGGCTAAAAACGTGTATGAAGCCGTCGTTTTGGATAGTTTGGCGAATGACTTCGGCTGCTGCTTGGGCGTCTGCCAAAAAGGCTTCAACTGCGTGAGGGTTTTGCTGCATGGTTCACACTTACGGGTTTTGAGTTTGGAAAAGAGAAGTTTGCGCGGCGGCAAATATGCTTTACGCGTGGGAAAAGGGATATGTTTAGGCGATGGAGGCGATTTTTGCCACGTATTTCCAGTTCTTTTGGACCACGCCTTTGCGTTTGTAGTAGCGGCTGAGCTTGTGGATTTTGGCTTCAATCATAACCATGCTGCGTTTGTTGTGGGAGTCCTTTTTGTTGCGTTCCATGTGAACTGCCATACGTTGAGCTTTCTTGACCAAGTTGCTAAGGTCCTCGGGCATTGCGGGAGCTAAACCTGCTTCTTTGAGGGTTTGGCTTATGCTTTTGCCCGTGATGGGTTTAACCAGCGGAATGGCATATTGATCCCGCAGGACGGTGCCTATGCTGCTTAGGCTGTGACCTTCTTTTGCCAGTTTAATGATGAAGGCTTCTACTTCTTCTGGCTCGTATTTGCACCAGCTTGGCGGTCTGCGGCTTACTGGGCGAATACTGTGTGACTTTCCTTTTTCCTGCTTTGGCATGTCAATTACCTTACTTATCGCACCTTAACCCACATAAAACGCATATTTAAGAATAACTGTACCCAACCCGAGAAAACTACTCGGATTGCAAGGTTACAGAAACAAATTGGAAACAGGAACGAATAACATTTTCGTTTATTGATGGCTTTTGGGAGCAAATTCAACTGAAGACCACAACTAACTGGATAGGGTCTTACGTTTTGGGTTTGATTTTTAATGTTCGAAAGCCTCTTGCGACTGGATTAAGCATCTCTATCAACGTCACTTCCTCCAAAACACCAGCCAAATCGTTCGCATACCCTCTAACATCATGCTCTGCCTCGATGAGGGAGTGGAGGTAAACTTTGCCATCTGCGATGCTGTGAGTACATTTGATAGGCAACCCAAGCAATAGCGACTTTTTCTCTTCCACAGATTTTGTGGCGGCATATAGGATGGCTTCGGAGCCTGCTGTCAGTTCTGCAACTCGAACCGCCACGCTTTCTTTGCCTATAGCCAGTGTTTCAATGTTGTGTTTTCGGCGGATTTCTCCTGCCGTGCGCCGCAGTTTGGGCAGGATTTTGAGCAGGTTTGCCCGCGCCTTGTTGGAGAGCCGCATGTTTATCAGCTCCACGGGGGACAACTCGTCCACGGGAACGCCGCCCAACGTCGAATCCAAATGCACCACGTCGGCTTTGGTGGTTTCGAGCAGAGCTTGGCAAAGATGCGCCTCGGTTACGATTACGTCGTAGGTTTCGTCGACTTCTTTGAAGAGGGGCTGGGATAGACGGTTGTGGGCTTCCCTGTAGGGCTCTTCAACGAGCACCGCCACCGAAGCAACCAGATGGGTGGGGTTGAATTTTTCGTCCAGTAAGGCGGCTGCGGAGTCGGCTGCAACAATCCTCAAAGCAAGCACCACCAAGGAAAGAGTGTTAAAGAATTTAGGTTTACCCTTCTTCTGGGGCTTCGGGAGATTTTAAGCCTAACCCTAAGATGTACATTTCGCTGCTTTTAGCGCGGCTTGCCTTAGGCTTAATCAGCTTAACCTCCTCAAAACTCTCCTTGACTTTATCCATGTACTCCTTGAAGAGGTCGCCTTCAAAAACTTTGGTGAAAAAGTTCCCGTGGGCACCCAAAATTTGTTGGGCAACATGAAGCGCCTTGGTTGCAAGGTCAATTTGGCGTGCTTGGTCCACTTCCCAAACGCCCGAAATGTTGGGCGACATGTCGGAAATGACCACGTCGGCTTTGGTTGGTAAGAAACTCAGAATCTGATTTACGGCGTCGGGTTCGGTCATGTCCAAAACGATGGTACGAATGTAGGGCTGCTCAAAAGGCTCAATAGGCTTTAAGTCGACGCCTAAAACAAAGCCCTTCTTGCCTGCGACTTTGCGGGCTGCCTGAATCCAGCCGCCTGGCGCCGCACCCAAATCGACGACGATGTCGCCGTATTTTATGAAGTGGTATTTTTGGATGGTTTGGGCAAGTTTGTAGGTGGCGCGGCTGCGGTAGTTTTCGGCTTTGGCTTTTTTGTAGTAGTATTCTTGTTTACGCTCTTTAATCCAGGTCTTGGTCTTGCCCACAGAAAAAGCCTCAATTAGTTGTTAAGCGGGGTCTACTTCGGGAGGTTGGTCTAACCGTATAATCCAGTCGGTTAGCCGCTCGCAGCTTTTTGGTGAAATCGTCGTGGTAGGGTCGCATCGTGCGTTGTCAGGACACATAAGGCAGGGGCAGTCCACGATGGTTTCGATGCTGGCGGGCATGCGTTTGGGGAAAAGCCTGTAGGTCCATCTGCCGCCTTCAAGTTCTTTTTCGCGGCGGATAAGCCCCTTCTCCTCCAGTTTGATGGCGACGCGACTGCCCTCGCGGCTGCTGGCGCCCAACTCTCGCCACAGCTCAGACTGCAACACGCCTTGGTAGCCAGTGTTCATGACAAAATGGAGGGCTTTCTGCTCTAAGTCGTTACGTTTTGGCATCTTGGTCAATCCAGTGAATACACTATATAAGCACTAGTTGCCAGATAAAAAGAGTACCCCAAAAACACGGCAAATTAACATAAGGAAAAGACAAACATGACCGCAGGCAAAAGCAGGGAAGGCTTCTGTTTAGGCATCGAATCCACAGCAGACGACTTTGGCGTGGGCATCGCAACCTTTCAAGGCGACATCCTCGCCAACGTTTCAGACGGCTACATACCGGAAACAGGCGGAATTCACCCACGAGAAGCCGCACGGCACCACGCAGAAGTCGCCGACAGTGTCCTCGCGCAAGCCCTTAGCCAAGCCAAAATGAAACCCAAAGACCTCACCGCTATAGCTTTCGCTCAGGGACCCGGGTTGGGGCCTTGCCTGCGAACAGGAGCTACGGTGGCACGGGCGTTGGCGTCGTATCTGGGGGTTCCGTTGGTGGGGGTTAACCATTCGGTGGGGCACATCGAAATCGGCAAACTCCAAACCGGCGCAAAAGACCCGCTGACGCTTTATGTTTCAGGAGGCAACACCATGGTCACCGCCTTTGCGTCGGGCAGGTACCGCGTTTTCGGCGAAACCCTCGACATTGCGTTGGGCAACTGCTTGGATGTTTTTGCGCGGGAAGCCGGGCTCAAAAACCAGAAAGGGCTGCCTTTGGGTGCCGCGGTGGAGCAGCTTGCCGCAAAAGGCAAACGGCTGGTTCCGCTGCCCTACGTGGTGAAGGGGATGGATTTGTCGCTAAGTGGATTATTGACGGCTGCCGTGACTGCCTTGCAAAAGGGAGCCTTTAGCCTTGAGGATGTCTGTTATAGCCTGCAGGAGCACGCATTTTCGATGGTGACTGAGGTTACGGAGCGGGCGCTGGCGCACACCGAAAAACGGGAGGTTCTGTTGACGGGCGGGGTTGCCGCGAACAGGCGCCTGCAGGCTATGCTCGACATCATCGCGGGGGAGCATGATGCTTCGTTTAGTGTGGTTCCGCAGAGGTTTGCCTCTGACAATGGTGCCATGATTGCTTGGGCTGGGGTGCTGGCTTATACGCATGGTTTGTCGGTTCCGGTGGAGGAGAGTTTTGTGCGGGTGCGTTGGCGAGTTGACAAGGTGGATGTTCCATGGGTGAAGCAGCCATGACCCAGCAGAAGCAGCTTATCAAGAAGGGCGCCGAAGCCAGCCTCTACCTCGCCAACTGGCACGGCAGGCAAGTGGTCATCAAAATGCGGCTACCCAAACAGTACCGTCCCGAACAGTTGGATTTGACGATTCGCCGCTACCGCACCGTCCATGAACCGCAGTTGATGCATGAGGCAAAACGCGCAGGAGTCTCAACACCGACGATTTTCTTGGTTGATGTAGAGAACGCGACGGTAGTGATGGAGTACGTTGCGGGGCAGCAGGTCAAGCAGATGCTGGACACGACTTCAGACGCCAGCAGGCACCAGTTGTGCGTGGACATCGGCACGTTAATCGGCAAACTCCACAGCCACGGCGTAATTCACGGCGACCTAACAACCTCCAACATGATTTTAACCGAGGCAGGCAGGGTTTTCTTGGTGGACTTTGGGTTAGGCGAAAAAAACGTGGAGTTGGAAGCTCGCGGGGTGGATTTGCATCTGTTTAGGCGGGCGCTGCAGAGCACCCACTTCCAAGTCGCGGATGCTTGCTTTTGGGCGGTTCTTGAAGGCTATGAAGCTGTGTTGGGGGCGGATGGAACAGCAAGGGTTTTAGATAAGATAAGGGAAATAGAAAAAAGAGGCCGCTATATAGCTGACAGGCAACAAGAGGCAGAGCAGGTGGGAATGTGAGTTTTAAATTAAAAGGAAAAGTGGTTTTCTTTGCCACAGGAAACATACACAAATTTAACGAAGCACGAGTCGTGCTGGCAAAACACGGCTTAGCCGCAGGCATGCTTCGAGCCAAAGCAGTTGAAATTCAAAGTGACAGCTTAACAGAAATTGCCACTGCAAGCGCCATAGACGCCTACAAACGTTGCCATCTGCCCATAATTGTTGAGGATGCAGGGCTGTTTGTGGACGCCCTGAAGGGGTTCCCAGGACCATACGCAGCGTACGTGTACAAAACCGTCGGAAACCGGGGACTACTAAAACTTCTGGAAAACGTGCAGGACAGAAAAGCCACTTTCCGCTCCGCCATCGCGTATTGTGACAGCGAAACAGGTCAGATAACATGTTTTACTGGTGAAGCTCAAGGAGAAATAACCACACAAGAACGGGCAGTGGATGTTAAGTCGGCGTTTGGGTTTGACCCCATTTTTCAGCCCAACGCAAGCAGCAAAACATTTGCCGAGATGACTCCTGAAGAGAAGAATGCAGTTTCGCATCGTGCGCAAGCCGTCAGCAAATTTGCACAGTGGTATCTTAAACAAGCATAGGCGGCTGTTGGAAGGGGAGTTGGGGAAACCCTTTTAGTTTGCAAACAAGCAGACTTATGAGAGGTAGCTCTGTGGAAACCCAAAAACTTACCGCCGTGCCCAACTTTGAGGCTGCTTTAGTTATTTTTGCGACCTTTTTTGTTTCTGTGTTTTTGAGTGCTGCACTTCAACTTACGGTGGGCTCCGAAATCGCCCTCATTGTTGGTGAGTTGGCCATTCTTGCCGTGCCCCTCACGTATCTGCTGATGAAGCGGATAGACATCAAAAGCTACGCTCGTATACACTTCAACCCAAAACTGCTAACCATAGGTTTGGGCTGTGCACTTATCCTGCTCCTAATCGACGTTGCATCCACCAACGTGTTAACCGCCGTTTTTGGTGAAAGCGCAGCCGTCCAGCAGTCCAATGAGCTGCTCACAGGGCTCAGCGCCACCCCAACAGGGCTAATTGCCGTGGCTCTGTCGCTGGGTTTAGCGGGCGTCTGCGAGGAATTTGCGTTTCGGGGTTTTCTACAGAACTCACTCTTCAAAAACCTAAACCGCACAAACCCCAAATACGCCTTTGCCGTGGCAGTTACGGTTTCGGCTGTGGTGTTTGGGCTGTTCCATTTTGACCCCGCAGGAGTGTACACAATTGCCGCCTTCGTTAGTGGACTTGCCTTAGGCTACATTTACCATCGTTGGGGTTATGTGGCTTCTGCGACGGCGCATGGCGGCATGAACCTCATTGTCTTGGCTCTTCTCATGCTGGGCATATAACACGAATCAGGTCACCCCCCAATTTTATTAAGCAGGACAGGTCTTCATGATTGTAATGTGAGAAAGGAGAGAGGAAAAGGCATGAATCAACATTTTTTAAGAGCTAAACTGAATGATTTACCGCCATGGAGAAGGCTGTTTAGGGCTGCTGTTTTGGTTGGGCTGCTTTTTTCGGGCTTGCTTTTGGCTGCGGCTGGTTTTGGGTTCGCCGCCGCATCAGATGCACCGACGACCCAATGGAATCAGACCTACGGAGGAACACAGGCTATGACGGCGCAAAATGCGTGATTCAGACTAGCGACGACGGATACGCAATAGCAGGCCACAGATATTTGGGTGACGGAAGTGATTTTTTGTTGGTTAAGACGGATGAGGCAGGTACAGTACAGTGGAGTCAAACCTACGGCGGAACAGGCAATGATCGGGCAGAGTGTTTGATTCAAACTAATGATGGAGGATACGCACTGTCAGGCACCACGGAATCTTTTGGTGCTGGTTTTGGCGATTTTTGGTTGACCAAGACCGCTCCTGACCCGCTGTTTGGGTTTGGTGGGTTTGTTTTGCCTGAGTACCCGTTTGGGGCTATGGGCGCACTACTGCATGCATAGCGGCACTGGCAGCTACGGTGGCGATTAGAAAACGCAAAAAACCCACAAACTAAACTTCAGCCCCTTTTATTTAACAAACCCAAAGGGTAGGCTCTTTCAGAAAGAGGCTTTTGCCGTTTAGGGATATGCCTCTTGCAGTGCATGTTGTCAAGTTTTGTGGTAAGTTGTATTGTCGCATAGTCGGGTCAGGAGAGGGAAACGACTTCTAAGCTAATGTCTAAGGCTTTGACGCTGTGAGTCAACTCTCCCAAACTAATCAAATTCACACCCGTCTGTGCGTAATCCAGCAAGTTCTCAGCTGAGATTCTTCCACTTGCCTCCAGCAGCACCCGCCCAAAATAGCCCGCCTTCTTGAATTGGGCAACCGCTTCAACAATTTGGGCAGGCGTAAAGTTGTCCAGCATCACAATGTCAGCGCCCAACTCAGCAGCCTTCACAGCGTCTACGGCGTTAGTGACTTCGACCTCGATTTTCTTGCTAAACGACGCATACTGCTTGGCAAGCTTGAGGGCTTCTTGGAGGCCGCCCGCCAACGCGAGATGGTTGTCTTTAATCAGAAGCATGTCGTCTAAGTGAAGCCTGTGGGGTTCTCCGCCGCCAACTATGACCGCTTTCTTATCAAAATACAGCAAGCCCGGCGCAGATTTGCGGGTTGCCGTGATGCGTGTCTTCAAGTTTGCTTTCTCGATTTTCTGGGTTAGGTTGTGTGTGGCTGTGGCTATGCCGCTCATGCGTGAGAGCAAATTCAGAAGTGTCCGCTCCACGGAGAGGATGGTGGCTGCGTCCCCCCAAAGACTCATCAAAACCTGCCCTTTCTGGACTTGGTTTCCGTCGTCAACATTCACTTCGACCTGCAGCCCCAGTGACTCCGCTAAAACCGCCGCTTCCTCGATGCCTGCAAGGGTGCCTTCGGCTTTGGCTATGACTTGGGCTTCCGCCGTGGTTTCAACGGGGAGGATTGCAGCGCTGGTTACGTCGCCTTGACCGACGTCTTCAGCGAGGAGTTTTGCCAGTTTCTCTTCCAGAATCTTGCGGGGAACAAACATAACTGGTATTTTGACGTTTAGACTTTAAATCCCTTCTTGTGATTTCTTCGGCATGCTGGGCGCGATTTGGGGGAGAATTAAAATAAAGCTATCCCACAATGTCTTTTATGAGACTGTTGTATGCTTGCTCCGAGCTAGGTTTAGGACACGCCGCCCGCACAGCGACGCTGGGTAAACAGCTGGAGCAACGCGGGCATGAGGTTTTCTTTTTTTCAGGCGCAAGAGCATACCAGCTGCTCAAAAAAGAATTCAAACACGTCTATCCCGTCACGCCCGTAGCGTGGTATGAGAACAGCAGCGGCATAATTATGTCGGCATCACTCATCAACATCCTTTTTTCGCTGCCTGTTTACAACGCTGAAACCGACAAATACGAAATCAAATCGTCTATCGCCATGGAAATCATCCACCGCTACTACGACCTGCGCAGGCTCATTTACGAAATCGCCCCCGACGTCCTCATAGCCGACGGCGACCTCAACGCGCTGCGCATGGCGCAACGGTGGAAAATCCCCGACGTTTACATAACCAACCTTGTCAGACCAAGCCAAGGCTTCTCCTCCCTGCTTAGCCCCGGCGAAAGAATAATCGAGCGATATGTCAAAAGCTGCAAACGCATCATAATCCCCGACAATAAACCGCCCCACACCATCTGCGAATACAACATTGGCAACCTCGGAAGTGTCGGAATCGGGGACAAAACCGAATTTGTGGGCAGCTTCTTCGACACCAAACCAACCAAAGTATCGGAGCAACATATCTTTGCCCCTGTAAGCGGACCGTTTGGAACCCGCGCCCGACTTCTAAACATACTGGTTCCCACGTTTGAACGTCTAGAAGCTAAAAGCATCGTCAGCTTAGGCGCCATGGGGGAGGAGAGAAAAGTGGTCAAACGGGGTAACTGTGAAATTCATTCGTGGCTTTCGGCTCAGGAACGCGCCGAAGCAATGCAAAATGCATCCATTGTGGTTTTCAGTGGGGGACACATAACCTGCTTTGAAGCTGTCAAATACACTAAACCCACTATATGCGTTCCTACACAACCGGAACAGTTGGCAAACGCCGCAAAACTACAGAATATGCAGTGTTCAATAGTGGCAAAAAATAAGACGCAACTGGCAGCGGCAGTTCGAAGCATCGAAGACAACTACAGCAAATACAAAACAAACATGCAAACTCTAAACAGGGCTTCGAACCAATACAGCGGTTTAACTCGAGCCGTCGAAATCATCGAAAAAGTCCCGCGCCATTAGGCGTCGGTTAGGCTTTTGCGTTTGACTTCTCCGTTGGGGGTTTCTTCTTCGAAAACGATAGCGCCAAAACGGTAGACCTTTGTGCCTTTGGTTAGCCAACTGTCAGGCGGCAACCCCGCTTTCACACAGCATTGACACAGGAATTCTTCTTCGCACCAACCCCACTCCACAGGCACCTGCGGCAACAGCAGCCCCCGATAGAAACCTCGCTCCATGATTAACCCGTGTTCGCCCACCTTGATTTGCTTCACATATTCCTCAGGCTTATCCACCTGCACAGACTCAGGCGGCGTGAGCACGCTGACTTCAAAGACCACATGGTCAAGCTCCTCTTTGTGCATCGGTTCAAATCGGGGGTCTTGTGTTGCTGCATGTATGGCGTTGTCAATTACCGCGTTGACAAGGGGGCTCGTGGGGTAGGGGTAACCGATGCAGCCACGCAGGGCGTTCCCGCCACGCTGCACCTTGTTTATGGTGACAAAGACGCCACAGTTCTCAAAAAGTTTCTTAGGCGTGTCCGCGGGCGGCTTTAGGGTTTCACCTGTGTCCAGAAAGGTCTTCGCGGTGTTTCGGGCAAGCGCAATTAAGAATTTTCCTTCGGCATCGGTCAGTTCAAACGGCACAGGGTTCATCTCCAATGGCACAGCTACACGCTGGCTCGCAGGTTAGTTGAAAAGAAGGGAGGTTAGAATTTTGTGGTTTCTTCAGTTACGCCTTCCTTGGTGATGACCAAGAGGTCGATGCCGTCGCCGCTCATGGCGTCTCGGCTGATGGCGGACTTTATGGCGCGGGCAACCAACGGTTTGGCTTCGGCAACCGTCAAATCCTTGTTGTAGCCTTCTTCGATGACTGCCATAGCGATTTCGGTTCCTGAACCCACCACCGCATAGTCGTCGGGCAAAACAGAGCCCAACACGTCCAGCACCCACAGGCTGGGTCCTTCGTCGTCAATGCCGCCCACGATGGTCTGCGTGATAAGCGGTGCCATACGACGGTTAAAGAGGATGTTGCTCATGAGTTTAGCAGCGGCGCGCACGCTGATGGCTCTGCCTACGTCCATGCTAAACAGGTTCGCGTTCGCCGCTACATCACGGACTAAGACCTGCATGTCACTGACTAAGCCGGCACAGGCGGCGCCGATTTTATCGGTGATTTTGAAGACTTTTTTGCCGCCTTTGCTGGCGATGAAGTAGCCGTAGGAGACGCGTTTTTCAGAAGCCAGAATCACGCCGTCTTTGCATACGAGACCTAAAGTGGTGGCTCCAGGCACCCATGTCGTGCCTTGGGCTTGTGACTGTGAGGGAGTTTGAATTCCATATCCGTCCATAAGTCTGCACCTTTTCCTAAGGGATTACACAAGACCAACTATTAAGCTTAATCTCAACAAGAACCCGCTAACAAAGGATACAAAAAAGAAAGAGCTTTTAGATGCTGATTTGGAACATGAGTCGCTCAACAAGTTCTTTGTAGCGGTTGCGGATGGTGACTTCGGTGACTTGCGCGATTTCGGCGATTTCCCGCTGCGTCTTACGTTCTCCGGTGAGGACGGAGGCGATGTAGCTGGCGGCGGCTGCGATGCCTGTTGGACCACGCCCTGAAGTGAGCTTGAGTTCTTTGGCTGAGGCGAGGATTTTGTGGGCGATTTCCTCCACTTTGCCCTGCATTGTAAGTTGGTTGCTGAATTTAGTTATGTATTGTCCTGGGCGAAGCGGCGGAATCGAATAATTCAACTCCTTAATCAAGAAGCGGTAGCTGCGTCCGACCTCTTTCTTGTTCACGTTGGAGGCTTGGGCAATCTCGTCAAGCGTTCGAGGAAGCCCACACTGCCTACACGCCAAGTAGAGGGCAGCGGAGGTGACGCCTTGGATACTGCGTCCGCGGATAAGCCGTTCCTTGACGGCTTTGCGGTAAATAACGGAGGCGGTTTCCAAGATGTTTTTGGGCAAGTTGAGGTTGTTGGAAATCTTTGTGATTTCGGAAAGGGCAAAGGCGAGGTTGCGTTCGGTGGCGTCGCTAACGCGGATGCGGCGCTGCCATTTGCGCAGGCGGTAAACTTGCGCCTTCTGGCCAGGGCTGAGGCTTTTGCCGTAGACGTCCCGGTCATGCCAGTCGATGGTTGTGGATAAACCTTTGTCGTGGATGGTGTAAGTTAAAGGGGCACCAACCCTTGTGCGTTTTGACCGTTGGTCTTCGTCAAATGCGCGCCATTCGGGGCCGCGGTCGGCGATTTTGGCGGCGACCACAAAGCCGCAGTCCATGCAGACGATTTCGGCGCATTCGTAGTCGCGCATTAGCCGGGTGCTGCCACATTCGGGGCAGGATTGAACTTTCACGGCGGTTTTTTGTGGCGACGAGGACACATCGGTTTTCTCATGCAACCCATTATTCCCACTCATTCATCTATCTCCGGTTTTTCTTTGGGGGAGAAACATACAGTTGCTTGTTTGCCATTTTTTCAGGGTTCTTAAGGGAGGGTTTAACCACGACGTACGGAGAAGACACTGGGCCAATGATGTCGAAGATTTTTCCGACAAGGTTTAGATTCTCATCAACTACTGCGGCGCCTAGTTTGGGGGGGTTTTCGGTTTTCACGACAAGGTTTTGTGACGGCGTCACGTTGAGAACTTTTCCTAATCTTTGCAACACGTTCCCCTCTCGAAAAACAACAACGTCAACGTGATACGCCTTATAAAGCTTTCGACAAAAACCGAGGGCAGCTTGTTTAGTTGAACGTTTTTCCAGCAGAAACGTTCATATTTGAGAAGCAGCGTTTAGTTTGTGCCTTAATAGGGTGAGGCCAAGAAAATGTCCAAACCATTCTATGTAAAATATGAAGCACCAAAAGAAGTAGTAGATGCAGCCTATGAAGCCCTCAACATAGCTTCAAAATCAGGCGTAGTCCGAAAAGGAACCAACGAAGCCACCAAAGCTGTGGAACGTGCCATAGCTAAACTGGTTGTCATCGCGGAAGATGTGGAGCCCCCAGAGGTCATCGCACATCTGCCCTTGCTGTGTGACGAACGCAAAATTCCGTACGTGTTTGTGCCCAGCAAAGAAGAAATCGGCAAAGCCATCGGCATCGATGTTCCCGCTGCGTCGGCATGCATACTTAAAGAAGGCGAAGCCACAGGTTTAATTAAGGAAATAATTTCACGTCTTGAGCAGATAAGAGGCTCGCAGTAAAATGAGCAAAGAAGAGAAAACGCAGGCATCCGATCAGCTTACGCCGGCGGAAGTCATCCAAGTCATCGCCCGTACAGGCGTGACGGGTGAAATTACGCAGGCGCGGGTGCGCATCTTGGATGGCCGCGACAAGGGCCGCATCATCACCCGCAACGTGAAGGGTCCGGTGCGTGCTCAGGATATCTTGATGCTGCGCGAGACTGAACGTGAAGCCAAGAAAATCAACCGATAAAAGGGGAGTCCTGAACTATGCCGAAACCAAGAAAATGTTCATTTTGCGGTGCCGAATTTCCCGCTGGCACTGGCATGATGTACGTTAAGAACGACGGCACCATCTTGTGGTTTGACTCAAACAAATGCAAGAAAAGCTCGCTCAAGTTCAAACGTGACGCACGTAAGCTGAAGTGGACTACCTACTTCGGAAAAGAAGAAAAAGGCAAAGCCTAAACCAACAATTTTTTCTTATTTTAATTTTAAGTTTAGCTTCGGCTACTTAGCAAGTTTCTGCCGATTCTTGATCCATCTTTGCCAGCAATTGCTCGATAAACAGGTTTCAGTGCAGGGATATCTTCTTTGACCGCTTTCCAAAGAACATCCAGATTGACTCCAGAGTAGTCATGGATGAGTTTATCGCGGGTTCCCGTCATCATGCGCCAAGGCACCTGAGGATTTCGGGCTTTAACTTCAGCAGGCAGTCGTTTTGTTGCTTCGCCGATAATCTCAAAATTCCTAACCACAGCATCCACAGTTTTGGAATCATTAGAAAACGCGCTAAAATTCAACCGTTTGGTGTACTCTCCTATTTTGTTAGAGGCTTCCAGAATATCATCAATGTAAAGTCTGCAATCTTTCTTCAAACGTAAATCGCCTCATTCAAAATTCGGTCTTTAATCCTGGGCTTTAAAGAAGCACGCATCACCAAATCTACCTTTACGCCGAGATTACTGCTAAGAAAATCTTCCAACTCGATGAATTTGAACAGGCTAATGGGCTCAGAAAACTCAACCAGCACATCCAAATCACTTTCCCTCTTCTGTTCCCCCCTCACATAAGACCCAAAGAAACCAATAGTTGCCACATTGTACTTTTCAGCAAGAACAGGCTTAAGAGACGCCAATTTAACCTTAAACACCTCAAGCTTCAAAGGGCACCCACCAACAAAACACTAACCCACACTGAACATATTACCTTTTACCCAAAACACTTCAAAAGAGAAAAGGCTTCAAAAGGGCGTCCCTCTTTTTGATGTAGATGGTTTTTGCTGTTTCTTGGTGATAGTTTGTTTTGGATATTTGGGGAAAGTACCAAGGGCAACTGGTAAACTGCGAAACTATGGGGTCTATTTGGATGCTATTAGAAATTCATTGCAGAACCTATAGAGGGGTAGGGGTCGGTCAAAACTTAGCTGACCTACGTGTAAGCCACAAAACGGGAGAAGTTGTGTGTGGTAGCGGGGAGTAGATTTGAACTACCGATCTCTGGGTTATGAGCCCAGCGGGTTAATCCTGGCTACCCCACCCCGCTACAGCCTGTGCCTAAGCGTGTGCCTTTGCTTAGGGGATTCTTGATACTACCTGTCTGCCGATTATTAATAGTTTCTTTTTTCAAAACACAAAACCATTAATTACCCCCTCGACAATACAAGCACGGGCACAACCATGGACAAACCAATCTTACGCCAAACCACAACTCCTACCCTGCAAGACCCGATTTTCGTTCAGGGACTGCCTGGGTTTGGCAACGTCGGCAAAATTGCCGCCCAACTCCTCATCAAATACGTCAACGCCAAACCCTTCGCCCAACTCTACTCCCCCACCTTCCCCGACTACGTCGCCGTGAACACCAAAGGCACCGCCAGCCTCCCTCACTACCAATTCTACACGGCCTCACTTGAAGACACAAACTTAGTTATCATGACTGGCGAAACCCAACCCAGTTTCGACGACACCTTAGCACACTATAGCGTCTGCGGCGAAATCCTCAACTACACTCAAACTCTCGGCTGCCAATTCCTCATAACCATCGGCGGCGTCCCCCAAACCGAAGAAAAAGCCCAAGTCTACGTCGCCGCAACTAACCCCAAACTCGCCGACGAATTCAAAAACAAAGGCGCCGCACTATACAGCCGAGGCAAAATCGTGGGCGGCACAGGCTTAACACTGGCGTTGGCTAAAGAGCGCGGTTTGCCGGGCATCTGCCTGTTAGGGGCAACCACAGGGTTTAAGTCAGATAAGAATGCTGGTTTGCTTGCGTTCAAGTTTCTGATGAAGGCGTTAGGAAAAGAGATAAAAGAAGGATTACCAGAAACACTTTAGCCGAAAGCAAAACAGCGGAAGGAACTGCATGACCCAAACCGAAGAAACCCAAACCATGGATAACAGTTTTGTCAGCTCAAAGTTCGGTAAATTACTGCTCACTATAGTGTCGGTTTTCCTGATTTTTGCAGGTCCAACCTACATTGTCTATGGACTTGCCGTGGTCATAAAGGTGGATCTTGCCGCCTCCTTTGCGGTTGGGTTTGTTCTCTTTGCTGTGGGGTTGGTTATGATGCGGTATTTGGTGCAAAAGAAAGCAGTCACCTAACCTTTTGCCTCGGATACCCCAGGGTGCATCACCAATCAGCTTTTAAAGATTCGTCATCGGCAACTTTAAAGTTGCAGGGCAGCTTTTAAATTTGTTCACTTCAACAGGGTTTTTAGATGCTCCATCAAGCATGGAGGTTCTGTATACAGATTGCGCCACAGGATGTTTAATCAACAAAGCATATAACGTATGCTTGCAAACATACTCGGTATGCAGAGCGGCGGAAAAAGAAACCCCCGAGAAAGCTTACCAAAAGACGAAACCGGAGCAAAACGCACAACCATCATTCTAGAAAAAGACGAACGCGAATACATCGACAGCCTCATTCGGGAAGGTAAAGAACCCGGCATCAAACCGCTCATCAGCAAAATGCTGGACGTCTACCGCAGCATGATGATCTACGACTGGCGCTTCCCAGGAGAATACTACTGCGGCATCAGTCGAATCGCCTTCATCAACGTAGAACTACTTAACATACTTATCCACAACATCCCTCAAGAGAAGTGGCGTGAAATCGGCAGGCAAATGGGCTGCGGGTTAAAGGTGTCCATGGAGACCACCTTGGACTTGCCTCAAATAACCCGCGAGAACTGGGAAAGCGTGTTTAAACGGCTTCGGGTTCAAGGCTTTGGAGACTTCTACACCAAAGACAAGTACCTTTTGGCAAAAACCCCCTTCATTAATGAGGCGGAAATTTTGGCGGGTGTCTTGGAGGGGCTTTTAGGGGTGGAGTTGGACTTGAAGAATTCGGTTCCGCCGCTGGTTTTTGAAGTACGCAAAGCGCCTAACCCGCAACCATAAACGGGCTTGAGGGGTTAAGCCTTAAATCGTGATTCAACTGCTAAGATATGTTTATAAGATTGACTAGGTTATGGTGCGGTGAGTGACCCAAGATGAGGGATTGCGTTCATCAAAGGCGATTGCGTTCATCCAACGTAAATACAGCCAAAACCCCACCCGTTTAAGACCAAAAAGCTATTTCACCGTCCGCATCTCCCTCACCCTTAAAGCCACTGAACTTTTAAACGCAACAAAAAATCGTGTAGCCAACAGGCTAAAGGTTAAGTTAATGAAAAATTTAGGTGACCAAAATTGGATAAAGTGAAATTTGCAATACCCGCAGGCTCCTTAGCCAAAGCAACCTCCGAATTCTTTGCCCGTTCAGGATACAAAATCTCGGGCACCGACCGCACCTACCGCCCAAAAATAAACGACCCCCAAATCGAAATGAAGGTTCTGCGTCCCCAAGAAATCCCCGTGTTTGTCAGCGAAGGCCTACAAGACCTTGGCATTACAGGACAGGATTGGGTGCGGGAAAACCGCGCTGACGTTGAAATTTTGCAGAACTTGGAGTACGGCAAAATCCGCCTTGTCGTGGCGGTACCCAAAGTCATCGGCGAAACCAAAAGCATGGGCGAATTCATGGAGGAAATTTGGAGCCAAGGTAAAAACTTCCGTGTAAGCACCGAATACCTCAACATAGCCACAGAGTACCTCAAAGGCATCCCCGCTTATCAGAAGCGTTTTGGCGATGTTGACCCGATGATTGTGACGCCTTGGTGGCGCAAAGGCGATAATCCACGCGCGAAGATATTCCTCAGCTTTGGCGCCACGGAAGCTAAGCCGCCAGAAAACAGCGACTGCATCATCGATGTAACTGAAACAGGCTCCACCATAGAGGCAAACAACCTGAAAATCATCGACACCGTCATGACCTCCTCCGCTGCCCTAATCGCGAACAAGAAAGCGCTTGAAGACCCCGAAAAAGAGGAGAAAATCTTTGACATCCTCTCACTGCTCAAAGGCGTTGTGGACGGCTCCAAACGGATACACATTTTTGTAAATGTGGAAAAGGCGAACCTGCAAAAGCTGCTCAGCGAATTGCCTGCCCTCAAGAACCCGACAATTTCACCGCTGGCTGACGAGGCGTGGGTTGGTGTAAACACCGTTATCGAAAAGGACCTGCTTATCCAGTTGCTGCCAAAAATCCGCAAAATCGCGCAGGGCGTAGTGGTTTATGAGCCACGGCAGGTGCTGGCGTTGGATGAGATCACTCGGAGAAAAGAAAACAGATGCAAAAACAACTCCGAGTAATCTACAATTCCCCCGCTGAGCTCCCTGCGGACTGGTTTAAGCGAGCTAACACCGCAACGGACAGCGACACCGCCTCAGTGGAGAGCACGGTCAAAGGCATAGTTGCTGAAGTGCAGAAACGGGGCGACGCTGCGTTGCTTGAATACGCGGAGCGATTTGACAAGGCTAACCTTACGGCGCAGACCTTGCGGGTATCTCCCAAGGAAATTCAAGCCGCTTACACTGCGGTTACGGAGGAGCAGGTTGCCGCGTTGAAGGTTATGAAGGAGCGGCTGGAAGCGAGAGAAAAGCAGGTTATTGCGCGGGAACGGGAACAGCAACTTGTAACGGTTCAAGAGGGCATTTCGGTTAAGACGGTACTCTGTCCGCTGGAAAGCGTCGGCTGCTACGTTCCAGGAGGTCTTGCAGCATACCCAAGTTCGGTGATTATGACTGCCACACCAGCTAAAGCTGCGGGGGTTTCCAGAGTTGTGGTTTGCTCTCCTGTCCGAGAAGGAGCCCCCATAAACCCGTTGGTGTTGGTAGCTGCAGACCTTTGTGGGGTGACAGAAATCTACAAAGTGGGCGGGGCACAGGCAATCGCGGCATTAGCCTACGGCACAGAAACCATAGGCAAAGTGCGTAAAATTGCGGGTCCCGGAAACAAGTACGTGATGATGGCAAAGATGCAGGTTTCCCAAGATGTAGCCATTGACATGCCTGCTGGACCTAGCGAAGTGTTGGTCTTGGCTGACCAAACCGCGAACCCACAGGCGATTGCGGCGGACATGATTAGCCAAGCTGAGCACACGCCTGATAGCACAAGCGGCTTAATCGCAACCTCTGCAAAGCTGGCTGAGGAGGTTCAGCTGTGGATAGAGAAACTGGTTGCGCAATCAAATCGGGAAGACATCGTTAGAACATCATTGGAAACGTACGGTTTCATCATCAAATGCACGACGCCACAAGAGATGGCGGAGCTAGCTAACACGTTTGCACCTGAGCACCTCGAAATCATGACCGCCAACCCCAAAGAAGTCGCCGACAAAATCACCACCGCAGGACTCATACTCCTCGGCCCATACTCACCCGTGGCGTTGAGCGACTACGCCAGCGGAACCAACCACGTGCTGCCTACAGGCGGGTTTGGGGCTTCGTTTTCGGGGCTTTCGGTTCTGGACTTTGTTCGCCGAGTCAACATTGTAGAAAGCACAAAAGAAGGCCTCCAGAAAGCCAAACCCACAATCCAAGCCCTGACAGCGGCTGAGCGGCTTCCCAATCACAACAAAGCAGTAGAAGCGAGGTTTGAAGCATGAATTCCCAAGGAAAAAAATGGTTAGAACAAAAGCTTGAGCGGCTGCAAAGTTTTGAAATTTACAGCGCTGAGAAAACCAACCAACAAATCGCCGACCAATACGGCTTAAGCGTAGCGGACATTGTGAAGCTCAACTACAACGAGAACCTCTACATTCCACGCGAAAAAGTTATCCCGCTACTGAAGGAGGTGGCTGAGGAGGTTGATTTTCGCATTTACCCGCAGAACGAAGAGGCCAAGTTGAAGGAGAAAATCAGTCAGTATCTGCAAGTTCCCGTTGAATGCATAACCGTAGGCAACAGTAGCGACGAAGTTATGGAGCGGGTCATTCGGGTTTTCCTTAAGGAGGGTGACTGTGCGGTGACGTTTGCACCCACGTTTAGCGTTTTCAAGTACTGCGTCAAATACCAAGGCGTGGAGTATGTTCAGGCGCCGCTGCTTGATGACTTCACCGTAGACTTGGAGGAGATGCGTAAAGTCTTTACGCCAAACACTAGGCTGCTTTATCTGTGCTCACCCAACAACCCAACCTCCAACCAGCTAAAACAGAGCGAAATTGAAACGCTAATCGAAGAGTTCCCGGGGTTGGTGATGGTGGATGAGGCTTATGTGGAGTACACGGATTGCTCGGTTGTGCCGCTCATCAAGAAATACTCCAACTTGGTGGTTTTGCGGACGTTTAGCAAAGCCTTCAGCTTAGCAGGCTTAAGGTTGGGGTATGCGGTTGCGAACCCCGCGTTGGCACAAGCCTTAGACAAGGCGCCTGCCCCGTACCCTGTGAATGTGGTTTCGCTGAGCATGGGCAGGAAAATGCTGGAAAACATCAGCTTGATGCGGGAGTCGGTGGCGGCGTTGCGTGCGGAGCGGGGAAAACTCATAAACGCCCTTAACCAGATAAAGGGCATAGAAGCGTTTGATTCGAAGGCAAACTTTGTCCTCTTCAACACCACCAAACCCTACATGGAAATCTACGAGGTTGCCCTGCGGCAGGGGTTGGTCATCAAGAAGCTGGGTAAGCTGCTTAAGTACGAGAATTGCTTGCGGACCACGGTGGGTTTGCCCGAGATGAACGCAAAACTCCTAAAAGCTCTGCGTGAATACATGGGTGATTAAGATGAGAACTGACGAAGTGTACCGTAAAACCAAGGAAACCGAAGTCACCGCCAAGGTGAATTTGGATGGCGAAGGCAAATGCAGCATATCCACTGGAATTGCCTTCTTTGACCACCTCTTGATGTCTTTTGCCACACACAGCCTCATAGACGTAACCGCCGAAGTGCAAGGCGACCTGAAGCACCACTGCATCGAAGACTTAGCCATCGGGTTAGGCGAAGCCCTCAACAAAGCCTTAAGCAGCCGCGAAGGCATAGTGCGGTTTGGTTTTGCAGCGGTGCCCATGGACGACTCACTGGCGTTTGCCGCTTTAGACTTGGTCAAACGTCCTTACGCGGTGATTAATTTGAAGTTGAAAGGCAAAAAAATCGAGGATATGGCAACCGAAGACATCGTACACTTCTTCGAAACCCTCGCAACCTCGCTGTCGGCGAATGTTCATGTCTGGACGGAGTACGGCGGCAACGACCACCACAAAGCCGAAGCCGCAGTAAAAGCCCTCGCCCTCTGCCTAAAGCAAGCGGTAGCCATGGACCCCCGCCGAAAAGGCATCCCAAGCTCCAAAGGTGCAATGTAGTGCCACAAGTCCTCATAATAGACTACGGCGTGGGCAACCTGCTTAGCCTTAAATTCGCGCTGGAAAAAACAGGGTTAAATGTCAAGATTTCTCCGCCGACAAAAGACCTCAAAGAAGCGGACGCCATTGCCTTGCCCGGCGTGGGCAATTTCACCGCTGCCGCAAAAGCGTTGGAGCCCGCCAAAGAGGCGCTTGTGGATGCGGGGGCTGCGGGAACGCCGATTCTGGGTATCTGTTTGGGGTTGCAGTTGTACTTTGAAGCCAGCGACGAAGGACCTGGTGAAGGCTTAGCGTTTTTTAAGGGCAGAAACGTGCGGCTGGTGGGCCAAGTGAAGGTGCCGCATATGGGCTGGAACACCATCCAGAAAGTCAAAGAAAACGAACTCTTTAGCGGCGTTGAGGATGGCTCCTACGTGTACTTCGTGCACTCCCTGTATCCTGTGCCCGTAGACCAAAGCATCGTGTGTACTGAAACCGAGTACGCCCAGACCTTCACCTCTGCAGTTGCCGACAAAAACATCTATGGCACCCAGTTTCACCCTGAAAAAAGCGGCGACATCGGCTTGCAAATCCTCAAAAACTTCGCCAAAGCCGTCATAAGGTGACCAATGTGCAGGTTATTCCCGCAATTGACTTAATGTCGGGCAAAGTGGTCAGGTTAACCAAAGGCGACCCCACACAGGCAAAATTCTACGACAAAATGGGCTCACCCGTTGAGGCAGCTAAAAAGTGGCAGGCAGAAGGCGCAGACCGACTTCACATAATAGACTTAGACGCCGCGTTTGGCAAACCCGACAACCTCAACGTCGTCGCAGAAATCTCCAAAGCCACAGGGCTACCAATCCAAGTTGGGGGCGGCATACGCTCAGTCGAAGCGGCGAAACGGTTACTTTCCGCGGGCATAAAATATGTCATTTTGGGCTCATTGGCGCTCAAGGACCCCTCAGCAGTCACGAAGTTGCAGGAAAAGTTTAGTCCCGACCGCGTCATTGTTGCCCTTGACAACAAAGAAGGTAAAGTCATGGTTGAGGGCTGGACAAACGCAACCACAGTCAATCTCACCGAAGCGCTGGACGCCTATATGAAGTTGGGTGTGGAATCGTTCCTGATTACCTCCATCACCAGAGACGGTACCTTGTCGGGTCCAGACTTGGAAACGCTGGGCGCCATCTGCAGACGCACGGATGCTTGGGTGATTGCTGCTGGCGGCATAGGCAACCTAACCGACTTAGTCGCGCTCAAGGGCGTCGGAGCCAAGGCAGCGGTTGTTGGCAAGGCGCTCTACGAAGGGCGATTCACACTAAAAGAAGCAATAGAAACCGTAAAGGAGAACTAAAAATGCCATTAGCAAAACGAATAATTCCCTGCTTGGACGTGACAGGCGGCTGTGTCGTCAAAGGCACCAACTTTCTTAACCTCAAAAACGCAGGCGACCCCGTCGAGTTAGCCAAGCGGTACTCGGATGCAGGCGCCGACGAGTTGGTCTTTTTGGACATCACGGCGTCTTCGGATAACCGCGAAACCCTACGCGACATAGTCGAAGGTGTGGCAAAAGCCATTAACATCCCCTTCACCGTCGGCGGGGGCATACGCAACGAATCCGACGCTCGACTGGTCCTGTGCAGCGGCGCAGACAAAACCTCGGTTAACACTGCAGCCGTCCAAAACCCCACGTTAATTTCCAAGTTAGCTGACATTTTTGGGCAGCAATGCGTCGTCGTCGCCATAGACGCCAAACGCAACTACACCCCCCAAGAAGGCAGAGTCATGGTGGAGACGGCAAAGGGAGACTGTTGGTTTGAAGTCTACATTTACGGCGGACGCAAACCCACCGGCATTGACGCCATTCAATGGGCTCAGAAAGCCCTGGAGCTTGGCGCAGGCGAGTTTCTGGTCACCTCCATGGACTGCGACGGCACAAAAGACGGCTACGACTTGGAGCTGACACGGACGATTTCGGAGCGGGTTAACGTGCCCGTGATTGCAAGCGGCGGGGCAGGCAAGCCTGAGCATTTTTTGGAGGCGTTCACCAAGGGCAAGGCGGATGCGGCTTTGGCGGCGTCGGTGTTCCACTACAGCGAGTACCCTGTTCCTGTGGTGAAGGAGTATTTGCGCAAGATGGGGGTGACAGTTAGACCATGACCGAAAACGCAAACCTCATTGGCAAGTTGGATTGGAAAAAGATGGGCGGCTTAATTCCTGTAGTTGTGCAGGACGCCGAAACCAAAGAGGTGCTAATGCTGGCTTATGCTAACAGGGAAGCGTTAGAGCACACACTCAAAACGGGGAAGGCGACGTATTGGAGCAGAAGCAGAAAAGAGCTGTGGGTGAAAGGCGAAACCAGCGGACACACCCAAAAAATCAAAAGCGTCGCCGCCGACTGCGACTACGACACACTACTGTATGTGGTTGAGCAGACGGGACCAGCGTGCCACACAGGAAGCCACAACTGCTTCTTCAACCAATTCCAATGCTGAACTGATAGTTTTTTAAGGAAACCCTTCCTATTTTTGTTCGGGTCACGCCATAAACAGGCGTCTTGTTAACCTCAGGTGAAACCCATGTTACTCCACGAAGCCATCCTATACAAAAGAGAAACAGACCTCAAAGTCAAATGCAACCTCTGCGCCCGAAGATGCCTCATAGCCGACGGCGCCCCCGGATTCTGCTTGGTCCGCAAAAACCAAAGCGGCACCCTCTTCACCCTCAACTACGGCAAAGCCGTCTCCGCCTGCATCGACCCCATAGGCAAAAAACCCCTCACACACTTCAACCCCGGCGCGTCGGTAATGTCGATTGCCGCGGCGGGATGCAACTTCCGCTGCCAATTCTGCGACAACTGGATGATAAGCCAAGAAAAAGAAATCGCCGGCAAAGACTTCCCACCCAAAGACATCATAAAATCCGCCAAAGACCACCACTGCCAAGGCATAGCCTACACATACACCGAGCCCACGATTTACATGGAGTACGCGCTTGACACGGCAAAACTTGCACATGAAGCGGGGCTGTTTAACACGTTTGTCACCAACGGGTACATGACTCCCGAGGCTATCCGGGAAATTGCTCCTTACTTGGATGCGGCAACGGTGGATTTTAAGGCGGGCGGGGATGAGGAGTTTTACAGGGAGTTCTCTGCCGTGCCAGACGTGAAACACATTTACGAAGCCCTCAAGGAACTCAAGCTTCATGGCATTCACATTGAGATTACAAATTTGGTTATTCCAAAGGTGGGGGATGACATGGAAAAAATAGGTAAAATGGCGGAGTGGATAAAGTTCTATTTAGGCACAGATACGCCATTTCATCTGCTACGGTTCCACCCCGACTACAAAATGACCACCATTCCCGCGACGCCTGTGGAGACCTTAGAGGAAGCTTTCATGATTTGCAAAAGCGCTGGCTTACGTTACGTGTACATTGGCAACGTGCCGGGTCACGCAGCGGAGAACACGGTTTGCCCAACCTGCGACGAAACCGTCATCCGACGCTACGGCTTTGAGATTACCCAGTGGAATCTTACCGAGGATATGCGTTGCCCCGTATGCGGAACCCCCATTCCCATCGAAGGCAAACTGCACGCCAGCAACACCCAGTTCCCCTACGCCCTGTTCTAGTACACCAAAACAGGCAGGTTAGGGGAGCGCGCCCAAAAAAGCAGAATCACAAATCAATGAGGATTGCCTGCAATGAAGGCAAGTTTGAGCAGATATTTTGCGGTTGTCCAAAACAGGAAACCCGCCAAATTCAAACTTGCCCAAAAAGTTCCCGCAGAATTTGACCCCAACGACTCTTTAGAGAAGCTTTGGGTGGAACATCAAAAAAGAACAGCCCAATATTTTAGGATAGAGCAAGAAAACGACGCAGCTTCGAGCTACGATAGCCTTAGTGCTCCTGAAAAATCCTACTTCAACCTGAAACTCGAAATTGCACGCAGAATTCTTTCGAATTGCCATTTTTGCAGCCGAAGATGCCAAACGAACCGCACCTTGGGGCAGATTGGGTTTTGTGGGTGTAGCAGCGACGACTTGGCGGTTTCCAGCATCTTTGCGCATCTGGGAGAGGAACCTGAGTTGGTGCCGTCAGGAACAATATTCACCATGGGCTGCACCATACAGTGCAAGCATTGTCAGAACTGGACCATCAGCCAATGGAAAGAAAAAGGGGAAACGCTCAACCCTCAAAGGTTAGCCCCAGAAGTTGACCGACTCCACCGTGAAGGCTGCAAAAACATAAACCTGGTCGGTGGGGAGCCGACACCTTGGCTGTTTCAGTGGCTCCAAACCTTCACACATGTCAAGGCAAACGTTCCAGTGGTTTGTAATTCAAACAGCTACTACAGTTTTGAAACGGCACAGTTGTTGGCGGGGTTTGTGGATGTTTACCTGCTGGATTTCAAGTATGGACCGGGCGACTGCGCCGAAAGAATCGCCAATGCACCCAACTACTGGCAGGCATGCACGGCTAACCATTTGGAAGCAAAAAGGTACGGGGAACTTATTGTGCGGTTGCTGGTTTTGCCAAACCATTTGGATTGCTGTGTGAAACCGATTTTGGAGTGGATTGCAGAGAACTTGGGTACGGACACAAGGGTGAATGTGATGTTTCAGTACAGACCCCAATGGCGGGCACATGAGATTCCGGAGCTTTGCCGAACCTTAACCAAAACCGAAAGAAAACAGTCGCTGCGTTTAGCCAAGAACGTGGGCTTGAAAAACTTGGTCACATGAGGCAAAAAGACTAAAATTCCATGCAGAAACCAGTTTTTTGAGGGGCTGCTTATAAGCCAAGAACACCAAGAAACAACATCGTCAGGGACGCTTATGAGTGCCATCACGTTTAAGCCCATTGGGGTGGTGCATTCCCCGTTTAAGGAACCCAAAAATGTACCCATTCAGGCGGCGGCTTCAAACATTCTGGGAACCATAGAAGTTTACCCCCCATACGTGGAGGGGCTTAAAGATCTGGAGGGTTTCTCCCACATCATCCTAATTTACCATCTTAACCTCATAACAAACACTGCACTCACGGTTAAGCCGTTTCTGGACAACAACCTTCACGGCATATTTGCCACCCGCGCACCCGCTCGACCAAACCCCATCGGCATCTCCAATGTCAGACTAACCCGCATCGAAAACAACATCCTACACATCCAAGACGTAGACATCGTCGACGGCACCCCACTGCTGGACATCAAACCCTACGTGCCCAAGTTTGACGACCGCGCAGCAACAAAAATCGGCTGGTTCACACAGAACATCAGCAAGCTGCCTCAAACCAAGGATGACGGCAGATTCTGCAAATAACCCGCGCCTATTAGGCATCCAAATTGATTCGATGCAGAAACGATAGAGAGGTAGAGGCTGTCCGCAGATAAGATGCTTCAGTCCAGTCGGCATGGCGTTGGAAAAACGTAGAGAGGAAGGGTATTAGAAAGCGTAGTTTACCTTTTGTGAAGCGGAAACCTGTCGGTGCTCAGCGATTGCTGGTTTTTTTGGTTAGCCATTCGCGGTATTCTTTGTCCACCTGCATGGCGCTGTTTAGCAGCGTGCTGGGTGCGAGGGAGGTGACGTATTTGATGTCTTTGGGCAAACAGTGCCTTCCGATGCCGTCTCGCGCTTGGGGGATGTCCACGTTCCACTTTGTGTTGCATGCCGCCCGCAGATCCTCAAAGTCCATGCCAATTTGGGCGCACAGCATTTTAAGGTCTTCGGCAAATGCGATTTGCAGGTAGCGGTGGCTGTTTTCAGTGATTTTACACATCTCGGCAACTTCCACGGAAGAGCAAACATGCATCGGAATCCCAAGCGCATCCCGATAGAAGGCTAAGCTTGCCGTGAGGCTTTCTTCGTTTACGCCGCCGATGACACGTAGTTGGTTGACGCCGTGCTCTACGGGTTCGTCTGCCCAGTACCGATGAGGTGCATGGACAAGCTTTATTTTGCCGTGGAAAATGTCGGTGAAGATTTTTCTGGAGGTGCCGGGCACGATGGTGCTTTCGATTGCCACCAGTGCTGAAGATGAGGCTTTCTGGGCTATATTTTGGCAGACATCAAAAACTGCCTTCAAGTTTGGGTGACCACCTGTTTGGCTGGTGGTTACACAAACGATGTACACATCTGCGGGGGGGACTTCTGTCCAAATGGTTGTGGCTTCAAACTGCCCCATCTTGCATGCATGTTCAACTGTTGCTTCATTTATGTCGCAGCCCCAAACCTGCATGCCTTTTTCGTGAATGTACTGTGCTACGGGGAAGCCAATTTGCCCCAGACCAACCACGCAAACCTTCATGCTCATCTTCAAGCCCATAAGTTTTCGCTTCGAAAAATCAACGTGGCTTCGTTCTTAAGCTTTTGCCCACCCGCAAAGACTGCCGACAGGTTTCCATCAAAAAATCCACGGTTCTTTGTTTTCAAAAGTTTAGAACACTCTTTTCAGGTTCTGGTACATATTGTTCCAAGGCATGGCGCTATAAGACCGCATAACCACAAGAAGAGCGGCGAAAAGAAATGGCACACGAAAAAATCAAAGCATTAATTGTCTTCGTTACAATCTTTGCCGTCGTGGGTGGCGTTAGCTGGGTCGTCGTTAATGCTCAACAAATTCCTAAACAAGCACAGGACCAACCTGAAAACGTGCCCGAGCCCACGCTTCAAGAAGACATCCGCGAAGCCGCCCTGACATACATTGGAGAAAACCATCCGGAGGCGTTGCAGTTTATGAGTGACCTTAATTGGACCGGTGGCAGAGTCACCCCGCCAAACTTGTTGGGCGCTGAAACCTACACCTACCAAGCCGAAGGCTGGAACGTGACAATTCATTACCCCGTTGTGGCAGACCCCATCTACAGCATCACAGTCGACTATTCGACCGCAAACGGCGTCATTGGGATACTTTACCACCTAATCTGGGAAGGCTCCTGGCAAGCTGGATGCGTGACTGAGACAAGCTACGTTTTTGCGCAGTAGGCCCCTCTCCTAATCTCCCCGCAAAAACGGGCTTTCTCAGTCAACTATTTTTGCATTTTTTATGAAAAAACAAACAACGCCACAAGAAGCTTCGTACTTGAAATTGTGTCATTTCTGTTCAACATAACGATTCCTGCAACGCCTCAACAACTACTGTTATATAGACTATGTAGAAACAAAAGGATTGGTGAAAAAAATGGTTCAAAAACTTTTAATGATTGGAATAGCTATCGTTCTGGTAATCGTAATTGTAGGCGGTTCTGTAGGATACATTTCATTAACTCAACCCGAATCAACACCCTCCCCTTCTGCAACCCCGACGCCTCAAACGTCTGAGCTCCCCTTAGGGGAGGTTTTGCCTCCTGAAGACTCAACCCAAACAACGGCTCGCGACGAAATCATGACCTACATCGAATGCTACCATCCTGAATCCGCAAAGTACATGCAAAGCCTAAGCTGGTCAGGCGGCAGAGTGGAAACAGGTTTGGTAGGCGCAGAAAACTATGTTTACACCACCATGACTGGAGCCCCTGGAAGCGCAGGCTGGACAGTAGCCTTCAGCTACCCTGTAGTCCCCAATCCACTTTACACTGCCACTGTGAATTACACTCAAACAGGTGTGCAGTACCCCGTTGAAATATCCTGGAACGGCACCTGGCAAAACGGAACAATCACCGAAACCAGCTACCTGTCAAACATAAACGCGGCTGAACCTCAGCCTCAGGAGCAAGTACGAAACGACGCCATAAGCTACATACAGGCAATTCACGTTGAAACCGACCAATTCATGCAGGACCTCAGCTGGAACGGCGGAAGAGTCGAAACAGGACTTGTAGGCGTAGAGAACTACGTGTACACCACTGAGCACGGCATGCTTGGAGGCGCATGGTGGACCGTCGAACTCACCTACCCCGTTGTACCTAACCCAATCTACACCATAAAAATCAATTACACCCAAACTGGCGTCCAGACACCCTACAACGTTTTCTGGAACGGAACATGGCAAGACGGCTGCATTGACGAAACTGGGTACAGCTCAAACGTGCCCGTGACGCAGGAGCAAATCCGCGACTCCATCATGAACTACATAAAACTCAACCATAACCAAACAGCGCAGTTCATGCAGGATTTAACGTGGACAGGCGGCAAAGTGGAAACTGGACTTATCGGTGCAGAACAGTACGCATACACCACCATGATATCGGCACCAGGAGCTGCAGGATGGACCGTTACTCTTGACTACCCAGTGACCCTAAACCCCCTGTACACGGTTTCCGCCAACTATACGCAGACAGGAGTCCAAACTCCCTACAATGTGGACTGGACAGGAACCTGGCAAAGCGGCACAATCACTGAAACAAGCTACACTTTCAGTCCTTAGTGTCTGCCCCTCAACTTCCTTTTTCTTTTTTGAGCGCCTCATCGTTATAACTAAGTTTTTAAGCCATACCCAGCTTCTACCAGCAGAACCCTTCACTGGGCAAAAAGGGAGGACAAACACATTCGAGTCATCGCGGACTTGCACATTCACAGCCGATTCAGCCGCGCCACCAGCGAACAAATGAACCTCAAAGAGATTGCGCGGTACGCCAAAATCAAGGGGTTGCAACTGGTGGGCACAGGAGACTTTACGCATCCGCAGTGGCTCAGCGAAATCCGCCAAACCCTTATCCCTGAAGCAGACTCAGGCTTATTCAAACTGGCAGACGACACAGACTCGCCTGTTTATTTTATGTTAACCACCGAAGTCTGCACCATCTTTGACTACGAGAACCAAAACCGCAAAATCCACCACGTAATCCTAACTCCAAGCGTGGAGGCGGCAGAGCAAATCAACGAGGCACTGGGCAAATACGGGAGCCTTAGCGCCGACGGAAGACCCCTCCTAAACATGACCGCGCCGCAGCTTGTCGAAGCTGTCATGGGGGTTTCGGGTGACAATATGGTTTTTCCGGCGCATGTGTGGACGCCGTGGTTTAGCCTGTTTGGCGCCTTTAGTGGGTTTGACCGCATCGAAGACTGCTACCAAGACCAAACCCGACACATTCACGCGTTGGAGACGGGGCTGAGCAGTGACCCGCCGATGAACTGGCGACTGAGCAGCCTTGACCGCTTCACGTTGCTTTCCAACAGTGACAGCCACAGTTTTTGGCCTTGGCGCATGGGCAGGGAAGCCAACGTCTTCGAACTTGACCATGTTACCTACCGCGAGGTCATCGACGCCATCAAAACCAAAGACACACGCCGACTCAAGTTCACCATTGAAACCGACCCTGCCTACGGCAAATATCATTGGACGGGGCATCGTAACTGTGATGTATCGCTTTCTCCTGCGGAGGCCCGCAAGCACAACAGCATCTGTCCCGTTTGTGGACGGAAACTTACCAAGGGTGTGGAGCAGCGGGTGGAGGAGCTTGCCGACCGCAACCCCGACTACCAAAGCGCTACCTCGCCTGGGTTTATGCGGTTAATGCCGCTAAGCGAAATCATCGCCACCGTCGTCGGGTCAGCTTCACCCTCCACACAAGCTGTATGGAAGGCCTACAGTCCGCTCGTCAAACGCTTCGGCGACGAATACGCCGTGCTCATTGACGCATCCCGCGAAGACTTGGCGACGGTAGTTGACAGACGCATGGCTGACACAATAGTGGATGTCCGAGAAGGCAAAGTGGCAGTAATTCCGGGCTACGACGGCGTCTACGGTAAACTTGACTTGCCCCCAGCCGAAAAAGAAGCCGCGCCTCTCCAAGGGCCGTCTGCCCAGGCTTCAAGGTTTAAGCCGCCGCGGAATCGGGTGCAACAAACGGGGCTTTCTGACTTTTGGTAACTGCCAAGAACTGTTTCTGAAAGTTTAGACGTAGGCTTCGTCGTGATATTTGTATGTGATGAGCCTGACCGTTTTTATTTCTTCGATGGCCTCAAAAATCAGAACAAACGACCCAACGTGCACTCGCCTTAGTCCCTCCAACGGGTGCCGCAATGGGTTAACCCTTGGCATTAACGCAACCGTTTTATTCCTTCACCCAACAGTTACAGTCATACACAAATCGCCTTTTGGAGGCAACTTATTTGAAAGACCTTCTCACAAAAATACTAAACACCGCTCAAACCAAGTTCAGCGCCCAGTACGCCGAAGCCCGCGCCCAGAGCCTCTCCAAAACCATGTTCACCATGAAGGAGGGACGTGTGGAAGCCGCCAAACAAGGCATCGAAAGCGGCGTTGCCCTACGCGTGCTAGTGAATGGCGCTTGGGGGTTCGCGTCGGTGGGCTCCATGGACGCCGCAGTCTTGGCGGACGCCATTTCGGACGCGTGTGCAATGGCGAAGGCGGCAAGTGCGCGACTTAAGACTCCTGTTGCGCTTGCAAACGCCCCCGCCGTCGAAGACCGCGTTGAATTAAAGCCAAAGCGTAAGCCCTCAGAAATTAGCATTGAAGAAAAAATCAAAACCGCTTCCACCTTAACCCGCGCCACCATGGGGCAGGATGGGCAGATTAAAAGCTGCACTGTTGACTACTTGGATTTAACTGGCAATAGCATCTTTGCCAACACAGACGGCTCCTACATCGAGCAGGACAAGCTTTACGTTTGGTCAAGGTCAACAGCTTCGGCCCAGCAAAACGGCGTTTTCACTTTTAGCCGCGAAGAAATCGGCTCCACAGCGGGCTATGAGCTCTTCGATGCAGAACCTCCCGAAGCCATCGGCGAGCGGCTGGCTAAACGTGCCGTGGCTCAATTGGACGCCAAGCCCCCAAAGGGCGGCGTGTTTCCTGTGGTTTTGGGTCCGAACGTGGTGGGGGTTTTTGTGCATGAAGCGTTTGGGCATTTGGCGGAGGCGGATTTGGCGTTGGCAGGAGGCGTCTTGTCGGGGAACATGGGTAAGAAAATTGGTTCTGACCAGGTCACGTTTTATGATGACGGGACTATAGGCGGCGCGTTTGGCAGCTTCAAGTACGACGACGAAGGCGTCCCCGCCCAGAAAACCCTGCTCATCAAAGACGGCGTAGTTGCAGGGCTGATGCATAATCGCGAAACCGCTCACAAACTCAACGCAAAGCCGACGGGGAACGCGCGGGCTGAGGATTTCCGCGTAGAACCCATTATCCGCATGCGCAACACCTACATGGCGCCGCGGGACCACACGTTTGAGGAGCTTTTTGAAGGCATAAAGCAGGGCTACTTTTTCAAGAGCTTTCGCGGGGGGCAAGCAAACTTTGACGGTACCTTCCAAGTGGGCATCCAAGAAGCCTACGAAATCATCGATGGTGAACTGGGCGCGCCTGTGCGAGATGCATCCATTAGCGGCAACACGTTGCAAACGCTGCTTAAGGTGGATGCGGTGGGCAAGGATTTCCAGCTCAATTCGGGGCGCTGTGGCAAAGGGCAGACGGCGTTTATAGGTGATGGTGGTCCACACATCAGGGTTAGTGAGGTGACTGTTGGTGGCAGCGCTTAACAAAGACGAACTGCTGGCTTTGGCAGAGAACGCCGTAAAAGTTGCCCTACAGCGAGGCGCGGCAGAAGCGGAAGCTTTCGCCTACGATGGTAACGCAACAAGCGTCGGCATCGAACGAGGACAGATTGTTAAGACCTCAAAGATTTTCGATAAAGGGATTGGTATACGGGTTCAGGTGAACAAAGCCATAGGCTTCGCATACACAAACATCGCTGACAGTTCGGCAGTTGAGGATGTTATCCTGAAGGCGCTGGCGGCAGCCAAGGCAAATAAACCCGACAAAAACTGGAACGGGCTCCCCGAAAAGAAATCCTACCCCACGCCAAAAAACATGTTCGACCCCGAAATCATGGCGCTCCGCTCGGAGGACCTTGTGGATTTGGCTTCCCGCATGCTTGACGCCTCAGTGGAAGCGGACAAGCGGGTTTTCCCCATTGAAGGCGGCGCAGGCGCAGGCTACGTCTCAAACGCCGTGGCTAACTCGAATGGTGTTTTGGGTTTTGACGCGGGCACAGCCGTGGAATGCAGCTTGGCAACGCTTGCCCAAGATGGAAACGCGGTGACGCCCGTATGCTTTGAATTCAACTCGGAACGCAGCCTCAGTGTGGACCCTGAGTGGGTGGGTAAAGAAGCCGCACGCATCGCCCTCTCCTCGTTAAAGCCCAAACATATACAAACCAAAAACTACCAACTCATATTCACCCAATTCGCCCTCCAAGAACTCCTCTATTACACGCTGATTAACGCGGTGAAAGCTGACAGCGTGGAGCGCAACCAGTCGCCCTTCAAAGACAAAGTCGGCAGCCAAGTCGCCTCAGACGCAATAACCATAATCGACGACGGCTTGCTCGCAGGCGGGATGCGCACAGGCAAATTCGACGCCGAAGGTTTCCCCCACCAGAAAACTCCAATAATCAAAGACGGAATCCTCCAAGGCTTCCTCTACGACAGCTACACCGCCAAAAAGCAGGGCAAAGAAAGCACCGGCAACGCCTCACGCGCAGGCTACCTCTCCACGCCCAGCATCGAACCCACAAACTTCCACCTCCTACCCGGAACCAAATCCGCCGAGCAGCTTCTTTGCGAAGTTGACGATGGCTTACTGGTTTCGTACCTGCAGGGTGCCCACAGCAGCAACCCCGTCAGCGGCGAATTCTCCGTTGTCGCAACACCCGCGTGGAAAATCCGCAAAGGCAAAATTGAGCATGCAACGCAGGGTGTGATGCTTGCGGGAAACATCTTTGAGTTACTCAAGAACGTTGCTGCCTTGGGGTGCAATGAGCGGAAGATGGGGCAGTTGGTGGCTCCGTGGCTGCTGGTGGAAAACGTTCGCGTCATCGGAACGTAGTGCATTAGTTGTCTGTGGGTTCCAGCTGGATAGTGGTGTGCCGAATGCCATATTTCTCGTCCAGTACCCTGTTTATTCTTTCCAGAACTTCTTTGGATTTTGCGTAATCTAAGCCAGCGATTTGAATGTGCGCCGTGAAAGAGTACATGTCGGAAGTGATTTCCCAGATGTGCATGTCCGAGATTTGGGTAATTTCTGGGAGCTGCTTTTTGAGTGTGGCACTTATGTCATCGCTGTCCATGCCTTTGGGTGCGGTTTCCAAAAGCACGTTCACGGAGTCTTTGAAGAGCCCCCATGCCCAGACAAAAATTAGCACCGAAATGCCAATTCCCAGCAGAGGGTCAATGAGGTACCAGTCAGTGTATGTAACAATGACTGCCCCAAAAATTATCGCCACTGAAGAGGCGGTGTCGGCAAACATGTGTAGAAACGCGCTGCGAACGTTCAGGTCACTTTTTACGCTGCCTCGCAGAATTAGGATGCTTAACCCGTTTGCCGCTAACCCAAACAAAGCCACAACGAGCATTTCAAACCCGACAACTGGCTGCGGGTTTAGCAGGCGAACAATGCCCTCAAACAGGATGTAGCCGGTTACGGCAAAGAGAAAGATGCTGTTGAAGAGCGCCGCCAAAATTTCTACGCGGTAGAAGCCGTATGTGCGGTGGTGGCAGGGTTTTTTGCAGGCTAAGGTTATGGCGACAAAGCTTATTGCTAAAGCGAACAGGTGGGTGAACATGTGGCCTGCGTCGCTGCCCAACGCTAAGCTGCCGGTTATGACGCTGCCTAATACCTCCAAGACCATAACCGCGCCTGTGATGCCCATGGCTAAGGCAAGGCGGTTTTTGGCTACGCCTCGGTACTCATGCATTTCAGAGAGGGAATCGGGCTTAGGCTGATGCTGATGCGTCATTGCATCCCTTTTGAACGCAACCCGCTAATATGACTAATTGTAAAAAAAGCCCAAACCAATCACTAAAGTGCCCTTTTCAGTATAACCCTTAGGACTAATCAAAAATGTTGTGACGCTCACTGGCGTCTAATTAATTTGTTGCTTTTCGTTTGTGCGTTCAGTCTGAAAAGCAGGTTGAAGCTTGCGGTGTAGCCTTATACTTTCGGTCAGAAACAAAATCATAGCAACCGCCGTCATGCCCGTCAAGAAAAAGAAACTCACCTCGATGGTTGAACCCAAAACCAGAAAGCTTAAAACTATTATCGCCAGTTCTGCGCCGAAGGCACCCATAAAAAAGAAGAAGTAGAACATCAGGCGTGGCACGAGGTTTCTGCCAACCCACACGTACCCGTTGACGTTCACTTTTTCCCTAAGCGTATACTCGCCGTACTCGTTTTTCTGAATCAAGCCCAACGCTTCAAGCTTGAGCAAATGCCTGTGCGCTACGCTGGGACTGCTGAGGTTGGCGCCGCGGGTAACGTCTCGAGTACCAACTGGTCTGCCCTCCTTGGCTACGTATGCGTACACGCTCAGCGTGTTACCTTCAAGCTCATTCGTAGCCACGTTGCTGCACCTATGGTTTTAGTGTTGGTGGCGCTCCCATTGGAGAAGCCAAATCGATTTGCGAGAGTTCTTCAGGCGCGAAAAAGTTGTTGTAAAGGAAGCCTTCTTCGCCGTAACGATCGAGTTGGATATGCTGCAGAACTTCAGTGTTTGCCAATGTGACTTGTGCGGTGCTGTCGTGATAGGTTACCCAGCCTTGCCTGCTGACATCGATATACAGCACCTGTGCCTGCCTAAGAGCGTCAACCAGTTTTGACGTGCTGTTGTCGCCGACTGCACCGCTACTGCTGCCTGAGATTGGCAAGGTCTGAGGCTCTCCGCTTAACATCAGACTGTTGTTGCTAAACAAGATGCCTCCAGAAAATGTGGTACCATCGAAGTGGGGACTTCTCCCGTTGACGTCAAACCAGTCGTTAAGTGCAAAGCCGAATCTTGAGTTTCCTTTGTCGAAGTCGTCAGTGTTACTGGTGCCGATGAAATATGACATGTTAGCTTTAATCCATTGTTGGAGTAAATGGTGAGCAGGTAGTATTCGATCCGCGCATCCGCATGGTCGTCTTTAGCTGCGGAGTTCAGTGTAAAGTTCAGAATAAGTGCGTGTTTTTCGTTTAACGTCAAAAGAGGATACCCATTTCCGCGTGGGTCATTGACTGTTGGAGCGACTGACCCATTGCCGAGTGTGGTGGCGGGAAGAGTAGGTTGTTTGTTGCCCAGTAGGCGTAGGGAACGCTGACATTGAACCATGGATTGCTGTCAGTGTTTTCGGCTCTGGCTTGCATTAGAAACAGCAAGGGAGATACTGAAGAAATGCCGATAATGAGACACAAAATGCTGCATGCCACAAGTTTCTTTTCAATTTCATTTTTATCACCGCTTTGTGTAGGTACACCAATTAAGACAAGAGCACCTTTTTTGTTAGTTTCTTTTCGGTTCTCACGTTTATCACCCCTTTCAGTATTACCGATGACCCTAATTTTTCTCCCGACAGAACAAAGCTGTTCTCCGAAAGAACACTTTGAAACAGGAAGAAAACATACCGTAGCTGAGTTTTCGCGACGGGAATGATAAACTAGAAATAACCATGCACGTGTAATAGGGTAACGAGAGGCATACCGCATGACCGATATTGTGTTCGTATTTGAAGTTCATCAGCCTCACAGGCTCAGAAAGAACCTGTTCTGGGAAAACAAGGTCTTTAGACGCACCAAAAAAGAAGACCTCTTCAACTACTACTTTGACAAAGAGTTGGACAGGGAAATTTTTGTGCGTGCCGCCAAAAAATGTTACTTCCCATCCAACCAGACCCTGCTAGACGTAATTGACGAACACAAACGGGAGCGGTGCCGCCCCAAATTTGCCTTTAGCCTCTCAGGCGTCTTCCTTGAACAATGCCAAATGTTTAGCCCAGACCTGATGGAAACTTTTAAGCAACTAGCAAAAACAGGGTGCGTAGAATTCCTCAACCAAACCTACTACCACAGCATTGCCAGCCTATACCCCGACAAAGACGAGTTTGTGGCACAGGTGAGGATGCACCGTGAACTCATCCAAACCCTCTTAGGCTACACGCCGAAGGTTTTTGAAAACACCGAACTGCTCTACAACAACTCTATCGCCAAAATCATCGAAAACCTCGGCTACACAGGTATCTACACGGAGGGCGTGGAAAAAATCCTTGGCGAAAACAGCCCCAACTACCTCTACACCCCCAAAGGCTGCCGCCGCATTCGCCTGCTGCTGCGCAACTACAAGCTAACCGACGATGTTGGTTTTCGTTTTAGTGCACGGTGGTGGAGTGAGTGGCCCCTAACCGCTGATAAATACGCCCACTGGCTGGCGGACACTAAAGGCGACTTCATCAACATCTTCCCCGACTACGAAACCTTCGGCGAACACCACTGGCCCGAAACAGGCATCCATAGCTTCCTGCGGCATTTGCCTGAAGAAATCCTCAAATGGCCCCACCTGAAGCTGGCTACACCCAGCGAGGTGGTTGAGAAATACCATTCCAAAGGCGAAGTGGACGTTTCCGAAACCAAAGGCACAGTCTCGTGGGCGGATGTGGACCGAGACAGCAGCGGCTGGCTTGGCAACGCAATGCAGTGGGCATACTACACCAACCTAAAACGGCTCGAACCCCTAATTCACGAGTCAGGCGACCCCGAACTGCTGGGGCTTTGGCGGAACTTCCAAACCAGCGACCACCTCTACTACATGTTCGCCCGAGGCGGCGCACCCGGAGAGGTCCACAGCTACTTCAGTCCCTACGAATCACCCATTAACGCGTTTGTTGCGGCAGAAAGTTCCCTGTTAGACTTTGAAAACCGCGTTCGGCTCCAAACGCTGGCGGCAAACGAGCCCTTTCTGTTTAGCACCGCTGCAAACAAGGAAGCCTACACTGGCACCATGGCGTGGACGCTAAAGGGCTTCTTGCAAGCGCTGCAAACCGTGGATTTGAAGGCATTAGAGTTTCACAACAGCCGCGGAGACTTTTCAAGTTGGGCGGCGCATTCGCTCCAAGACGAAACGCTACAGGCGCAACTGACTGCGGTGCAGGGTTCGAAGGTGAACGGTGAGGTGCTCAGGAAAAAACTTGTCGCCGTAGTCAAAAAGCAATACAGTAAAGTCAATGCGCAGGTGCAGAAGGACACGAAACTGTTTTAGTGTGCAAAAATGGGCGTGCATGTGTTTATAAGGCAAATATTTAGACTACTAAGTGCATAGAGGAGTAATTAATATGCGTGAAGAGCTTCCGTTTCCAGATAAAGTCTTGCAGACCCTGCATAATCTTTGTGCCACCGCCGCGGACTTAGCTAAGCAAGGCGAAGAGGTGGCAAGGATTTTGCAGCGTGACCCCGGCGAAATTGAACGAATTCTTGACGACTACAAAACCCGCGGCTTCGCTGAAAGTTTTCAGGATAATGAGGGCAAAAAACGGTACTACCTTACGCCTAAGGGCATAATTAAGGTCTGTGCGCTTTTCACTTAGTGAGGAAAAACTTGTGCGCGTCGTTATCTTCTGCTGGGAATACCCGCCACGGACAGTGGGCAAACTTTCGGAATACGTGAACGGGTTAGCGACGCAACTAGTCAAAAACAAAGTGGACGCCTACGTGGTTACTTACTACGACGCCGCAACAGGCACCGCAACCGAGGCAAACGGGGTAAAAGTCACCCGTGTAGCCAACCCTGTTCTTTCACACGTTAGCCTTCTAACTTGGGACTTGACCCTTAATCAGGAGGTAGAGCGGGCAGCCGCAAACATTTACTACCAAACAGGCAAACACATTGACCTTATCGACGTTTACGACTGGCATTTCATACCCGCTGCAGTTGCGCTCAAAAACGCTTTGGGTATCCCCTTTGTGTATTCGGTGGAGAGCCTCGAAGACCACCGCTCTCCAGGAGCTAACGAACCCTTCAACATGTCCATACGTGGCATTGAATGGCTGGGTTTTTACGAAGCCGAAAAAATAACTGCAAAATCCGAATGGATGAAAAACGAAATCATGCGGCTTTACAAAGTGCCTAAAGAAAAAATCACCGTCGTTTCTTCAGGGACAGCTTCTCTAATAAAAGACGTTCTAAACACCTACAGGGCGGTAGCGGGAGGCTCCGTGAATTAATGAAGCGGCGACTTAACGTTATGATGTTTAGCTGGGAGTTTCCCCCCCGAGTCATTGGAGGCATCTCCCCTCACATCTACTTCCTTTCCAAAAGCCTTGCCAAAATCGGCGTTAAAGTTCATGTGGTCACATGCGATTTTCCCGGCGCCCCTGCCCACGAAACAATCGACGATGTGGAAGTTTACCGTATTGACAGCTACAAAACGCCTTCCCCAGACTTTGCCACCTGGGTTTTCCTAATGAATTTGAACATGCAGCGGGAAGCCGCCGCCATAGCCGCCAAACTCTCCCAGCCTATAGACGTGTTTCACGCGCATGATTGGCTGGTTGCCACGGCGGGTATTGGGTTAAAACATATTTTCCGTAAGCCTTTGCTGGTTACGATGCACAGCACCGAAATCGGACGCCGCGACGGCTTACACGCCATCACGGAACGGATGATTCATGAAACCGAGGCGTGGCTCACCTACGAAGCTTGGCGAGTCATCTGCTGCAGCGACTACATGATGCAGCATGTACGGTGGGCGTTCGGGTTACCGCCTGACAAGATGTCCATGGTGCCCAACGGCGTAAACCCCCAAATCTACAATGGCTTAGAAAAACAAGACTTAGCCAGCTTCCGGCTGCAGTTTGCGTTGCCTCAGGAAAAAATCGTGCTCTACGTGGGGCGCCTTGTCTACGAGAAGGGCATCCATATCCTCATCAACGCCGTTCCCAAAATCCTCTCCAAAGTAAACGCTAAATTTGTCATTGTCGGCTCCGGGTACATGCAGGAACAACTCAGTAACATCGTTAAAAGCATGGGGTTGGAACATAAGGTTCTCTTCACTGGGTTTGTGGATGAACAGAGTCTGCTTAAGCTGCAGAAAGTTGCTGATGTGTCGGTGGTTCCTTCGCTGTTTGAACCTTTTGGCATCGTGGCGTTGGAGGCTATGGCTGCAAAGAGCCCGGTGGTGGTTTCGGACACGGGCGGGCTGAGCGAAATCGTGCAGCATGAAACGACGGGGATTAAGGTTTACCCCAACAACACGGACTCATTGGCGTGGGGGATAACCAAAATCCTCACCGACGACGCCTTCGCCAACGCCATTCGGATAAATGCGTATCGGAAAATCTTGGAAAAGTACGACTGGGACAAAATTGCCCAGCAAACCCTTGGCATGTACCAAGCCGTCTTGGGTGAGTACAGCAAAAGCTTCTGGGCATAGCACAATTGGAAAACGCCCATGGGAAAGTTGCCTAAATTGTGTTTGCGTTCTCAAGTTTTTTGCTCTTTTTTTTCTTGTGCGACTTGCCACATTTGATTAAAGTATCCTTGTGCCATAGCCACTATAACGGGGTTGTTTGAGGTTAAACTTGTTTTATCCCACAATTCAGACGATGGACCCGTGAACATGTAGGTTTCTTTTTCATCAATTATACCAAACTGCGAAGCCGTGCAAGACTGCGTGTATCTAATTTTAAACCCGCCTTCTTGGTTCAATTTTTCAACTGTTTCTAATATTCTCATTGAAATTTTTTTTCTCCAACATTGCAAACTATAAGGCGAAATTTTATCCCTCGATTTAGCAGTTTTTGAGTTGTTGAATCGGTTCCATCTAAAACATTCAATAGGTAATGGCAAAAGTTTTCTGGGCATAAAAAAATGCCGTCATAGCTTTTTTTAATGTTCCTAAAAAGCTTCACAAATATTCGCTTGTTCGCTTCTTTGCTTTCGGTCAGAACGATTTGGGGTTCCTCGTTTTGAACTACTTTAGCCACCTTTTGCCGATTGATTTTTTTAATCTGGTCTTTCGTGTTTTCCTCAAATTCCCTAAACGCCGCGACTTTACGTGAAAATAGAATTTGAATTCCTTCTCGTAAGGGAAGAGACCTAAACAGGTTTGGATTTGCAATTATTTTTTGAACTAACCCCATTTCTTGGAGTTTAGCGATTATTTGATAGGTGTGTGCTCTATCTATTTTAGTGTTTTCTGAGATTGTTTTTATGGGTGCGTTGCCGAGTTTGTTGAGGACTAAGTAAACCCTAACTTGTAGCTTGGTAAGTCCAAGTTTTGTTAAAACCTCATAACAATCTTCTTGGGCAGTCACATATCTCTCTCCAAATATGTTCCGTTTTAATTTAAAAGTTCATGACTTAAGTTTTGTGTTAGTGCATGTATGCACTCGCCATTTTTTAAAAGTCCTCAAACCTATGCACCTAACATAAATATGGAGAGAGAAATTTGCATAGAACATTCAATTTCAAAACAAAAAATAAACCGTTGTTTCTAACCGCTGCTTTGATTCTGATACTCGCTTCCCCTGCGTTACTCATGAACATACCCACAGTAAAAGCCGCAAATTATGACACCTACGCTTTTCTTGCTCTTTCAACTAACCCCGTTGGCGTAGGTCAAACCGTCGTTGTTGTTTCTTGGCTATCTCTGCCGCCACCCACCGCTTTCGGGATTACAGGTGAACAATGGGAAGATTTGACTGTGACGGTCACAACTCCTGAGGGGATAACCGAGACCAAAGGACCCTACTCTTCCGATGCTATCGGACAGATATATTTCAGTTATATCCCCACTGAAGTCGGCTCATATCGTTTTCAGTTCCACTTTCCCGGGCAACTAAGCCAGAACGGCAACTATTACAATCCCAGTGACAGCCCCATAGTTTCGTTAACTGTACAACAGGAACAAATTGAACCATACCCAAACACACCGCTCCCTGATGCAAACACCTACTGGGAGCGCCCCATAAACGGTCAAAATCTTCTCTGGACAACATTTTCAGGAAACTGGCTGGGATTAGGCTCCGCTTCTTTTGGATCCAGAGCATTTAATTCAATGTCCAACTATGGCAACTTCAACCCTTACACCGCAGCACCCAACACTGCACATATCGTTTGGACAAAAGAAAACGGCTTTGGCGGCGTAATAGGCGGCGAATATAGTGACCCCCCAACGTACTATACAGGTAACTCTTACGAGGCACAATTTACTCCCCCAGTAATCATAAACGGCGTACTATACTACAACACCGCAAGCCCACCCAAATATGGATTCCAAGCAGTAGACATACGAACTGGCGAAACACTCTGGTACCAAAACAGCACTGGACAACAATCCGACCCCCAAATCAGCACAGGTACACTTGGAGGTATAATCTGGCCTGGAATAACCAACGGGCAAGTGCTCAATTATATCACCGAAAACCAGTATGGCGGTATTCCATACCTTTGGAACACATTTGGCTCTGTTTGGTCCATGTATGACGCTTTCACTGGAAACTGGATACTTAACTTAGCAAATGCCTCTGCTTCATCGCCAACTTTCACCACTGACAAAACAGGCGCCCTCTTCATGTACCTCATGGGTGACAGCTGGCTGGCTATGTGGAATTCAACCAAAGCAGTCCCAACATCAACAACTATACCCGGCTACCGCACTTGGAGACCTGTCACTGGCAGCACAACCGACTGGAGAAACGGATTAGAATGGAACGTAACCTTAGCTCAACCAATACCGGGGCAATCAATTGCTAAAGTAAGCTCCGACATGATTTTGGCGGTTTCCTCAAGGGATGCAGCTCCAGGCACGCGGCTTGAAATTGGCTATGACGCACAAACAGGAGAACAACTCTGGATTCAAAACAGAACCCACCTTATCCCTGGCTCAAACAACTACAACCTCCAAGGACCCATGGCAGAAGGCGTTTACACTGAATACATCCAGGAACAGCAAGCATGGTATGGTTTTAGCGCCCTTACAGGAGAACAACTGTGGGGTCCAACTGACTCAACTTCTAATGCATGGAGCGTCTACAACACCGGATCCGCAATAGCTTACAACACCCTCTATTCGCTTTGCTTTGATGGACTACACGCTTACGACCTAACAACTGGAGAGCATCTGTGGGATTTTGCAGCCTTAAGCAGCGGAGTACAAACAATATACGGTATTTGGCCCTTTGACCTGGGGAGCTTCACTATCGCAGACGGAAAAGTCTACATCGCAGTAGGACACTCACACGGAGTTTTACCACAATTTGCCGACGCGGAACTGTACTGTATCAACGCAACCACAGGAGAAGAAGTTTTCAGCGTTTTAGGTTGGATGCAAGACGGCTGGACAAACGCTCCGGCAGTTGCAGACGGCTACCTTGTAACTGAGAACGGCTATGACAAGCAAATTTACTGCTTCGGAAAAGGTCAAACCGCAACTACCGTCTCGTATGAACCAGTCATAGGCAGCAGCACCAGCATCTTAATCAAAGGCTCCGTCACCGACCAATCTCCAGGCCAGACTTGTCTTGGAATTCCTGCAGCAGGCACACCTGCAATCTCTGACGCGGACATGAGTGAGTGGATGGAGTACCTCTACATGCAGCAGCCAAAACCAACGGAAGCAACAGGTGTAACTGTGCATCTGACAGCAGTTGACCCCAACGGTAACACCCAAGACATCGACACAGTCACCAGCGACATGGACGGCAACTTTGCGGTAGAATGGGCTCCTCCTGTTCCCGGAGTCTACACTTTGAAGGCGTCATTTGACGGTTCAGGCTCATACTTCAAATCCTACGGAGCAACCTCTTTTGCCATTTCGGAAGCTCCAGTTTCTCCATCGCTTTCACCTCCGCCAACTTCGCAACCAACAACAGCAGTCTCCCCCTCAGCTCCATTAACGCCCACACAGACAGCCGAGCCATCCCCGTCAACCGCTCCACAACCAGCAAGTGAAACGCCCATAGCCGTTTACATTACTATTGCAGCAGCAGTCATTGTCGCAATTGTCGTTGCAGCAGCAATTGCCCTAAGAAGAAACAAATAAATGCAGTATACAAACTGCCCTTCTCCTTTTTTGGGACAAACTAAGCGTCGAAGAATGGCTGAGAGGACTCTGGAGACACTATTTTCAACTTTGGATTTTAATTCTTTTCTCTCCTAGGACACTCCCCCTCCAGAGCCCCAGTAAACCGCTAGCTTGTCCAAAGCTGCCCTGCGGCGTCATAAACGGTTTTGGGCATAACTTGTTTGTGTTCATTTTTCGTATTTTTTTCCTGTAAATTGGCAGGAACGCAGTTTGCAGAGTGAAAAGTTTAAAAATTGAGACATATGCAATTTTTAACCTGTAGGTAACTGTATTGGGGAACAATTGGGGTAACCACGACTTTGGCAATGTTCATCGAATAATACTGTTGGTTTTGCTTAACGAAGGGCCCTCAACCCTAAACGAATTGGAGGAACGGGCTTCCTCTTTAAATGCCTATTACAGTCTTCCCAGCGAAATCAGAGAACGCCGAGAGAAACGCCGCAGAAAACGCAAAGTTGACTTACCCACCGCGTGCAACACACTCGTTGAAGAACAATACGTGTACCTAACTCAAGACAACAAATACGTTTTAACAGAGGCAGGCAAAGCTAAAGCCGAAGACACCGCAAAAGCCATTGACCGAGGAGCCCACATTCTTGAAAAACATGTTCTGACGCCCCAAGCAACAGCAAGAAACACCATAATCGCCTACTTTTTCCTGTCTGTTTTGAAGCTAACCGCGGGGCTCTTTGGGGGTAGTGTCGGGTTAATCGCCGACGGCTCCGACACTTCTGTGGACACTGCCTCTGCGGGTGTTGTCTGGTTAGGCATCAAATTCAAGAAAGAAATGTTCGGCACCATCGTCATTCTTGTGTTGATGTTTGCCACCGCCGCATCCCTATTCTACGCGTCAGCAAACTCCATCATTCAGAACATAAACGGTACATTCCTGCCCATGTCCGAGCCATACATGGTAATAATCGTAGAAAGCATCGCGATGCTTTCTGCATTTACGTTTTCGATGTATCAGCGGCTTGTGGGACGCAGAAACAAAAGCCTTGCGTTAATTTCCCAGTCTATCGACGGCCAAAACAGTGTCTACTCAGCCATCGCCGTTATTGCAGGTGCAGTGTTCTCCCTTTTTGGGGTATACTGGGTGGACGCAGTCGTCGGCGGATTTATAGCACTTAAAATCAGTTTGAACGGTGTGGCTTTGATGCGGCAAGCCATAAACTCCATGAAAGGGAAAGAACCAGACTTTGACCAGTTTAAGCTGCCGTTTGAGGAGCAAATCGAGATAAAACGCAGGGAAACCTTCCGCAACTGGATACTTTACGCAATACAAAAAGAAAAACTGCACACTAAACCCGAAATTATCCGCTCGCTGGAACGAACGTTCAAGCCCAAGTTTGTGCCTGCCTTGTTTGCTGAGTTAACCATGGGGAAACGGTTTGATTTTGAAAACAACTTTTCGGAGCTGGTGACGCCATTGCTGAATGAAGAGTACTTGCAGGAAAAAGAAGGCGTGTTCACATTGACCGAGAAGGGTAAAGCGTATCTTAAAAAAATGTTGAGCACAGTCAAGTACCACCAAAGCGAACTGTAACCAGTCATCTGGAGACTCTTCTTATCTGGCTAAACCTCTCTTTTTCAAAACATCGAACATAGTTGCCTTAGGGTTAAAGTTCAAAGTTAGCACGTTTCAAAACCAAGCTTTACCTAACCAATTGCATTAAAGCCGTTTTACGTTTTATATGCCGCAAAAACCCGTTTTACAGTCAAAAAACGAAAAAGCAGCCCAAATCTGAGCCTGAAAAAAGCTGAGGGGTAAGGGTGTAGAGCGGAAGCATGCTTGGCAACTAACGCTTTTAACTGTTTTCTGTCTGGGGTTGTTGGGTCGGAAAATTAATTAAGTAAAAATCTCTGATAAACTCGGAATAAAATGGTGATTTAGTATGGCAATAAAAGTAGGAATTAACGGATTCGGAAGAATCGGCAGACTTCTCTACCGCGCAGCTCTTGAGAAAAACGCAAACATCGACTTTGTCGCCATCAACGACCTTACAGACGCCAAAACCAATGCACACCTGCTCAAATATGACAGTGTCCACGGACGCTTTCCAGGCACCGTCGAAGTCCAAGGCAAAGACTTGGTCGTTAACGGCAAGACCCTTCAGGTCGTCAGCCAAAGAGACCCCGCCGTCCTGCCATGGAAAGACTTGGGCGTTTACCTTGCAGTTGAGTCCACAGGCTTATTCACTAAACGTGCAGATGCATCCAAACACCTTCAAGCAGGAGCCCAAAAAGTTCTCATCTCCGCGCCATCCCCAGACCCAGACGTAACCATAGTTATGGGTGTTAACAGTGAAACTTACAACCCAGACGCACATCAGGTCCTCAGCAACGCCAGCTGCACCACTAACTGTCTTGCTCCTATAAGCAAAGTTCTCGCTGACAACTTTGGCATCGAGAAAGCCTTCATGAGCACCACCCACAGCTACACCAACGACCAGAAAGTTCAGGACCTAGTCCACAAAGACCTCAGACGCGCACGCGCCGCCGGAATAAACATCATTCCCACAAGCACAGGCGCAGCAAAAGCCATCGGTTTAGTTTTGCCTCAATGCAACGGCAAAATGAACGGTATGTCTTTGCGTGTTCCAACCGCTGACGTGTCCATTGTCGACTTGACTGCAGTTTTGAGCAAAGAGGTCACCAAAGACGAAATCAACGCTGCCATGAAACAAGCCGCTGAGTCTGGTCCACTGAAGGGCATTCTCCAGTACACTGAAGACGAAATTGTCAGCACTGACGTCTTGCACAGCACCTACAGCAGCGTGTTCGATGCAGGGTTAACCATGGTTATGGGCGAAAAGAGCAACTTTGTTAAGGTCTTCTCGTGGTACGACAACGAGTGGGGCTTTAGCAACCGCATGGTTGACTTCATCGAAATGGTCGGCGCAAAAGCTGGCTTATAGACGCGGTGCATCTGAAGCTTTAAAACCAACTTTTCCTTTTCTTTTTTCAATAAACCTGAACTGAATTTGGGATGTATTGACATGGCGAACTATAAGACTTTAGATGATTTTGACGTGGAAGATAAAGTGGTTCTTGTCCGTGTGGACTTTAACAGCGAAATTGACCCGCAAACCAAAAACGTTAACAGCGACGTACGCATCAAGGCGCACGCAGAAACAACAATCAAAGAACTTGCCGAAAAAGGCGCCAAAACCGTCATCTTAGCACATCAAGGCAGAAAAGGCGACCCCGACTACACCCCGCTAAAGCAGCATGCTGAAATTTTGGGCAAAATCTTGGGGTGCACAGTGAATTATGTGGATGATGTTTACGGCGACAAAGCCAAAGCAGCCATCAAGGAGCTTAAAGGCGGCGAAATCCTTGTGCTGGAGAACGTGCGCAGCTTTGACGGCGAAACCAAAAACGGCACGCCTGAACAACACGCCCAAACACCGCTGGTGCAGAACCTTGCGCCTTTGGCGGACTTGTTTGTGAATGACGCGTTTGCTGCAGCACACCGCGGACATGTTTCGATGGTGGGCTTCACCGCGGTTTTGCCTTCGGCAGCTGGCAGAATCATGGAGCGCGAACTCAAATCCTTGGCGAAAGCCTTGGAGAAGCCTGAGCACCCATGCGTCTACGTTATGGGTGGAGCGAAAGCTGATGACAGCTTGGAAATTAGCAAGTACGTGCTAAGCAACGGCATCGCAGACAAGGTTTTGGTTGGCGGTGTGACTTCGCAGCTGTTTTTGGCGGCGCAAGGCGTTTCTTTGGGTGCCAAAACAATGGCGTTTCTGGAGAAAAAGGACCTGACACAATTTATCCCAGGCATTAAGGAGCTTTTGGCGCAGTATCCTAAAGCCATCGTGATTCCCACCGACGTCGCGTTGGACGTGGAGGGCAAACGCAAAGAAATTTCGGTTTCGGAGCTGCCAACCGAGTACAGCATTTTTGACTTAGGCTCCAAAACCGTCGCATGCTTTGCAACCATAATCAAAGACGCCAAAAGCATTGTGGTTAGTGGTCCAATGGGTGTGTACGAAAACCCCGAGTTTAACTACGGCACCAAAAAAGTCTTTGAAGCCATCGCAGACTCAGAAGGCTTCAGTCTTGCAGGCGGCGGAAACACCATCGCAGCCATCAACGAATACGGCTTAAGCAGCAAAATCGGCTACATCAGCACCGCAGGCGGAGCACTCATCGAGTTTTTGATGGGCAAAAAGCTTCCAGGCGTTGTTGCCCTAGAAAACGCTGCCGCAACCAAAAAAATCTAAACCCCCTTCCTTCCCTTTTCTTGTGTTTTCTTTTTCTGCACTTTTGCTCTCCCCCACCTTTCTGCAGAGCCCGTTTTGGGCTGTTTTTTTGTTTCTGCGTCGGAAATGGGCTTAACATGCGTCGGGGATAGGCGGGATGTGACAGGGAACGGCGGGAAACGTCAAATTTTGTCACAAAAGGGCAGGCAGCCTTCCAAAGTTCGACCGAAAACGCGTCGTCAAAATGTGTCTCAAAGGCATTTTGGGAGGGCTTGCTGGGGCTCTGGAAAGCAATCTAGGAGTGATAGAGAAGAGTGAAAAATCAACAGCAAGTGGAGCTTTAAGTTCTTCAGAGCCCACTCAGCCCCTAACTTCAATCCAATAGCTTTTTTTGAGCAGACTTTAATTCATGCTTTCGGCACTTGATTACAGATGGTTACCCTTTGGTTAGTTGGATAGTGAGAAACGTTCTTGGGCTGGGACCACAAACTTGAGCACTTCGCCGGTAACGGGGTCTTCAGCTTGCAAAATACGCACCTTCATCCCGTAGACTTCTCCAATGTTCTGTTCCGTCATAACTTTAGAGGGTTCTCCTGTTGCAATGAATTTGCCGCTATTCATCAAAGCCACCTTACTTGAATAAAGTATTGCTTGGTCAGGAAGATGCGTAGTCATTACGACTGTCAGACCCTGTGCAGCCAACTTGTCAATCATCCTCAGAACAAGGACTTGATTTTTGAAGTCCAGATGCGAAGTAGGTTCATCCATCAAAACAACCTGAGGCTGTTGCGCTAAAACTCGAGCGATGAAAACAAGTTGGCGCTCTCCGCCGCTAATTTGAGTGTATGGTTTGTCTTGTAGATGCAGCAACCCTACTGTCGTTAAAGCGTCTATTGCAATTTCGGTATCAACTTGGGATGGCGAAGCAAAAAAACTCAAATGAGGGGCGCGTCCCATGCGAACAACTTCCAAAACAGAAAAAGGAAACGTGAGGTTGTGGTCTTGAAAAACAAAACCAATTGCCTTTGCTACCTTATCAGAGGGCATAGAATCAAGTTTTTGTCCGTCTAAAAGAATATGCCCTTTGTTTAGATTTAGAAGCCCATTCATGCAACGCATCAGCGTAGTTTTTCCACATCCGTTGGGACCGAGAACACAAACAACTTCTCCCGAACGGACGTCTAAGTTAAGACCACTAAAGATTGTTCGTTTACCATAATTAAAAGCGGCATCTTTTACTTGTAGCTTAGGTTCCAATCACTTCAAAGCTCCCTTAGTTTTACGAAGAATGATTAAGAAGAAGGGTGCACCAAGCAAAGCTGTAAGAATCCCCAGCGGAATCTCACCTGAGGTAAGAGTGCGGGCGAGGTCATCCATAACTAGCAAATATGCCGAACCAATACATACACAAGCGGGAAGCAGCGCTTTGTGATCTGAACCAACCAGCATTCGACCAATATGAGGAATGATTAAGCCAACCCAGCCGATTAGTCCACTTACAGTTACTGCTGCAGCAACCGTAATAGTTGAGAAGATAATAATGATACCCTTCAAACGTTCCGTTCTCACCCCCAATGAGCGCGCCTCATCGTCACCCAAAGCAAGCAGGTTGATTCTCCACCTGATTAAAAGAAGCCCAACAATTCCAACCACCATTAAAGGAACTGCAGGCACAAGAGTATCCCATGTTGTTCCCGTGAGGCCCCCAAGCAACCAAAAAACAATGGGCTGAAGTTTGGTGTTGGGAGGCGCTACATATTCAATTATCCCGATTAATGCAGAGAAAAAAGCAGAAATCACAACACCAGAGAGGACAAGCATTAACAGAGGAGTTGTTTTGTAAACTCGGCTGAGCAGGTACGTCAAACCTACCGCTAGTAAACCAAAGCTAAATGCTGAAATCTGTAAAAGAGCGGTGTTGCCTCCAAGGAGGATAACGAGGACTGCTCCAAAACTTGCTGCTGCTGACACACCTAGTATGTCGGGACTGACTAAGGGATTTTGAAGCATTCCCTGATTAGATGCCCCCGCAATAGCTAAACCGGCTCCGATGGTGAGGGCTAGGATGGCTCGCGGTATCCTAACAAGATTTATTACGTATACGTTTACAAGAGGCACAGTGTTTTCAGTGCGAAAGATATCTGAAAAAAGGGTTTGGAAAACATCCTGTGGAGAAACTGGATAGACACCCAAAAAAAGAGATACGAAGAAAACAATAAGTGGACAAGCAATTAGAACCAGCAGTTTAGCCTTACTGGACGACAGAAAGTTTTGTTTGTTTGTTGCCAATTAAAAACGCCAAACCCCCGTCCTGTTAGGCGCTTTTTTTAACAACACTGTTCCCTCTTTTAGTTTGCTGGATTTAGGATTTCATTGATCTCGTCAGGAGATAAATTGTAACGTAGGAACGTCTTATAAAAAAACCGCGTTTCTTCTTCGATATCAATGTCCTCAAATTTGTCGGGATATAACCGCTTGGCATACCACTGCAACTGCAAAGCCATTTCCGGTTCACACGCCACCCACGGATACAATCCATAAGGCCCCACAAGTATCCTGTTATTTCGCACTGCCTTAAGCTTCTGCCATTCTGAGTTGTTAAGGATTACATTCTTGAAATTAGTAGGAATTACAATTATGTCTGGGTCCAGTTGCTGAACCTGTTCAATTGAGACATATTTGGCATCGTCAAAGCCTGTAGCCACGTTTATTCCCCCTCCTTTCACTAGCCAGTCATTAAGAGGATGATTATTTCCTATAGTCATTATTGGGTCAAATGAGTTGGCGAAAAAAACTTTCGGACGCTTTTCTGTGGGAATAACGGAAAGGGTGGAAGTTATCTTTTCTATTTTGTTACTTAAATAGGTGCGATATTGGGCAGCTTTTTGTGATTCTTCTTCGCCTAACACGTTGCCAAAGAATTCGACCACTCGCATGTGGTCTTCAAGATTTCTATGGTAAACAGTCAAAACGGGGACACCTAAGGCTTCCAAATGCTCAATTGTATGGTCATTTGTGGAGACTATTGCGGCGTCAATTTGGGCATGTTTGAGTGCGTTGGTGTCAATTTTACCTTTTTCAAAAGGAAATAGTTTGTTTGCGAGGGCGGGATAGACTTTCAATGATAGGGGTGTACGGGCGTGTTTCACTGTTGCGGCAATTTTGTCCCCTGAGCCAAGAATCAGCATTAGCATATTGTGAACTGCGCGCGAAACAGCAACCCGTTTTATGCTCTTAGGAACTTCTACGACTCGCCCATTCATGTCCACTATTTTTCTTGAATTTTCACTTTTCATTTGACCACTCTAAGAAGGGGAAGAATGGGAAAGAATGTTGTTGGCATCAACTTCTGTCAAGGAGTACCCATAGAATGTTTCATAGAAAGACATCGTTTCAGCTGATAGGTTGAGGTCTGGGAATAAGTCTGGATGCAGCAGTTTTGCGCCCCATTGAACCATTAAGGCGGATTCTACGGATGTCCCTGACCACGTCCACAATCCTTCAGGACAGAAGTAAACTTGGCTGTTCTGAACGGCACTTACTTGGCTCCACAATGAATCATTTTGCATGACTGTTAAGTTCATCGGCGTTCCTGATGGGGCAGTGTACACGATTATTTCCGGGTTCCAGTTCAAGACGGTTTCCATGTTAATTGCCTTTGCACCCTCAAAATCAACTGCGTTTGAGCCACCGTCTACAATTATCCATGAACCTTGCTGAGTGTCGGAGCCAAAAGCCATCATGTTCATTACTGAATCTCGAACGTAGAAGAATAGAAAGGCTACGGATGGAGAAGTGCCCGTAGAAGACGTGGATATTGTTGAGTTAATTTCGTTTATTGTATTCTCGAAGTAGGTGTTGAATTGTTCAGCTTTGGCTGTTGCGCTGTCTCCGAAAACTTGTCCCAAGATTAACATGCTTTGTTGCAGCCCCGCCCAGTTGTCTATGTCAATTTCTACGACAGGTATTCCTACACCTTCGACCGCAGCAATGTTTGTGTCGGAGTAAGGTGTGATGTAGACATCGGGAGTCAAAGCCAATAGTTGTTCGACGTTAAGGCTGCTACCGTTAAAGGCGGTAGGTATGTTTGCAACCGAGGGCTGTATTTTTTCCCACCATGCACTTGGCAATACACTTTTGCATTCAACTACTTTATCTTCAACACCCAGTGCTAGTATCAAAGTTTGCATGACAGGATTATTCATTGCCACTCTGTCTACAGTGTACGGAATTGTCACACTTCTTCCCGCGGCATCAACAATTGTTTTTGTTGTTGGAACGGAAGAGGAAGTTGGAGACAGAGTGGGTGATGGGGATGGTGAAGGTGACGACGAATTGTTACCAGAATAACAAACCAACCCTATTGCGGAAGCACATACAATGATAATTACTAAGGATATAGCCAGATATTTTGTGTTCATTTGCTTGACTCCACGATGTGCACAGCAATACCCATCGTTGATTTAAGCATTGCTGGTGTTTTGCCATAGAAAATGCCACAAAACAAAGAAAATCTAAAAACCCTTTCTTTCTTTTTGCTCTTTTAGCACCTACTTTTTTCGGGAATGTTTTGGGGCAGTCATTTGTTGTGCAATGGTTTGCATGAATATAGGTTAACTACCTCTGACCTACCCCTATCCCGCTATAGGTTCTGCCAGAAGCGACCTTTGCTCATTCACCAAGTGGGAACTATGCAAAATCCTGCATTGAGTTAAGACAGAGCAGGCATGTTCACTTTTTCCAAAACTTGTGGGCTTACGTGTTTCCATGCCTTACTTTAACGGCTACGCCTACTTTGAAAGCATGCATCTCTTCTGCTGACAGAAATGCTCGTCCGACTGCCACCACGTTGCCCTCTTCATCTTTGACGATAACTTCATCCTTAGCATGGACCTCTTTATCTACCGCTACAACGTGGGCGGCAAACACGTCTCCTCCGTCGGCCACAAACTTGGCTATGTCCTGCCGCACCGTGACAAAACATTGGGCGTCAGGTTTGCTTTTTGCTAGTTTTGCGGCGGCTTTAACGCTCAACGAAAAGAAGCTGTCGGTGGGACGCAGGGTGGCAATTCTTTCTCCGTTAAGGTTTACGTAGCGAATTCTGCCTGTGGCGGGGGAATACTGGATTTCAACATCGTCAGGAAACAGCTGGTCTCCTGTGCCTTGCCCGAATTGGTAGTCCGCGATGCATCGTATACGGTTTAGAGGATTCTCCACGACGGTTTCACCGTGAATGTAGCTGTTTTAGTTCGACAAGTATAAACCTTGGGTAATACAAAATAGAAACAGGTGAACGATTCATTGCGATGCGAAGTCTGCGGACGCAAAATTCGCGAAGAACCCATGCGTGTAGTAATTGAAGGCGCTAAACTAACTGTATGCTCAGCTTGCGCTAAACATGGAAAAGTGGAGTGGGACGAATCGCCCAAACCAGCCGCGGTAATCCCTCAACCCGCCTTCTCAGGGCAGGGCGCTCCAACACGAAGACCCATTCCGATTAAGAAAAAAGTCATTATCGCCCGAGTGGACACCGCCCAAGAAATTGCGGAAGACTACGCTGAAGTCATCCGTCAAGCCCGCGAAAAACTTGGGTTGAGCCACGAAGACTTGGGCAAGAAGATAAACGAAAAAGAATCCGTACTGCGCAAAATCGAAACAGGAAAAATGGCGCCCACTGACCAACTGGTCTCCAAGCTGGAGCACACGCTAAAGATTAAGCTGCTGGTTCCTGTCGCTGAAGAAAAAGTTTCCCTTCCTAAAGCTGCAAACCGGGAATTCACGTTAGGCGACGCCATCAAAATCAGCAAGAAAAGCAAGGGAGAGTAACCCACCAAACGAAAGCAATCATAGTGCAGCGCCGCCTAAACCGTGAAGCCTCAAGCTTGCCCGAGCTGCGGCGGCTTGCTCAATCCGCGGGCTATGATGTGGTGGCGGAGTTTGAACAGACGCGGCGGGCAGATGCACGATACCAAATAGGCAGAGGCAAAGTTGAGGAACTCGCAGACCTTGTTAAGGAAACTGGCGCCGAAAAAGTCATCTTCGACAATGCCCTGCGGATGATTCAGGCGTATAATTTGGCGAAAGCCACCAAAGTCGAAATCATTGACCGCTTCCAACTTATTCTGGAAATTTTCAATAAACGCGCCACAACCACCGAAGCCAAACTGCAGATTCAACTGGCAACCCTGAAAAACGAGTTAAAACACGCCAAAGAAAAAGTGCGCCTCACTAAACATGGGGAGCAGCCGGGCTTCATGGGCATCGGTGTTTATGAGGCGGAGATTTACCGTGAAGCCATCAAACGGCAAGTGCACACCATTCAGCAGAAGCTGGGGCACATCCGAGAGAAACGGGTGCTGCACCGCGAACGACGCACCGCGTTGGGGTTGTATTCGGTTTCGTTGGCGGGCTACACCAACGCGGGCAAAAGCAGCCTCTTCAATGCTCTCTCAGAAGCAACCGTTGAAGTAGACAACGCCCTGTTCACGACGCTTTCAACCACAACACGACTGATTGAGTTTTCCAAACGCCGCTTTCTACTCACGGATACCGTGGGCTTCATCGACCGCTTACCCCATACATTGGTTGAGGCGTTTCTTTCCACGCTGGAAGAAACCGTCTACTCTGACCTACTCATTTTGGTGCTGGACATTAGCGAGCCCTTAGAAACTGTACGCAAAAAGAACCAAACCTGCCAACAAACCATCAACCGCATAGGCGCCTCAGGGCTGCCGATGCTGACTTTGCTTAACAAAATTGACTGTTTAAGCCCCCAAGAAGCCCAACAGAAACTTGAGGCGCTTCGGGAAGAAACCAAGAACCCCCTGCTTATATCGGCAAAATCTAAAACCAACTTTGACCAGCTACAGCAAGAGATTCTAAGGCGGCTAGAGGGTTATGTGGCGGCTGCTTTTTGGGTGCCCATGACTCAAGAGACGATGTCGCTGGTTTCGTGGGTTCACAAAGGCGCCGATGTGAAGAAAATCACTTACAACGACAACACCGTGGACGTTCAACTTGAAGCTAGTCCTGAGTTTGCCGAGAAATTGCGAAAACGTGTAGAAACCTTGCAGGGAAAAATCGAAATAAACCTTGAACCCACATAGAGGAGAAACAGGGTGCCGGACGTGAAGGTTGTTGTTTTGAGGTGGGGACACCGACCCCAGAGGGATGTGCGGCTTACTAGTCATGTGGCGTTGGCTTCCCGTGCGTTGGGTGCCGGTGGGTTTGTGCTCTCTGACGCGGTGGATGAGAAAATTAAGCAGACCGTGGAGAAGGTTTCCGCTACGTGGGGTGGCGATTTCTCTTTTGAGATGGGAACCAAATGGCAGCATACGGTGCGGGACTGGAGAGGCCGCGGTGGTGTTGTGGTTCATTTAACGGTGTATGGTGAAAACATCCAAACCAGTGATGTGATGCAGCGGATACGCGACTTGGGCAAGGACGTGTTGGTGCTTGTGGGCAGCCAGAAAGTACCCCGAGAATTCTACTCCCCTGAAGTCTCCGACTTCAACGTGGCTGTTGGCAATCAGCCCCACTCGGAATGTGCTGCCCTTGCCATATTTCTCGACCGCTTCTTTTTGGGTGAGGCATTAGGCAAACCGTTTGAGAACGCAAAAATGAAGGTTATTCCTCAAGAACACGGCAAAAAAGTGGTCTGATGCTGTAGGCGCATGGAGTTTTTGCGGCTTTTATTAAGAAGAGTTTTATGGGAGACCCGCAAGTATATTATACTGTTCAAGGAACCAGACTATGTTATCTACCATTGACGACGCAACATTGATGAAGGTGGCGACTTCTCTTGGCGAAGAAGAGGCAGTTACTCTAATTGAGAACCTCAAAAACGTCGACGAAATCACCGACGACGAAATAGCTAACAAAACCGGCATCCGTCTTAACTCGGTTCGCAAAATTCTCTACAAACTCTACGACCACTCCTTGGTGAGTTTGAGGCGAACCCGTGACCCCAAAACAGGATGGTTCATTTTTCATTGGAAACTGCAGCCCGACCAGTTGGAGGGCTTTATTTTAAGCCAGAAACGCCGCGTGCTCGAAAAACTCACCGTGCGGCTGGAGTATGAAGTGAATCACGATTTTTACTACTGCAACACGTCGGGATGTAGGCGGGTGACCTTTGAGGAAGCGGTGGAGGCGGTTTTCCACTGTGGCGTCTGCGGCAAAGCCTTGGTGCATTCTGATAATGACCGTCTTATTTTTAGACTAACTGAGAAAGTTGACCAGTTAAGGAAGGAATTGGGTGAGTAGCCAGCTTCCCTCCCGGGAGCAAGCGCTCAAAATTCTCCACGATGCGGGCTGCTCAAAAAGCGTTATTGCCCACTGCAAAGCTGTCTCCAAGCTTGCAGAAAAAACAGCGCAGGCATGCCAGAAGAAAGGGTATTCTGTGGATGTGGAACTGGTGACGATTGGGGCTCTTTTGCATGATGTGGGTCGTTCCAAAACCCATTCGGTGGACCATGTGGTGGCAGGCGCCGAAATCGCCCACACTCTGGGTCTGCCTGATGCCGTGGTTACCATTATTGAGCGGCATGTGGGCGGCGGCGTTACCGACAAAGAAGCTCAAGAGTTGGGCTGGCCTAAACGCAGCTACATGCCTGTCTCGTTGGAGGAGAAGATTGTTTCTTACGCCGACAAACTGGTGGAAACAGACAATACACGCGTTCCCATCAAAGAAACCGTGGACAAACTCAGGGCAGCCAACCTTAATGATGCCGCTGACCGCGTCCAAAAAATCCACAAAGAAATCTCCGCCATTATAGGAGAAAACCCATGACCACCCTTACCCTTTCCACGCCGATCTACAATTCCCACCAACTCAAACAGTTAACCCTAATTCTCGAAGACCTACTGGGCGACCTAAGCGTGGAAGCCAAAATCTTGGGCACGCAGGCGAGCAGATGGGTTCAGTTGGAGCTTTCAGGGGAAGACGAAACCATCGCGACCAAGCTGCTGGAGCGGGAAGCAGGCGGGTTTTGCCCCGTCAGCTTGGAGAACGTGAAGAAATTCGCCGCCCAAAAAGGCTACGTAACGGGCTTGGAGAAAAACTCGACGGAGCTAACCTTGGATGTAGGGATTTTTGACCCTAAACCCGCATACGCCACCATACCACTTAGCCGCCTTCAAGCAACCCTTGCGGACGGGAAGGAGGTTTCGCTTAAGAAACTGGCTGAGTTATGGGGCATCGGCGACAACCGCCCCCTTGAAATCAAAATCCTAGAAGTGGATGCAAAAAACAGCCAGCTCAAAGCCGACCTGCAACCCAGCCAAGTGCACAAGCTGATGCAGTGGCGGGACTCCCTACTAGACCGGCTTATAGTGCTAGGAGCATCTAAAAATGAGCTCAACGTAGCGGTTGGACAGGAGAGGCTTAACCGAGACGTAATCGAAACGGAAGCGCTGGGCATGTTTGAGTACGCATTGGTTTGTAAGCTGGGCACAGACGCTACAGGCTTAATCGGGCGCTTAGGCAGACGCCTTCGCAAAGCAAAGTTCACAGTGTTTAATCCTAAGCGTGTGGTTGAGTTTTCAGAAAAACCACAAGCCTAACTTTTCATCCCTGCTTTGAAACAAGTTTTTTACCTTAAAATGTAGCTGTGTATTCTACGGTAGCAAATTATTAAACCAACAACACAAGAGACACCTATTGATTACATGTCCAAGAAAACGGTGCCAACGCTTTCAGTGGCTTGCTTGCTCTTGCTTCTCTTTTCTTTCTTGACTATTGGAAATTGGGGACATGCACAAACCACTAACGCAGCACTTGACTGCGCCTCTGCTTCTTTTGAGGCTGAGGTATGCATGCACATCACCAGCTTCAACAACGCCACAACTGTGGTTGCAGACCTTGTTGACCTCGGAGTGAAGTGGGTCCGAATCGACTGGGTAGCTGAACAGAAAATGGTAGACTTCATGCAAACAATGCACGCTAACAACATAAGCGTGTTAGCCATAATTGACAGCAACACCCTAGAGAACCAGCCCGTCAATATGTCCACTTGGGAAACCAACGTAACCTCCATCATGCAAACTCCCTGCGCCAAGTATGTTGATGCCTGGGAAATCTGGAACGAACCCAACAGCCCCCAATACCCACAAGCATACTTCACCCCCCAGGCGTACCATGACCTGCTGGCAAGCGCGTATGCCGTAATCAAAAGCCACTCAAACGCGTCGGTGGTTGCAGCAGGCTTAACTCCAAACGGCAACTGGGGCATAAACGCATTATACGCTTGCGGCGACACAGCAAACTATGTTGACATTCAAGGCGTCCACCTCTATGGCGATGTTGAATCCAATTTGGCAACCCTAGCCGCCGCTAAACAACTCACCGGCAAGCCCCTCTGGGTCACCGAATACGGCAGGCCCTCCAGTGGAGCCTCAGAATACACGGAGGCAAACCAAGCAAAATGGCTCCAAGACAACTTCGTCCCCCTACATTCGGATGCCGACAAAATTTTCTGGTACGAAATGTATGATGAAACTATCCAAAACTCTCTGAAAGAAAACAGTTTTGGATTGATCGCTCTTGATGGAACTCGAAAACCCGTGTTTTATGCCTTATCCGCCCAAGTGCAGTTTGCTGACGCCTCCAGCATGGTGGGTGCCTACTATTACCCATGGTGGGGCATCCCCTCCAACAACCACTGGACGGAAAACGTCAAGGGCACACCATACTCAGGTTACTACAACTCAAACGACCCCAACATTGCCAACCAGCAAATTCAGTTAGCACAGCGGCACGGCGTAGGCTTTTTTGCGGCGTCGTGGATTGGGCAGGGCACATGGCACGACGGCGACTTTGCCCTCATCGACCAGAACCTCAGAAATGGCTTGTTGAAAGCGCCCTGTATGAGCGGGTTTAAGTTCTGCCTGCTCTATGAAACCGTCCTTGTATTGGATAACGCCTTGGCTGACGCAAAAAACGTTTCCACAATTTTCTTGGACGACTTTGCCTACGCTACCCAAAACTACTTTTGTAACCCCAGCTACCTAAAAGTTGACGGCGCACCCGTGCTTTTTCTCTACAATTTGCCCTACCTCTACGAAAACCTCGGCGAAAACGAAACGCAGGCGCTCTTGGATTGTGCGCGGCAACAAGCAAAATCTCAAGGGTTTGACCTGTACCTGATTGGCGACCTGAACGGAGGTCCCGCACCGCCCGACGCGGATTCGCCAATGTTTTACTTTTTGAACGCCACCACCAGCTACCACTTTGACGACAAAGCCGAAAACTGGAGTCAACTTCTGGCAGATGCAGAAACGTGTTATCCTCAATGGCGCTCAACGATGGAAACCGTGGGCATAGGGTTTGTTCCAAATGCGTACCCAGGCTTTAACAACACCCAGAATGCTGGCGCAAGTGTGCCGTGGGCAGTTTTGCCGCCAAGTGCAGCTTCTTTTGAGCAGATGCTGCAAACCGCGTTGAACAATACGAGTTCTAGCTTGGGGTTTGTTATGGTTACTTCGTGGAATGAGTGGCTGGAAGGAACCCAAATTGAATCCTCAACCACTTCTGGAACAGTCTTCTTGGAAGCAATCAAAGGTGCTTTGTCTACGTTTAGGCAAAACCAAACTTTAGACCCTGAACCGTCGCCTATACCTGAGCTTTCATTTTGGGTAACTCTACTTGGGATTGTTGCTGTCACGATGACAATTCTGGTCTTAAAACTCGCTAAACCCAAACAAAACAGAGTTTGCCAAGCGGAACCCAAATAATCAATTGTGGTGGGCCGAGCCGGATTCGGACCGGCGACCTTTGGCTCGTAAAGCCAACGTCCTAACCAGGCTAGACGATCGGCCCACAGTATTTGCCCCCCTGAACAGGGAAGCTACTGTATTGGATTCTCTTCTGGTTCATAAGTTTTGTTGAATAAGTCCAGCTCAAAATGTGCAGACACGTAAAGAAAAGATGGTTAGGGGAAGCCTTCAATCAGGTCGTAAAGGTAGGCGTCCCACTCTGCGGATTCTTTCTCCAGCAACTCAAACATACTCTTAAGCGCTTTGTGATGCTTCTTTTCGTCGTCAAGGATGTTGAGAACCAACTGCTTGATTTTCTTGTCTTTGATGACTTCGCTGATTTCCTGTGCCTGCTTTAGCATCTTTGCTTCTTCTTTGATGTGGCTGCTTAATTCTTCTTTTCCGAGCCCTTTGCTTTCTTTGCCCATAACTGCAGTGTCGTTTAGGTCAACAATCATCTGGTACGTTTCGGAGTGCTTCATGGTGTCAAGGATTATGCAGTGCAGGAACAGTTTGATAAGGGGGTTTTGAGCGGACTCGTAGAGGGGGGTGAGTTTTTTGGCGGTTTGGTCTTCAAACTCTTTTTGCTGCTTGATTTTGTCAAGAACATTTTTGTCAACAATTTCCCATGACAAAACAAATTCCTCGCTTATTTCCAGCCGAAACTTAATTAATTAACCTTATGCAACGCCCTTAACATCTCCCACCATGTTTTCCCAGATACGTTTCTTGCGGGTTCTCCGCATGTGTTGGCAATAAATATTAAATCGGCGAGCATTCATAATGCAACACACTCAAGCAAACCGGGTTTGAATAAAAGGGTGATTATTTGAAGCGAATCCTCTGTACAGGCGCAGGCGGACCCGCAGGCATAAACTTCACAATGTCCCTACGGGCAGCACCCGAAACCGCAGTTCTGGTGGGCACCGACTCCAACGAGTACTTCCTAAACTTAGCCATAACCGACACCCGACAACTGGTTCCCAGAGCCAAAGACCCAGCCTACATCGACGCCTTAAACGACATCATACACAAAGAACACATCGAGTTCCTCCACGCCCAACCCGACATCGAAGTGGAGGCGGTGTCGGAAAACCGCGAAAAACTCGACGCACCAACCTTCCTGCCCTCCAAGGATGCCGTGAAAGCCTGCCAAGACAAGTTACAATCCGCCAAAGTCTGGAAACAAAAAGATGTGCCTGTCGCCCGAACCCTCGAAGCCCGCAGTGACTCCGACATCGACGAGGCGTTTGAGACGTTTGGTAGCCCCATTTGGATCCGCGCACGGCACGGGGCGGGAGGCAAAGGCAGCACCCCAGCAGACAACAAAGAAACCGCCGTAGCGTGGATAGAGTATTGGCGTAGCCGCGGGGTTGATTGGGATTTCATTGCGCAGGAGCATCTGCCGGGCAGAAACATTGCGTTTCATAGCCTTTGGAAAGACGGCGAACTGGTCACGTCGATGGCTCGGGAGCGGCTGGAGTACATTTACGCGTACTTGGCGCCTTCGGGCATCACGGGAACCCCTGCTGTGCAGCGCACCGTTCACGATGACGCAGTAAACCGAATAGGCACCGAGGCTGTGCTGTCCATTGATTCCAAGTTCAGCGGCATTGCCAGCGTGGACCTAAAAGAAAACGCAGCAGGAACCCCCTGCGTGACCGAAATCAACCCCGGCAGAATGTTCACCACCAGCTTCTTTTTCAGCTACGCCAGCAAAACCCTCCGCAACGACTACTGCGCCAACATCCCCTACCTGTACACTCGGCTAGCATTCAAAGAAACCATCCCAGAGATGCCCCGCTACAACGTGCTCCCCGCGGACTTGTACTGGGTTAGGCATATGGATGCCCCCGCAAGGCTGGTCAAAGACGGCAAAGTTTTGGGAGCCATGTACCACTAATGCCAACCGCAGCAATTTTTGATTTAGACGGCACCTTGGTCTGCTTGCCCATTAACTGGGAAGCCCTCTTCGACGAGCTTAAACGCATAATGCGTTTGGATGTGGTGCGTCCGCTGGTGGATGTGATCTCGCAAGCAGATGCACAAACAAGGCGGGAAGTTTTTGCTGCCTGGGACAGGGCAGAGTTGGCAGTAGTCAAAGACATCACTCCCTGCGCTGAGGGTATGGCGGCGTATAGGGAACAGGCGGGCAAACCTCGGGCGCTGGTTACGATGCAGGGCAAAAAAGCCGTCAAAGCAATTCTGGGCCCGTTTGGGCTCCATTTTGATGTGGTAATCACGCGGGAGGACAGTATAAGCCGCGCCGAGCAGCTGCTTATGGCTGCAGAGAAGCTGGGAGTTTCTGTTGTGCAGGTTTTGTTTGTGGGCAACACCGACAGCGACACCGCCGCCGCTGAGAAGGTGGGCTGCAGTTTCAGAAGAGTAAAACAACCGTGACAGCAACCATTCATTGCCTGCCGTAATCAAGAAACCGTTTGGTCACTACCCCTCTATCGTTTCTGCATCGAATCAATATTAGCATCCAAATAGACACCAAATAAGCGGGGCTTGTTACTATACATAGTGCGTTTATTGGACAAAATTTATTACGGCAAGTTGTGCCCTTCCTTAACGAGCAGTTATGCCTGACGTTTGGTTAGACACCGTAACCCCCAAAATCAGCATCGTCATCCACAGCCTGCTACCCAGCCTGCACGAGAAAGGTTACTCAACGCTTGTTACTGCCAAAAAGCAGACCCAAACCACTGACCTTCTAGACGCCCTCAACGTGCCCTACCACTCAATTGGGGAGTATGGCACTAACCCCAAAGAGAAACTTGCCGCCGACGCCAACCGCATGCTCGGGCTTCTGGAACTCTTTGACAAGGTAGGGTACCCGAAGGTGCTTTGGGCTCACGGCGATGTGGCAGCAATCCGCACGGCTTTTGGGCTGGGCATACCCATCGTTTACGCCAACGACACCGTCTTTGCGTACCATGTAGCTAAGCTTGTGTCACCCATTGTAGATTGGTTGGTGGCGCCCCAATGCTTTGGAAAATCATGGAGCAAGTTTGGCATAGCCAAAAACCAAATCATCCACTACGACGGGCTGGAAGAGTGCGCGTGGCTAAAAACAGAGTTTAAGAAACCCAAGTTTCTGGAGGAACTCAGCGGCAAAAAGCCAGTGGTGCTTTTCCGCGACGCCGAGTACCAAGCCAGCTACTGCAAAGAGGTCAAAGTTGACAGCCAACGGCTCATCCGAGAACTCGCCAAGCACGCCACCGTCGTTTGCCTGCCAAGATACGAAGCGGAGAGAGAAAAACTCAGAGAAATCCCCAACGTCTGGGTATCACCCAAACCCGTGTTGACCGCGCAGCTAATTCCGTATGTGGATTTGATGGTAGGCAGCGGGGGCACTGCATGCCGAGAAACCGCGTTGGCAGGGATTCCAACGATTAATTTCCATTTCTGGGATGTGCAAGCACGATACCTTCACAAGAAGGGGTTCCCCATCCAAATCAGCCAAAACACCAACCGCATTATCCGAACAGCCAAAAAAATCCTGCAAAACCCCCCGAAGCACAAAATGGACACAAAAACCATGTTGGCTAAGCTTGAGTCGCCCCTACCGGTTTGGACGCGTTACGTTGAGCTTTGCATGCAACGGGGCAAGGCGGCTTAGTGGCGTTTGCCAGACTCCAAGTAGCCTTTTAGGTAATAGAATTTTATCAGGGGATGGATGTAGGCTATGGTGGCTTCCCGCATCTTGTATGCCACAAACAAGCCTGTGAAGGGGGAAATGGCAAAGCGGTAAAAAATGCCAAACCGCGAAATCGGCGCCTGCTGCTGGGATTCATGCTCAACCTTTTGCCAAATCTCCCGTGACTGAGTCCCATACCAGTACTGGTGGCTTAACTCATGCCGCAAGCCGCCGCGTAGATGAACCGACTGGACTTGATAGTTAACTGCCCAAGAATAACCTGCAAGCTTTAACCGGTAAGCCAAAGTTGTGTCCACGCCAGCGTTCACCTTCACCAGTGGAAAACCGCCTACTGAACGGATGACCTCCGTTTTGTAGATGGTATTGTCTAAGGTGCTGCCTAAAGTGAAAGCCGCATTCTGCCTGCCCCGAAGCCAAGAAGACAACTGTTCTTCTCCACGGTACTTGCGGGCAACATACTGCTGCAACCGCATGACCCCGCGGGGTTGACTTGCAAACCGCATCCCCGAAGCCGCCCCGATCTGTGGGTTCTCCAGCAGCGGCGGAATTTTGCGCCACCAATCCTCAGATAAAAGCAGGTCCTGCTCAAAACTCACGAAATATTCGCATTGAACGTGTTTGAGGGCGGTGTTGGCGCCGTCGCTTATGCCTGTTCCTTGGTTGGGGACGACTTGCCAACCGTACGATTTGACTATGTCAAGGGTGCCGTCGGTGCTTTGGTCATCTACAATAATTCGCCTGTTCACGTTTTGTGGGGGAATCACTGCGTTGATTCGTTTCAGAACCGGGGAAAGGGTTTTTGCCCCGTTTTTGGTCCACATGACCAAATCAACTTTAGCCAATATTATTCGCCTGAAAGGTCCAGTGAGAGTAGTTGAAGGTTTACATAAAAATAGCTTTTCCCCAACGGGATCATCGACCGAGAGAGTATTGCTTCAATTTTGATTGTGTCTTTCGGAATTTTTGCAACAAACGATTACATAACTCGCCGGGGTCTGAGAAGCAAAGCACAAAAAAATCCTGAAATCGAGCAAGTCTATTGTAAAGTTTCAAGTGGGGATATTTTTTTTCCAACACTTTAAGAAGCTTGTCTCTTTCAGCTCGCGTATTACGACTCACGCCATGTCTACGCCAAAAATAAAGAGGCAACATTATGGGACAACCTTTCCAGCCCCGTTTAAGCATCCTGATGGCTATATCCCAATCTTCATAAACTGTCAAAGTTTCATCGTAGCCTCCCACATCTTCAAAGGCTTTCCGACGAAACAGCGCAGCGCCAAGTTGCCCTCCAGGCCCTCGGTAAATACTTAAGGTATTATGTAGCGGATTAGGTGACCTCAGTTCATATGTTAAACCAAATTCCTGTGCACCCGTCCAAACGAAGCCTACACTGTCATTTTTGAGCATTTCTTTAACGCAAAGCGCCACATAATCAGGATGTAATTTGTCATCGGCACCAGGAGTTATGTAGAACCTTCCATGGGAAATTCTTATACCAACATTAAACGCGTAAGAAGGCCCATGATTTTCTTGGTAGATGTATCTGACGGGATACTGCTTCACCACTTGTCTTGTGTTATCAGTAGAACCGTCGTCTACAACTATGATTTCGAGGTTTTTGTAGGATTGTTTCAGAATGCTTTCAATAGTTTCTGGCAAATATCTGCCGTAATTATACGTGGCAACAACTAAACTTACCAGGGGCTCAGTCATCCGCTCACAACTCAGCGTCGCATCTTATTTTGCCGCGTGGATACGCTTTTTCTCCGTAAACAATGGTCTCACCAGAAACATCACGAGAAACAACGCTCCCCGCACCAACTAACGCATTCTCGCCGATTGTCACCCCAGCCACAATTACACTACCAGCACCGATGCTGGCTCCCCTCTTGATTGTGACAGGCTCAGAGTTCCAAGTGTCCCTTTTCGCGTCTGGATAACGGTCATTTGTTATTATTACATGAGGACCAACAAAAACGTAATCCTCAATCACCGTGCCCGGGGGTATAAAGGAGAAAGCTTCGATTTTGCACCATTTGCCGATTCGAGCACCACCGATCTCAACGAAACTTGCCACTTTCGTATTTTCACCAATGTATGAGTCGTATATGTTTACAAGTTCAGGATGCCAAATTTTAACTGAAGGATGAACCTTGGAATTAATTATCATTCGAAAACAATGCGCCCCGCATATTGTTTCAGCAAAGTACATATTCGATAAGGTTGTTTGCCGAAATAAGAATTTCGATTGAACAGCCCGTTACCGCTCAAAAAAGGCTCCCCTCAGATGGTAAGCCGACTTTTCCGCCATTTTTTCTGCCATAAAGGAGAAAGGATATCGTGCAAACTGAAAACAGCAGAAAAAGTACCCAAACTTGGAACTCGGGGACAGAAGAGACAGGCATCTTAATTGTTACGGCATGCGTAGAATGGGGGTAAGTAAAATACAGTTGCCACGCATCACCTGCTGAAGAAACATTGCAGTCAACCTGCACTCCGTCAATAAACACGCCAAAGGCAGTCATGTTCTCGATAATTGATTTTGAGATTACGAATCTTACGTACCCGCTGGTTCCTGAAGAGCCGCTTACCGTGAAAGCTATCTCGTTTGAAGTTGAGTTGAAAGACAGCGACGAGAGAGTGGAATTGGATTCCGCCAAGAACAAAGTTTCACCGACCCCTTGGACGACGCTAACGTTCTTAACGTCAAAGGTCCCTGCATACGCTGCATCACCTGACCATGAAGCTTTAATTGTGAAGGCGCCTGTGGCGGTGGGCATCCAAGTTGCAGAGTAACCACCTTGAAGGTCAGTTGTTGAGGTAGTTACGGGCACATAACCTGCCACGTCAGGTATGAGACAGGACACCACTATCATCGCGCCACTTATAGGCTGGTTTTCAGGATTAGTCAACACGCCCTCTATGTTGATTTTGTTGCCGACACTTGTTGCCGATACATCACTAGAGATTGAAAGCTGGGACGGAGGCAAAACTCTCACCGACCCAATTTTAAAGGAAGACCAAGAGGTGCTAACAGATTCAGGAATCAAAGAGTTGCCAATAGCTTTAGGAATCCAAAAGGCAGGTGGATGACCAAAACCTATTGTGTCAGGTCGTAAGGTTGACTCATGAGTTGCGATCAGAGAGCCATTCAGATAGAGACTGTAGACGCCGTGGGATAAATCTAATCTTATCGTAAGTGGCTTCGTGTCGTAGCCAAATGGACTCCAATATAAGTCCTGTTTGTAGGTTACGTTTTCGAAGAAGAAGACATTAAAGCCGATTTTAGTATCAGCCCAAACCTGCAAAATGTTTGCATACACCGTTTCTTTTGAGACAGGCTCGAATGAGCCATGGGAAACCCACAAGCCGCTGCCCCAGCCACTGACTTGGTCGTAGGTTATGTCGAATTCTAAAGCAAAATCTCCAGTTGTTGGAAATGGGTTAAGAGCGCTGGTTATAATAGGAAAGCTTGAACCGTTGCTTGCAAGAGACACGTAACTGTTGTTTACTTTTATGCTCCCGCCGTAAGCTGGGAAGCTGGAGATGTTTAGGTTTTCTTGGACAATCCATTTCGCTGGATCTATGGTGTTACCTTCGAAGTCATCGGTGAAAAACATTTGAGAACTCTCAGCTTCGGCTGTGGGTAAAAAGTGTGTTGAAACGGCGAAGGTAACTAGGGAAAACACGAGGAGAACAATTAAGAAAAAATTTTTCATATTGCCTGATCACCCAAGCAATTAGACATGTTCATAGTTTTAACTCTTCTTGGAGAACAATGTGTTCTTCAGCGAGAACACCACAAAAGCAAGCAATTTCTGGGCTGGTTTCAAACCAAACGTTATATAATCTAACTTAGCTTTTTGTTAGAGACGACACCTGAGGCGCCATGATAAAAATCAGACTGGACGTGGATTACCCGTACCCTTCGCGGATGCAAAGCTTCCTCTTCACAGCCCTCAGCCTACCTCCCAGCAAAAACTACGACAAAAACGCCAAGATAATCGCAAAGATGGTTAACCAATCCCAAAAAGAGGTCAGGGCATACTGGTTTTTCACCCCCTACACAATCCCCGACAAGGAACTGCTCTCGCTCCTGCACCCTGAGAGGCATGAAGTTGCATTGCATGTCGCCACTAAACCGTATGTTGAATGGGAAAACTTGGAAAAAGCCACAGGGCGAAAAGTGAAGTACTACACGGTGCACGGAACTGCCCGACTGCTTGCGCGTCTGATGTGGAAGCGTAAACTCTGGGAAGCAAGAGCGCCTATCCCTGCGGGGTTCCCGTTGAAGTCGTTTTACGATTTCCCCACCTTGGGCTTAGACTTGTTGTGCCACACTAAACCCACTGAGCAAGCGGTGAAAGCTGCACTGGAAAGCATCGCCAAAGGGGAAGTTTTGCATGTGCATCCTGAGTGGCTGTTTGAGCGGGGAACCTTCAATCACCGAGGACCTTACTATGAAACCCTCAAAACGCTTCTGGAGGTGGATGGGGAGCTTGAAGGGTTGGCGGTGCAAAAGAAGGGCTTTCTTAAAGTCGCCAAGTACCAAGAACAATACGAATACATCAAAGACGCGCCCATTTCAAGCGGGTTTTTTGGGAAAATCGTCGACCGCGACGCAGACATGTTTACGTTTGTGGAGCGTAAATGGTGCAGTCCACTAAACAAGCCTTCTAGCAGTTGGCTGAAAGCGGAAGACAACATAGCCCTGTTGCAGATAATTCCCTACGAGGCGTGGCTGGCTAAAGTGGGCAAGAAAACCCGCAACATGGTCCGCAAAGCCCAAAAAAGCGGCGTACAAACCGAAGTGGTGGAGCCCACAGAGCAGTTAGCAGAGGGCATATGGAAGATTTACAATGAAACTCCCATTCGTCAAGGCAGGGCGTTTTCGCATTATGGGATACCGTTAGAGCATGTTAAAGCGCTGGTGCGTTCAGCCACAAACAGCACCTTCATAGCTGAGTCGCTTGAGGGGGAGGTTGTGGGGTTTGTGCAGCTTGTCCATGGCGACCAGCTGACGGTTATGGCGCAGATTCTTTCGCTTCAAAAACACTGGGACAAAGCCTTAAACAACGCCTTAGTGGCAAAGGCGGTGGAGGTTTGCGCAGAAAAAAACGTGCCGTGGCTCATGTATGGCAGAATGGGCAACCACCCCTCCCTTGACATGTTCAAAGAAAACAACGGCTTCTCCAAATACAACCTGACGCGGTATTATGTGCCGCTGACCAAGAAGGGGCGTTGGGCGGCTAAACTGGGGCTGCATAAAGAGGCAAAAGATGCGCTGCCGCAGGCGCTTAAAGGCCCGCTCATACCCGTGTTTAACTGGGTTAGCCGTACCAAGATAAAAATCAAAAGGCGGTAACTTCAAGGGTTAAAGGAGCAGGGCGCTTAGGAGTTTGTTGAGTTCTTCGCGGTTTTTGACGCTGCGAAAGATTGCTTTGCCGCTGCTGTAGAGGCGGAATGAGATGCCTTGAAAGGTGAGTTCGTAGATTATGCCTTGGAGGCTGTTTTTGAGGGTGGCACGTTTGAGGATGTTTGCGATGGCTTGTTCTTTCTTTTCGTAGCGGAAAGTGACGATGACGTCTTTTTCTGCGCCGCAGGTTCCTTCCACATGCCCCACGAAATCGTCCAAGGTTGCCATTAGAACTGCTCAATCTCCTTTAACACTTCTACGAAGCGGTCGATTTCTTCTTTGGTGTTGTAGATGTAAAAGCTGGCTCGGGCGCTGGAGGACAAGTTGAAAATCTGGTGCAGGGGCTGGGCGCAGTGGTAGCCGCTGCGTATCATAATGCCGTAAGTATCCAAGAAGAGGGCGACGTCGTGGCTACTTAAGCCCTCCACACCAAAAGGCATGATGCCGCATTTGAGGGAAACATCCGTGGTTCCGTAAAGTTTGAGTTTGGTGCAGCAGGAAAGCATCTGCTGCATCGCGTAGGCGGTTAATTCTTTTTCGTGACGGAAAACCTCTTCCATGCCCAACCGTTGCAGGTACTTGATGGCTGCCGCCAACGCGGCGCTGCCACATATGTTTGGGGTACCTGCCTCAAACTTCCATGGCGGGTCATTCCAGCTTATGCCACAACGTTCCGTCTGCAGGTCTATGGTGACTTCCCGTATCATTTCGCCGCCTCCTTCAAAGGGAGCCATCTGCTCCAGCAACGCCTTCTTGCCGTAAAGCCCACCGATGCCTGTTGGCCCCAGCATCTTGTGTCCTGAAAACGCCAAGAAATCGGCATCCAAATCGGTCACATTCACGGGCATGTGAGGCACAGATTGGGCACCGTCGACAAGCATGAGCGCGCCGTGTTCGTGGGCAACTTTGGCGACTTGTTTAACGTCGTTTATGATGCCGCTTACGTTGCTGACTTGGCTAAGGCTGGCAAGTTTGGTGTGTTTGGAAAATTTAGCCTCAAAATCCGCCATGTCTAAAGTGCCGTCTGGGTGGACTTTGCCGTATTTTACGGTGGCTCCTGTAATTTTAGCTATGAGTTCCCAGGGGACGATGTTGCTGTGGTGCTCCATCATCGACAACAGCACCTCGTCGCCTGCTTTGAGGTTGGGTAGTCCCCAGCTGTAGGCGACAAGGTTGATGGCTTCGGTGGTGCCTCGGGTGAATATGACTTCGGCGGATTCTTTGGCTCCAAGAAATTTGGAGACTGTTTCGCGTGCGCCTTCGTGAAGTTCTGTTGCTTCTTGGCTTAGCGTGTGTACGGCGCGGTGGACGTTGGCGTTGTGGTTTTCGTAGAAGTCTCGTTCGGCGTCGATGACTTGCTGGGGTTTCTGTGTTGTTGCGGCGTTGTCGAAGTAGATGAGGGGGTGGTTGTTGATTTTCCGCTTCAGAATTGGGAAATCGGCTCGAACCTTGTGGGGGTCAAACATGTTTACTTTTTCTCTTCCTCAGTCTTGAGCCGTTTGGAGAGCATCTTTGCAAGTTCCTCTTCTTCTAGGGCTTGCTTTTCCTCAAACGTGTGGTCCTTAGGCAGCCAGTCGGGGGCTGAGCCTTTCTTTTCGTAGTAGAGCCTCACTGCCCGCTTTAACGCGCCCACCGCAAGGACGCCGCAGTGGAATTTTATGCTGGGCAAGCCGCCGACTTCCTCGGTGACTTTCTTCCAGGTGATGTCTTCCCAGGCGGATTTGAGGGTTAAGCCTTTTATCATTTCGGTGACGATGCTGCTGGTGGCGATGTTGGCGGCGCAGCCGTAGCTTTCGAAAGTGGCTTTTTCGATGACTTCGTCGGGGGTGATTTTGAGGTAGAAGGTAACCATGTCTCCGCACGCAGGGTTGCCTGCGACCGCCACGACTGAGGCGTCTTCCATTTTGCCGAGGTTTTTGGGGTTACGGAATAAGTCCAGAACTTTGGGGTTGTAAGGTAGGGGTACACGTGACATGTTAGTCAACTCCTGTTGAGCCCACTATGCCTCTGATTCGCTCCACGGAGCTAGGAATCGAATCCAAGACATGGTTAATATCTTCTTCTGTATGATACCGTGTGGTCTTCATTAGGATGCTGCCATGAGCCTCACTGAAGTGCCGCCCAATAGCGACGAGAACGTGGCTGGGTTGCAGAAGCCGCCTGCTGCAGGCGCTGCCGCTGGACACGTACACGCCTTTGAGGCTGAGCTCAATGGTGAGCGCTTCGCCTTCGCAACGCAGGAAGCTGATGTTGGCGTTGTCAGGGCTGCGTTTATCGCCTTTTGCGCCATTAAATTTCACATCCGTCATCGAACCCAAAATGCCATCCACCAGCTTATCCCGCAGAGAACGCATCTTGGCAACGTTAGCGTCAAAGGTGCTGAATGCAAGTTCAGAAGCTTTCGCAAAGCCCATGATGAGTGGGGTGTTTTCGATGCCGGGCCACATTTTCTGGGTGCCGATGGGTCCTTCAATTATGCGCTCCACGTTTATGCTGTCATTAATGTAGAGAGCGCCAGTGCCTCGGGGACCGAGGATTTTGAAGCTGCTGATGGTTGCCATGTCGACTTTGAGGTCTTGCACGTTAAAGGGGATTCTGCCGTAGGCGTCGGAGGCGTCGGTGTGGAAGATGGCGGCGGGGTTGCGGTCTTTGACGATGTCAACAGCCTCTTTGATGGGCTGGATAGTGCCGATTTCGTTGTTCACCATATGGATGCTGACCAAGGCGGTGTCTTTGTCGACGACTTCTTTAAGCTTCTCCAAGTCAAGGGTGCCTTCGGGGTCCACGGGGACTTTGGTGGTTGTGTAGCCCTGCTTTTTGAGCAGGTCAGTTATGTTGAGGACGTTTATGGGCTCTATTTCGCTGATGACAAGTTTTTTGCCCTTCTGCGGATTTGCCGCTAAAGCACCCGTCAAGGCGAGGTTGTTGGCTTCGGTCTCGCCGGGCGTGAAGTTAATTTCTTCCAAAACTTTGGCGCCGAGGGTGTTGGCGATTTGCTGGGAGGCGGTCATGATGGCGGTGAAGGCTTCCCAGCCGGGTTTGTGGGTGAGGGTTGGGTTGCCGTAGGCTTGTTTGTTGAAGTAAGTAAGCATGGCGTCGAGGACTTCCTGCGGTGTCGCGGTGCTGTTTTCGTTGTCAAGGTAAACTTCACGTTTTATGCCTTCGTGAAGTTTGAGAAGTTCTTTAACGTTTTCTACCACACAATCACGTCCATACAGAAGAATAAATTACGGGCTTATACCTTAGTGTACTGCAGAACAACTAAAAAAACCTTAGCAAAACAAAAAAGGCTAAAGAAACAGCATATTTCTGTATACAAAAGCATCAACCAACTACACAAAACCAGCACCCAACCAAAGGCAAAAGAGGCATTTTTAGCGAAAAAACACTATTAACCTCCACTTCACCATAAATTCAAACACAAACTAACCCATTTGTGGCGCACAAACTTGAAAGTAGCCGAACTCGACATCCCACTACAGCTTAAGGAGCTTATCTTGCAGGGCGGAATTGTGGAGCTTTTCCCGCCGCAGCAGGAAGCCGTCGAAGCGGGAGCCCTACAGGGCAAAAACTTGGTGCTTGCCAGCCCCACTGCATCGGGGAAAACGTTGGTCGCCGAGCTTTGCTGCCTCAAACACGTCCTTGAACGTGGAGGTAAAGCCGTCTATCTCGCGCCGTTGCGGGCGCTTGCCAGCGAAAAATATGACGACTTCCAACGTTACACCAAACTCAAAAAACCCGACGGCAAACATGTTAGCGTCGGCATCAGCACGGGCGATTTTGACAGTGGCGACCCATGGATGGGCAGGTATGACATCATCATAACCACCAACGAAAAAGCCGACAGCCTACTGCGGCACCGTGCCAAGTGGATGGACGAAATCGGGTTGGTTGTGGCTGACGAGGTGCACTTGCTTAACGAGGCGGAACGGGGTCCCACCTTGGAGGTTGTGTTGGCTAGGCTTATGGAGGTCAACCCTGACATTCAAGTCCTTGCCTTAAGCGCCACCATGGGTAACGTGGACGAAATCGCCGCTTGGCTCAAAGCCCAATACGTCATCACCGAGTGGCGCCCCGTCAACCTCAAAGAAGGCGTCCTGCTCCACGACGAAATCCAATTCAAAGACGGCGACGCCCGCAAAATCGAACGCAAAACCAGTAACGACACCGTAAACCTAGCTCTTAACACGGTGAAGACTGGGGGGCAGGCGTTGGTTTTTGCCTCCACCCGCAAGAACGCAGCTTCAATTGCCAAAAAAATCGCGGATCAGACAGGCAAAGAACTCAGCAAACTTGCGAAAAAAACCTTGGAGCATGAAGCGGAAAGAATTCGGGTTGCTGACGAGAAAACGCAGCTTAGCGAGACACTTGCGGATTTGGTTAGGTGTGGGGCAGCTTTTCATCACGCGGGGCTGGCTGGGGCGCACCGCAAAATTATTGAGGACCTGTTTAGGCAGGGCAGAATTAAGGTTTTGGCTGCGACGCCGACGTTGGCGTTTGGCATGAACTTGCCCGCCCGAGTCGTCATTGTCCAAGATTACCGCCGCTACGAGGCAGGCTACGGTTACTACCCCATCAGCGTCTTAGAATACAAACAGATGGCAGGACGCGCGGGCAGACCAAAATACGACAAAAACGGCGAATCCATCCTCATCGCCAAAAACGCCGACGAAGAAGACTATCTCTTGGAAAACTTCATCCTCGCCCGCCCCGAACGCATCTGGAGCAGGCTGGCGGTGGAGAAAATCCTGCGCGGACACGTTTTGGCGACGGTGGCGTCGGATTTTGCACACACGGAAAACGGCGTTTTTGAGTTTTTTGGCAAAACGTTCTATGCGCATCAGTACGGCATGAAAGCCATCAAAACGGTCATAGCCAACATCCTCAAGTACCTCTTCGACGAGCAGCTGCTGTACTTGGACAAGGGGAACTTGTATGCGACGCCGCTGGGCAAACGTACCAGTGAGCTTTACATTGACCCTGTTTCCGCTGTGACCATCCGTGAAGCCCTCAAAAACAAGCCTGAATGGGTCACCGAACTAAGCATGCTACACCTCATCACACACACGCCTGACATGGGACCCGTTATGCGTCCCTACGGTGAAGAAATCGAAATCATAGCCGTCCAAGCTGAACAGCACCGAGAGGAGCTTTTTGTTCCGCCGCCTAACGAGTGGGATGACCAAATCGCCTTCCAAGAGTACCTTGGCGAACTTAAAACCGCCATGATTCTCAACGCGTGGATTGAGGAAACCAGCGAAGAACAACTCATGAACAAGTACCGCGTACAACCCGGCGACCTGTACCGTATAATCGAAAACGGCAAATGGCTACTCCACGCCACGCAGGAACTGGCGGAGCTGCTTAAACACAAAGAGCTACTGCCCCTAATTGACGAGTTAAATGAGCGCGTCGCCAAAGGCATCAAAAAAGAACTGCTGCCCATCGTCAAGCTGGAGGGCGTGGGACGCACCCGCGGCAGAGTGCTCTTCAACGCAGGCTACCAAAGCGTTGAGGATGTCAAGCGCGCCTCGTTAGACGAGCTAACTTACTTGCCCACTATTGGGCCTAGACTTGCCAAGAAGATTAAGGCACAGGTCGGCGGCTTTGTCAAAAAAGACCAGTGGGAACAGATGGATAAGGTAGAAGAGTGGAAGCAAAAGTCGCTATCTGACTTTTAACTTTTAACTGCCCTTCGCAAAGGTTTCTGCCTGCTTCACTGCCGTTCCTAAGTAGCTTTTTGGGTCAAGGGCAGCGTCGATTTCTTCGCAGCTAAGTGTCTTATGCACAAACACATCCGCCAAAAGGACCTCTCGGAAGGGCTTCTTGTCCAGTTCACTGACGATGGTGAGTTTACGTAGGAACTCGTGGGCTTCCTGACGGTTCATACCCTTGCGTGCCAATGCCATCATGACGGACTCAGACATGCATCTGCCCTGCGTTATGCCAACGTTCTGCAGCATCCGCGCCTCGTCCACCCGCAAATTCGACACAATCCCAATCATAAGAGAGAGCAGGTAGTCGGTGAGTATGCAGGTTTCAGGCAAGATGAAACGTTCTGCCGAGGACTGGGTGAGGTCACGTTCATGCCAAGTCGTCACATCCTCAAGCGCGGGGATAGTGAGGCTACGTACGATGCGGGCTAAGCCGCATACGCGCTCGCAGGTTTCAGGGTTCCGCTTGTGGGGCATGGTGGAGCTGCCTACCTGTTTTTTTGCCTCAAAAGATTCGAAGAGCTCGCCGATTTCAGGTCTGGCTAACTCGCGGATTTCAGTTGCAAAATTATCCAGCGAAGAAACCACCAAAGCCAAGTCGCAGACGAGTTCGGCGTAGCGGTCACGCTGCACAATTTGCGTGGAGATTTCTGCTGCCTCCAAGCCCAAGCGGTTCATTACGATTTCTTGGATACGTTCCGCATTGTCACCAAGGCTTGCTTGTGTGCCGACGGCGCCGCTCACTTTGCCCACCAAGACGCGTTCGCGGCATTGGCTAAGCCGTTGTAGGTGCCGTTGGACTTCGTAGCCCCAGACGGCAAACTTGAACCCTAACGTAATCGGAAGCGCATGTTGCCCGTGGGTGCGCCCCATCATGACCGTTGCCTTGTAACGTCCAGCCTTCTCCTGCAAAATCACCTTCAAGCATGCCAGCCGCTTCTCGATGATTCCCACTGCGTCTTTGAGCTGAAGAGCGTTGGCGGTGTCCACTATGTCGTAGCTGGTCGCACCCAGATGCACATAGGCGCCGCTGGAGCCGCACTGCTCCGCCAAAGCCCGCACCAGCGAGGCGATGTCGTGTTTGATTTCTTTCTCGATTTCTTTAACCCGCTCCACTTTGACGAATTGGGTGGAGGCTTTGGAGGCGATTTCTTGGGCGTCCGCTTTTGGGATGTCGCCGACTTCGGCGTGTGCCCAAGCCAAAGCTGCTTCTACGTCGAGCAGTTTTTGGACGCGGTTTTCCTCTTGGAATACGGTGAGCATTTCGGGGGTGCCGTAGCGACCGGTATCTATGGGTAAGATTGGCAAGGTGTATGTCTCCTACAGTGATTATGCAGGTTAAACATTAATGTCTTACCAAACCGTATAGTGAACCCTGTTGATGGAGGGTAAAAATGAAGACCACACTGGCAGTTCTGGACAAAACAGGCAAAAACGTGGCACCGACAGTTGCGGAAGCACTAAAAAACGTTTACTCTGAGGCTAAAACGTTTACTTTGGCAACACCCCACGAAGTAGCCACGGGCAAAGAGGCAGTTCAAGGGATAAATTCGTCGGTAGCTATCGGGGCAGCATCCACAAGCAACAAACCAGAAAAGCAGATGCGTAAACTCAAAGACGCAACCCTTGCCTTTGAAGGCAGAACATACGCACCCAACACCAAAGAAGCACTAGAAAAATACTTTCCAGAAAAAACTCAAATGGGCATCGGCACAGCAACGGAGGCGTTCCTAAGGGAAGCGGAAGGGGACTTTTCCATCTTGATAGCCCAAACTGGAAAGCTTCTGGCAGCGAGGGACCCTGTAGGTGTGGAACCTCTATACTTTGGAGAAACAGAACAAGTAGCGGCGTTGGCTTCTAACCGCAAAACCCTCTGGAAACTGGGCATACAGAAGCCTCAGTCGTTTCCGCCGGGGCACTTAGGAACTGTAACCCCTGAAGGGTTTGTGTTTAAACCCGTCCAAACCTTAGCCTTCGCCGAACCCAAGCCCATAACCATGCACCAAGCAGCGGAGGAACTGCAGAGGCTGCTGGAGGATTCGGTTTGTATGAGGGTTTTGGGGCAGAAAAGTGTGGCAGTCGCCTTCTCGGGTGGATTGGACAGCAGTTTGGTTGCCTGCTTGGCTAAACGATGCGTTGAGGAAGTCCAGTTGGTTCACGTGAGCTTAGTGGATCAGCCTGAAACGGAAGAAGCCAAAAAAGCAGCGGCAGAGCTGGGGTTGCCCTTGCAGGTTCATCTATTTACGGAAGCCGAGTTAGAAGAGGTCATCCCCAAAGTGGTGGGGCTCATTGAGGAGCCTGACCCCATCAAAGCAAGCGTTGGGGTACCGTTTTACTGGAACGCACAAAAAGCCTCCAAATCAGGTTTTGGGGTGATGCTTGCTGGTCAAGGAGCGGATGAGCTTTTCGGAGGCTACCAACGCTACGTCACGCAGTACCTGCAGCAGGGAAACCAGCAGGTTAGGCAAACCATGTTCCACGATGTGGCAGTCATTCATGAAAGCAACATTGAGCGGGATGAAAAAATCTGCCGAGCGCATGAGGTGGAGTTGCGGCTGCCATTTGCCTCCATGCAAGTCGCTGCGTTTGCGATGCGTTTGCCCACGGAGCTAAAGTTTGAGCACAAAGCCGACACGTTACGGAAGCTGGTTTTGAGGAAAACCGCGGAAAACCGCGGATTACCAAAAAGCATTGTTGAGAAGCCCAAGAAGGCGGTGCAGTACAGCACAGGAATCAGCAACGCACTCAAACGGTTAGCTAAGAAACAGAACCAAACCTTAGCTGAATACATAAACAAGCTGTTTCTTGAAACAAAAAACTGAAACAAAAAGCAGATTAGACGAAAAAGCAAGAAGAGAAACCAGTTAAAGAAAAGGTAGAGTCAGTTAACTGCCTCAGGGAAGCGTTAACCAACGCGGACGCGTTTGGACCGTTACAGGGCGCCTACTCGATGACTTGGATTGCACCTTGTGGGCACTGTGCTTCGCATGCGCGGCAAACGAGGCACTCGTCAACCTTGACGGGTGTAGATTTGCCGTCTTTCATTTCGTAAACGCCTACTGGGCAGGTGTTTACGCAGGTTTCGCATCCGTTGCATTTATCGTCAACTACGATTTTTACCATGTTTCATACCTCTATTAATTTTTATCAAAAGCTAAAAAGAGGGATAAAAGCGTTTAGGTGAGTTATTGCAGTTCTCCACGTAGCCTTGAGAGGAGTCCGCTGATTGCCTCGTCCGCTTTGTCTCTACGCCGCTCCAACTCAGATAGCTGTCTGTTGTAGGTTTCCAGCGAAATTTCAGCAGATTCATGACGCGCCTCAAGGGTCTGCAGGCTCAATTCAACCTCGTTAAGTTCCACGTCGGCAGCTTCGATTTGTCGAGCAATTTCAGCGTAGCTTCCTCCTGCACTGCTCAGAATTGCCTTAACGTTAACAATTGTGTGCATGAGGGATTCGATGCGAAGCTCTAAGGTTCGACGTTGCACTTTGTATCGGCGTCTTGGAATTCTGCCGTGTCGAGCGCGGGCGTCAAGTGCTCTTAGCTCACGGTTTAATTTCTGTTTTTCTTCGTAGGCTTCAACAAAATCCTGCAGATGCTCTGAACTTAAAGCTACGCCAACAGGAGCTTTTGGCAAAGTGACCTTTGGAGCAGCGACTCTTTTGACCTTTGTTTTGGGTCGTGTCCAAACTGCAACAAACACTGCGCCTACAAGACCAATTGCCCACATCCAAGTGGTTGGACGGAAAGCAATCCACAGAGAATTATAAGTGAAGGCTACAGAAACAACATCGGAGGATACCACGCTGTTAATGAAGCTGACCCCCGCTTTGTTGATTGTTACGGATTCTTGGAAGGTACCCCGCAGTAAGCCAGCAGAAGCCCCAAGCTGAGAAAGCTCTGGAAAAGTAATGGTTGCCCCTTCAGGAGGAGTCACAGTCACGGAAACGGCGTCAACATAGTAATTGAAGTAGGGAAAAAGGTCCACGTCCAAAACATATTCGGAGGGCTGCGTTGGGGAAATGCTGGGTAAAGAATAATCTAGGATCAAAAGGTTGGATGTGTCGATGCCAATTGGAGCCTCCAATGTAACGTTATAAACCAACACGAGGCTGTTGGATTGCTGAACCGAAGCAGACAGAAGCCGCCCAAATTCGTCTCGTGCAACCACGTTGGAGGCATTAAGGGGCAGGTTGAGGAGGAAAGAGTTTATGCTTCGGGTGGAATTGTTGTCGATTTTGTAGGTGTCGGTGCAGGTTACGTCGCCTGCAGGGTTTATGTTAAGTTGACGGGTTAGGGTGAGAATGTTTACTTCTTGAATGACGCCAGCTGAGGCAGAGATGCTGGCGGTTGCGGGGGAATATGTGAAGGCGGGGAGGTTTTGTTTGGTGTATGTTGTAGCGTTGACTACGCCGTCGAGTTTGTCAATGCCAACTATTGACGCTCCCGAGGGGAAAGTGAGGTTTCCGTGGTAGCTGGAAACTGGTTGGCTGAAACCCAAGTATGCTGGGAAGTCAAGGGTGTACCCGTCTGATGTTGTAATCAAAGCGTCGTTAGACAACACAAAAAACACGGTGAACGCCGAAGTCCCCGAGGGTAAGGCTACACTTACCCCATAAAAGCCGCTCTGACCTTGCAGTTGAACACCAAGGGTTACAGGAAGAGCATTGTTGTTGCTGTCGTATGCTGTGCCTTGAAGAAGGTAAGAGCCGTATCGAAATGGAAGCCCAAGGTCAAATGTGCTGGGGGCTGAACCTGAAAGCTGAATTTTCTCGGTTATCACAACATGACCCGAGTAGAGAACCCGAACATTATGCTCCACATCCTGTATTGTGTAGGTTGAGGTTTGGGCGTTAGCTTCTTGAAGGTTGAGGGAAAAAGGCAAGATAATGACCATTGAGAGAACAATTAACGCAAAGACTACGGCAGTTTTCTTCATCTGAATTCCTCAAGACATCAGTTTTCTCTACTTTAACGTGACCTTGTTTATTTACTTTTAGACCATGGTTAGCACTGGACATATTTAGACTTTCGTGTAATTAGGACAAACGAAGATGCATCTTATAGAAAAACAGCGGCTGTAAAAAGGCGTTTAAATAGACAAAAAAAGGAGAGGGGGTGGACTCTATTTTTTCCTCACGATGAGAACGGCCACAACTATGATGAGCACAACCAGCAAAGCGGAAACTGCATAGAACGCTTCAGGAGGCAAAGAATTTGCCGAAGAAACAGTTGCAGAGGAGGATGACCCATCTGATGGCCCGCCTACACCGATAGCTGTTTGCGAGGATGAAGCCCAGTAAGAAAGAGAACCCTCAAAACTGGCTACAACCGTGTATTCACCACTTGCTTGTGGAGTCCACATCTTTTTGAACATACCATTAGAGTCGCTTGTAACATAGCCTAAATCTTCGGTGTTGCCGTTTGGACCGATAGCCGTCAAATGCACTTGCACGCCAGTTGCGTCGGGCTTGGGATGCTGCATCAGCAGGTACTCCATCCATTCATCCATGTATTGGTCTGCGATTGCAGGGGTTCCAGCCATCGGAACGCCCAAGCTGGTTTTGCCAGGGGATTGGTCGGTTATGGTGCCTTGTATCAGGATTGGCGTGCCTTGGGGTTGAACAGTTTGTGGCGCTGAGACTGTGGTTGCTGTTTGACCTTTGCCAAAGCAGTAGATGCGACCGTCGCCGTAGTTGTATATCACTAAGTAACCGTCTGCGACTGCGCCGTATTCGTACCAGCCTGTGAGGTTCCAGAGGTTTTCGCCTGAAGTTGCGTCAACTGCGTAGAGTTTTTCGCCTCGGTAAAGCGGGGTGTCAGGGGAGTGTTCACCGTTACCAGAGTAAACTACGCCGCCAGCAAGGATTACGCCGCTCCACATTGGGTAGGTGCCATAGGGGGTTTCTAGCCCTGGATTGTCGCTTTCTGCGTTCCAAAGGTTGGTTCCAGTTTTTATGTCGTAGCAATGGATGGCTCCGTCGTAGGTTATACAGTAGAATTTGCCGTACCCGCCGACGTTTAAGTTGCCCGTGCCAGACATGTACATAGCCCACGCATTAGTCAAAGGCAGATTTGGTCCCCAAACCTTGTCGCCTGTATCCATGCTGTATCCACACCATGTGAGGGTTTCCTTCTCGTATTCTACCCATATACCGTCGTTCATTGGACCAGAAGTCAAGCTGGCGATGGTGTGAGTTTTTGGTCCCCACTTCATGTTTCCGTTTGTGTCAAAGCCAAAGGAAGTTATCAAGTTTGGAAACACTGTTGTGTCCGCGGCCTGCACTAGGATGCTGCCTTCACCGATTTTTCGGATGCTTGATCCAGCAATCACGTTTGCGGTTACGTTCCATTGCCAGCCGTTGTTGCCGTCAAGGGTTGAACCCACGGGGGGTCTCCACTGCCAAGCGCCGGTGCTTGCGTTATCTGGGGGTGGGATGCAGGCAGTTGAGTTCCACATGGCTAACCATTTGCCGTTTGCGTTCAGCTGGTAGACCAAGATTTCGCCGTTGGGTCCAAAAACGGTTGTTCCGCTGGGCGGGTTCTTTATGTCCAGTATCCAGTTGCCAGTGAATGCGTCATACATAGACCATGAGGGGGCTGTTTGTCCCAGAGTGCTGCCGCTGGTTCGCCAGAGGTAGGGGATTGCGCCGTGCTGGTTGGGGGTGTCAACTTCGAGGATTTGACCCATGTTTACGCCGGGGTTGAGGTAGTTGTAGAAGCCGCCGGTTACCTGCTGTGCCGAGGTGCTGTTTTTGAACCATAGGATTTCGCCTGTCCGCAAATCCACACAGTTGTATCCGTATCGGGGTGGGTCAGGTGTGTTGTAGTAGAGTTTCCCATTGATTATCAGGGGCGGGTTGAACTTGTGTTCGTATTGGACGCCGGTGTAGTAGTCTTTGTCTCCTAATTCGCCTCCTACAAGGCCACCATCAGCAATTGGTAGTGTCCATAGTACGTGAGAAGATCGTGGTGCGGTAGTGTAGGGATTAAATTTCCCGTTGCTTGCGGCGTTGTTAGAGCCCGCCATCAGCCAGTTTCCTGCGATTGCTCCCCAGCTTCTCATTTCAGAGTTTATGGGGCGTTCCCAATACCCTGAAGGTAATTCAAATTCAGGGTAAGGTTGAATTTGTTCTTGCTGAACCAGCAAAGAAACAGGTTGGCTTTGCCCAGGTTTGTAGTAGTTATCAACGTTGTTGCCGTATCGGTCTATACCAGTGATTTGTTGACCAGGATAGTGCATTTGCAGAGTGTATGTGCCGAGTTGGTCGGGAGTGTAGAAGAAGCCGATGTTGGAAATCGGGTCAGCCACGAAGGGACCCTGAGTTTCGGTACTGCCGTCGGGTTTGGTGATTGTAACAGTTATGTCGCGGAAGCGGTCGCCTTGGGCACCAGATGCTGTTGGAGTGACCCAATTAACCCAGCCTACAACGGTAACTTGTTGGTTAATTCCTGTGGGGTTAGGAGCAACACTTAGGAAGCAATAGGTATCGATATCCAGAGTGGCGTTGGTAACGGAAGTTCCAGCCATACAAGCAGACAAAGAAAGAGACAGAATCAAAATAGCAACAACTGTCGTTTGTTTAGTCAGGTTTTTCATTTTCTCTCTCCGTTTTATTTAAAGTAGTTAACGTATATTTTTGGATGACTTTATAAAACTTGGCACTGTATTCATGGAGCGTCAAAAAAGCTGCAGCAACAAACATCGAAAAGTGAGCCTTGTAGCGCAGTTTACCAGAACGAAAACCCCCAACGAAACAAAAAAAGCAAACTTCAAGCGCGAATAATACAAAATTTTTCGTTCGGAACATATTTTCTGCTAAATCTTATATAGCACGTTCAACAGATAGCGACCACGAGAAATTAGGAGAGAAGAAAATGAATATACAAAAGCTCAGAAACAAGAATTTTAAGTTATCTTCAAGAAAAGGAGCAGCCGCTGCTACGTTGTTTCTGCTGATTACTCTCTCGACAACAATGTTTGCAATGCCTACAGTTTCCGCGCATGACCCTCCATGGAATGTACCCACATACGCGTTTCTAAACGTTGAACCCAACCCAGTCGGCATCGACCAAACCGTGTACGTAACCTTTTGGTTAGACAAGGTTCCGCCAACCGCAAACGTTGCCTTTGGTGACCGATGGGAAAACATGACCGTCAAAGTCACCGCACCTGACGGCTCTGTTAAGAATTATGGACCGTTCCGCTCTGACGATGTGGGCGCGAGCTACATGACTTTTGACCCCGAAGCCTTAGGAACATACAAGTTCCAGTTCATCTTCCCCGGTCAAGTCATAGCAGGCGATAATCCCGCACCTACTGGAACCAACAACGCAGCCACCGTCGGCGACTACTACTTGCCCAGCGAAACCCAAGAAATCGAGCTTGTAGTCCAACAAGACCCAATTGAACCATGGCCTTCCACACCTTTGCCAACCAACAATTACTGGCAACGTCCAATAAGCGGCATGAACCCAGAATGGACAACCATCGCAGGCGACTGGTTAATGAGCACCTACGACGGTTATGGCAACTGCTACAACCCCTACACCTACGGACCAGACAGCGCACACATAGTCTGGACTTACCCACTTGCTTTTGGGGGCGTCAATGGAGGCACATGCCCAGACTGGAATTACTACACGGGCTTAGCATACGAAACCAAATTCGGCTCGCCCATAATCATGTACGGAAGACTCTTCATCAACCTACCCTTGAGCACCTCCGCCAGCATTGGCGGCGTTGCATGCATTGATTTACGTACTGGAGAGCAACTGTGGTGGCAGAACAATACCAGCATATCCTTTGGCCAAGAATTTGATTACTATTCGCCCAACCAGTTCGGCATAATACCCTACTTATGGCAAACGGGCAGCACATATAACGTCTTTGACCCTGCTACAGGCAACCAAATATTCTGCCTAGTCAACGCATCCACGGGCACTACGGTTTATGGTCCTAACGGAGAACTCTTGGTATACACTATGAATGGCCAGAATGGTTGGCTATCACTTTGGAACTCAACCAAAGCCATCATGCACTATCAGCAGCCAGGCGTCTTGCAAAGAGGCAACGTGTGGCAGTGGCGACCATTCATGCAAACCACCATGGACTGGACAAAAGGCATTGAATGGAACGTAACCATCGCAGCCTACAACCAAACCATCCCCGGTTCAGGAGGAACCACCTACCAATCGATAAAGAAAATCACCCCAGATGTCATTCTAGCAACCACCGTGGGCTCCTGGTCCATCCCCTACGATTGGGAAATGGAAATCGGCTACAGCACCAAAGATGGACACGAAATGTGGGCGGTCAACCGCACAGGCCCCATCTCATGGAACACGCTTCAAGGCAGCCCAGCAGGCGATGGCGTGTACGCGGAGTTCCATCCTGAAACTATGACCTGGTACGGATATGACATATACACTGGCGACGAACTTTGGGGCCCCACCGAACCATACCACAACGCTTTTGGATGTTACTCTTGGCAGGCAAGAATCGCTGATGGTACACTTTACGCTGCGTCTTATGGGGGATACCTGTACGCGTTTGACGTGAAGACGGGAGCCAAACTCTGGGAGTTCTATGCGGGAGACAGCGGCGTAGACACCGTGTATGGTTCATGGCCGCTTAACTCACCCATCGCCATCGCGGACGGCAAAGTCTACGTGACTGCCGGTCACGCCTACAACCCACCGCTTTTCAAAGGCGCAAAAGTCTACTGTGTCAACGCCTCCACGGGAGACTTGGTGTGGGATTCGCTTGGCTTTTACGTCTACAACGGCATCGCCATCGCGGACGGCTTCATGACGCTTTACAACAGCTATGACGGACAGATTTACTGTTACGGCAAAGGTTCCAGTGCGACCTCTGTTGAAGTGCAAAACGATGTTGTCAGCTTAGGCAGCACTGTACTCATCAAAGGCACAGTCACCGACCAATCCCCTGGCAACACATGCCTTGGAGTACCCGCCGCGGGAACCCCTGCAATCTCTGATGAAGACATGGGCGACTGGATGGCATACCTCTACCAGCAGCAATCCAAACCCTCCGACGCCACAGGAGTATCTGTACACCTCACCGCAGTTGACCCTAACTGCAACACCCAAGACTTAGGCTACGTCACCAGCGATGCAGCAGGCAACTTTGTGCTTCCGTATAAACCGCCAGTTCCCGGAACCTACATCATAACTGCCACGTTTGAAGGCAGCGGCGCCTACTTTATGTCCGACGCTGAAACCGCAATACACGTCACCGAAGCCGCCCCATCAGCTTCAACCGCACCAACTGCCACGCCCCCAGCAGCAACCATTGCGCCAACAAATGCACCCACTACGTCGCAAACAACACAGACCCCGTCTCCTGCGCCCGCAACACAAGCGGTACCGACCTATGAAACAATCTACATCGTAACCGCCGCTGTCGTCGTTATTGCTGTTGTTGCAGTCGCAGCCCTACTCTTAAGAAGACGCAAATAAACAAACAACTTTCCCTTTCTTTTTTGTTTTAAAACCATTGAACACTAAAATAAGAAAGGGAGGTCAGCTTTTTTTCAGAACCCGCTGCAACGCCGAAACTACGTTCTGTTTACCCATCGCCAACACGTAAGGTCCAAGGCGTGGTCCCTGAGGCGCCCCCATAAGCACAGTGTAGAGCAGCTTAAAGAAGTCGCGGGGTTTTAGCCCGTTGGATTTGGCGGCAGTAAAGATGGCGTTTTGAATGTCGTCAGGGTCCTCCTTGTCTGCCAAGGCTAAAACTAATGCGGTGATGGCTTGCTTTTCCTGCGCTGAAAAAGTCACCTGTGTCTCCTTGATTTCTTCAAAATCCTCAGCCCAATTAAACGCATAAGCTATTCGCTGTTTTAATCCATCCTCAAGCGACTGACTCTTTTGCAGGATACCGTAGCTCTGCAGCTTTTCAGCGATGAAGTCGTCAGGGTTTTCTTTGGGCGCCATCTTCGCCAAAAACGCCAGCAAATTATAAGGAACATGCACGCTGGGCTGGGCAGGCGGATTTGCAACCCAACAATACTCGTAAAGCCCCTTCAGCTTAGCAAGGTCTTTTTCGCTGACAGCTTTTTTGCCAAAATAAACATCCTCCAGTCCATCAAGCTCATTCATGTATGCGGGGATGTCGGAAACATCCAACGAACGGGTGCCCACAAACCGCTTTAACATAAGCAGCAAAAGCGACTGAGGACTACCGTAACGGAACCAGACCTGCGGCGTAAACACGTTACCAGCGGATTTGCTGATTTTTTTGCCGCCCTTGTCAAGAAACATTTCGTATTTGGCGTGGCTGGGCGGCTCAAAGCAGAGCACTTCACGGCTGATGCGGTCGTTGATGCGCACCGAGTCGGCAATGTCTTTGCCGTAAGCTTCAAACCGAATGTCCAGTGCCTTCCAGCGGGCGGCAAATTCGCCTTTCCAAGTCAGTTTGCCTTCGCCTTTGGTTATGTCGGCTTCGCCTTCGTGTCCGCATCCCTTGATAAGTTTGCCGCGGATTTCGAGCCCTTCGCACTTGTAGAGGACCTTGTCGGTTTCGGGTTCGAACTGGTAAGCGTTTGTGGTGTATATGCGTCCGCAGTTGGCGCAGACAGGGAAAAACGGCAGTCGCTCGGTGTAGCGTTCCTGTCCCACTTCTTCTTTGACGATTTCACCCACCTTCTGTGCGTTTGCCAGAATGGTTCGTATCTGGGGCAAGATGATGCCTTTCTCGTAAACCTCTTTTGCGCTGTAGTAGCGGTATTCAATGCCGCATTTGTCCAAGGACTCCAACAGCAACGAGCTCATGTGTTTGCCAAAACTTTCATGACAACCAAAGGGGTCAGGTATGCTGGAAACTGGGTACCCTAAATACTTCTCAAGCAGGTCTTTGGATAAACCCGCGGGAACCTTGCGCAGTCCATCCTTGTCGTCGCAGTAAGCCACCAACTCCGAGGTGTAACCCATGTTTTTCAATGCTAAGGTGACGGCGTAGCTACGTGCGGCATCGCCTAAACTGCCTATGTGCGGAAACCCTGAGGCGCCTAAACCCATTTCTGTGCGGATTTTCTCTGTGCTTCTGCCTAGTTTGCGTTCTCGGTCGATTACTTTTTTTGCCATCAGGTCGTACCATGTGCCGCGTCCGACAATCTTTTCAGCCATAAGTGTGAGCCTTCTGCACAATGACTACGTGATGAAATAAAAAAATGTTTAGAGGAAAAACCTCAGAAACTTTATTTCCGTTTTAGCGCCGCGGCGATTACTAAAGCAGCCATTACCAGTAGCACCAACGCCAGCGAGTAGACCCAGTTTAAGCCATACCCTATCATCACCCAGACGCCGCCAACCACAGCTAACAGTACACCCAAACTAAACGTACTGAACGCTCCACGCGCGTACTTTTGGGGGCTTGCGTTTTGCATAGCCGCCAAGACAACCACCCAGACACCGAAAATCACCAGAACCACGGGTGGAATCAGCGTCCAAGCCATTGCGCCTGCTGCGTAAAGAACAAGAGCCACAACTAATGCAATAAAGAAAGTGCCAACCGTTAACAGCGACCGTTTATCATCAGCCATCGTTATGCCTCCGTTATGAAGATATTTGCTGTCCACATTCAGGACAGAACTTGGAGTTTGCAGGAATCGACTTACCGCACTTCGGGCAGTTAATTGCGCCTGCTGCTGGAGGTGCAAGGGACGTTCCGCAGTCAGGACAGAACTTGCTGGTAGCGGGAACCTTGTTGCCGCATTTGGGGCATATGACCAAGGCTGCAGCGGGGGCTGCTTGTGTTCCTGTAGGCGTCATGATTTGCGGGATAAGCACCATACCCGTGCCCAGAGCTGCGCCGCCACCACCTGACTTGCCCAGCGATTCAGCGGCGTTTTTAACGGTCTCCATACGCAAGACATCTTCTGGGGCGGTTTTGCCTGTTTTAAGCCAAAAAAGACGTTCACGATATTCGGGCGTGGTGTCTATGCCTTCAAAGCGCAGGTCAGTCATTTCGATACCAACACGTTTGAAGTAGTCAATCACCGTGTTTTTGACGATAATTGAGGTCTCGTCCAGCCGCGTAAACACTGTAATCAAGTCGTAGTGGCTAAGTTCATCGATGATTTTTTCATTTAGAAAACCCCGCAGGTAATTGTTAACCTCGGCGGTTGTGTAAGCGTTTTGTCCACCCACAACTTCATTCACAAAGAGGGAGGCGTTTTCGATTTTGAACCAGAACTGCCCAAACACCTGCAATGGCGCCAATTCGGTGGTTTGTGCGCGTGTGCCCCATTTGCCAGCGAAGAGACGGGTGCTTATGTAGATGACCGCAGCTTTGAAGGGTTTATTTCCGCCAAACCCAGCCAACCGAGTCAACAGCCCAGTCAGCAGGGGCAGATTTAGCGTTGTGAGTGTGTGTCTTCCAGGACCAAATACGTCGTAGGCTTTGCCGTCTCGGAAGAACACAGCCATCTGGTATTCTTGGACAACAAGCTGGGCGCCCCATGTGAGGTCTTCTTTGGGGTAACGCCAAACGATGTCTTCGGAGCCTGCATTTTGCCATTCAATAACTTGCGGCATGTTAGTTCACTCCTAAAATTACTTCTTCACGTTGGTCAAACGTGTTTTCTAAACCTTCCAGTTTAGCCGTGACGTTTTGGATTTGGGGTTTGATGTTTTTGGTTTCGCCGCTTGCCAAGTCAGCCTTGAACGCGGCGATTGCTGAAGTTACAGCTTCGATTTCGTCAACAAGATTATCATCAAAGGTTATCATGCGGTCCAACGCTTCTTCGTTTACTTTCACGGCGTCAAAAAAGCCCGTGTAGCCATATGAGGCATGATTGATTTTTCCGACAACACGGTCCATTTTAGCTACTAACCGGTCCATGTCGGTTAAAACGTCGAAGTAACGGCGGTCAGATAACTTTTGAAATATATCTCTGAGGTCCGTTTTAGCGGTGGAAAGCTTTAGGCTTAGATGATTTCTAAGCAGTTTATCGCTTTCCCGACGCAGCTCCTTTTCCTTATAGCCTCGAAAACCGGGGATGAATGCGGCTATGCGTTCTGAGAGACGCATCTGGCCTTTTACGTCTGAATATAATTCTTTTTTTTCGCTCACCTGTCTTTCCTCCGCCGTTCAATAAACGTTGATAACAAGGGAAGTCTGTTGAAGTAATTTAAAAGAAACCACCCTTAAAATCTTATGGATGGAATGTCACCTTTAACCACAGCCCCCGTCGCGCCATCAACAATTAATCGGTAGAGTTTACCTTTGTATTCGTACTGTGTAAACCAGATGGGTGCGTGGAGGTAAACCATTTGTTTAAGGTCCAAATCTGTTTTTAATTCAATAACGCGGTCAACATCTTCTTGAAGCAAAAACCGGTGGCGTGTGTCAATTTGAGTACGGGCAAGCTCCAACGCGTCTTCACGAGTAATTTCGCTGTTTAAAATCTTAGCGAAACCTTCGATTCGCCTAAAATCGTAAGGTATCTTGCCCGCCAGCGGAACCTTGTATTCGCGAGTAGGAAAAACTGAGGCTTCCCGCGCCAAAACCAGCCAATCATACTCCTTGGTTAAGGTACCTTCTTTAACTATTGCAGGCGTGATGCGTTCAAAGATGCCTTTGTAGACGCTTTTGGCTTCAACCGAAACCACCCAAAACGGCAAGTAAACCAGATTCTTTTCGGTCAGCTTGGATTTCCGTACTAAATCGCCGGGTTTTAAGAAGCCCCCGCGCATCCAATCCTTAATCGGCGCTTCAACTGCTTGAGGGTCGTACTTGTTGAGTATGAGGCTGTGTTCGAAGGTGAAGGCTTGTCCAGTTTCTATGACGGTTGTGAAGCCGCAGTAAGTGCAGGTTGCAATTAACTCGCCGGGGTCAAATTTTACGGGGGCACCGCAGTGGCTGCATCTGATTGACTGGGCAACCGCATCCATGGTTTATGCCTTCAAATGCTCACGTTTCAGGATTTCCCTTGCTACGATAACGCCTGAGGCGGAAGCTTGAATCAAGCCGCGAGTAACGCCTGCGCCGTCGCCGATGGTGAACAAGTTGGGAATCTTGGTTTCCAGAGAGTTCGTTAACTGCAGATGTGAAGAGTAGAATTTCACTTCAACCCCATAAAGCAGAGTATCCCGTGAATGCACACCAGGCGCGATAACGTCCAACGCCTGCAGCATCTCGCGGATGTCCTGCAAATAACGGTAGGGCAAAACGAAACTCAGGTCGCCAGGGGTGGCGTTCTTTAGTGAGGGCGTGACGACGCTTCGAGCTAATCGTTCAGGAGTGCTTCTTCGTCCAGCAACCAAATCACCCAGACGCTGCACCATAACCCCGCCACTGAGCAAGTTAGAAAGGCGGGCAATGTATTTGCCGTAGGCGATGGGTTCTTTGAAGGGCTCCGTGAAAGAGGTGCTCACAAGAACCGCAAAGTTTGTGTTGTCGGTTTTTCGTTCAGCGTAGCTTCCGCCGTTGACAGTCAAAACGCCGTCGTAGGATTCGGTTGTGACTTCGCCATAAGGTGAAACACAGAAGGTTCGAACCATATCGTCAAAAAGTTTGCTGTAGTAAACAAGCTTGGGTTCGTAAAGCACTTTGGTGAGCCGTTCCATGGCGGTTGCGGAAACTTCCACGCGTACCCCCACGTCAACGGGGTTGTTAACGGTTTTTAAGCCGCGGATTTGGGCTTCAGTCTGCAGCCACTCTGCTCCGCCCCGACCAGGGGCAACAATCACGTATTTTCCGGTGGCTTTTTCGCCGTCTGAGGTTTCGATGCCTCTAAGGGCGTGGTTCTCGATGAGGAGCCCTTTCACGTCGGTTTTAGGCATGAACGTGATTTTTTCGTCAAGTTCTCTGCGCATCATACGCAGGGTGTCGGCGCATTTTTCGGTGCCCATGTGGCGAACTTCTTGCCGAATCAAGCGTAAACTTGCAGCGGCTGCTTGGCGTTCAATTTCATCCACTGCATCCACGTCTCCGCCGTAGACTTCTTTGCTTGCACCAAATTTCAAGTAAACATCGTCAACGTATTTGACGAGCTCTTGAAGTTCTCGCTCAGTCACATACTGATTAAGCCACCCACCAACTTCAGTGGATAAGGTAAGTTTACCGTCACTATAAGCGCCAGCGCCACCCCAACCTGAAAGAATCGAGCAAGGTTCACAATGGTGGCATTCTAAACCGCGGCTTGAGGGACATTTTCGTTGATCAATTTCCTGTCCGCGGTCAACAACTAGAACGTTGAGGTTATTTTTTTGAGTTAGTTCTAATGCGGAGAATATTCCTGCTGGTCCGGCACCAACGATTATTACGTCGTATTTCAATGGCATTAACTCCGTGGAGCCCTGTTTTAGATGCAGTCACTAGCATATATTTTTAACGAAGCTCAAATACGAAAAGCAAGTAAGATAACAAACTAAACAGTGAGTTAAACTTTTTTGGAAGCCTTAAGTCTGAACTGCGAGCCTAAGGAAGTAAAAGCAGCAACGATTTCTCTGAAATTTAAAATGGTAAGGGAAACCAAGGTGAATAGGGGAATAAACGCGTAGTAGTAAAGGGGCGTGGTTACTGCTGAATCCCAGACCATCCGCAAAAAACCTGCAGCCATACCGGGATATAGAAGCATCAAATTAGAGATACATAAAGTTGCCACTAAACTGAGAGCGGCGGCTTTGAGGTTTTTACGGTTGTACATTACAAAAAGAGGCAAAGCTAACAAGCCAAAGCGCGGGTCAAAAAAACCAAACGCCAAAAAAAACCCCGACAAATAGGGCTTGCCGCGGCTTCCAAGGTACAGGCTGAGCAAAAGTAGGAAGGTGCCAAAAACTTTGGCTTGCCCTTCGCCCCACTGCCAATAGTAGATGGCTGAGAAGCCCCAGTTGGGCGTCGGCGAAGGCATCAACAGCGCAATTATTGTAACTGCAAAGGCAATCAGCAGCCCTTTACTTTTCAGTAAATGATAAAGGAAAAAAGCAACCAAAGGCAGAAGCATGAACTGGAAAACATCAAAAACCAAAAGCGCCTGCTGATAATCTAACAAAAGCAAAGGGGAAAGCGTCAAAGAAAAAGAGGGCAGGTACTTGTAAGTTTGAGGGTATGGTTGTATGGCGGGTTCGCCTTCGCCTATTGCGCCTTTGGTGTATATTTGTGAAGGCGCGTGCCACAGCCTCCAAGAACTCACATAATACGCGGAGAAATCTTTTGCCAGTATGCTTCCCGAGGTGTTAATTCCGGGGCTGGGAGTGTAGGTCTGGGGATAAGCAACAATGAAAGTGTACAAGTTGAGAGCAAGCAGCACTACAACGCCAACAATGAAAAGACGCTTGCCCAATCTGGAATGCCCAGTCATTTAACCGCCAAAACACGCAGCTTATTCGGGTATAGCCAGAGGGTAAAGGAGTTTTTATACTTTGGTTGTTCCCCCCAAGCGCCTCTAAATAGCCTTAGGAGTAGGATTTGTGGTTCAAAATGATTAAAAGGCATATTTTTAGATTATCTAGTGGGTTTGAGGCGTATGCAGGGGTGGCTAGTTCATAGACAGAGGCAGGTAAAGGAAGCTTTTGTTCTGTCAGCGGCTTCTGGATCTCTGATACTGATTCAAGGAGCATTACGATTAATCCGCAGCCAATGGGGATTGGAGTTAGGGATAGGCGAATTTCGTAAACATGCCCTCTCAGGAGCGGACTACAAAATTTTAGGAATAAACTCAATCGTGGTGGGTCTGGTTGTTATCTATGGAGCGTTCCTAGCCAAAAGTCCTACGTTAGCGAGGCAGGGAGGAATCACCATTGTGGCGTTTTCGGTCTTAAGCATTTCAGCTGGCGGCGGCTTCATAGCGGGACTAGTACTGGGGATAATTGGGGGAATACTTGCGTTAAGCAGTTACCCACTTCAAAAAGCAAGCTAAACAGCAGCTATTCCAAAAAGAACAGAAAACAAAAACATACACCAATAATACTAACCGCGGATTGGGTAAACAAAGGGAAAAGGGAACTAACTGCTTTAAAGGTTGAGAAAAAAGGCTCAGTCTTTTATGGCTTCAATGAGGCTCATTATGTTCCACAGTTTAACCCTTGTGTAAGCGGGCATGTTAGGGTCCTGCAGAATCTCATCCAATATGCTAATCACGTTTGAGGCCCGCACGGCAGGCGTATATTCTCCGCTTTGCAGAGCATTCATAGAATCTTTCGCAGCACGCCTAATGTTTCGAGGCGTTGTACTGTCTTCAGAGACTTCCCCAAGCACCATTAAAGCCTGATTAATTCGCGTCTCGTACTCTTCAGTTTTCTTTTTCCGCACCATAAACTGGCACCAACTGGAATGTCGCAGTAATCAAGCTATATAAGCATTGGTACCTATTTACTTTGGGGTCTACGGTTAATGCAAAACCAGAACGATTCATACATAAAACGCATGGCTGATTTGCTTCGACAAGGCGCAACCTTAACAGACATGGCATGCCCAAACTGTTCTGCACCACTTTTTCGGCTACAAGACGGCACATTATGGTGCGGTAAAGACGAAAAAAAAGTGGTCATAGTTAAAGAAGGACAAGAACCAGCAGCCCCATCCAGCACCAAAACGGCTATGGATAAACTTGAAGCCACACTCATAAGAAAAGTTCAAGACCTGCAAGAAAAAATCGAAAAAACAAACGACGTAGACGAACTGGGAAAACTCACAAACGCACTCACCGAACTTCTCACCAGCCTTGAGAAGATTAAACGCATGAAGAGCTAAACCGATGCTTGGGTTATACGAAAACTTTCCACTAACCATCCACCACACTGAAACCTTCGCGTCCTCATTTTCCAGAAAGAAAATGCAGAAAAAAATTGCCCAAGTCTTCCACGAAGTCAACGGTTGCAATTTCAATTTTGAGGAAGCAGGCAACCCAACAATTCCTGGCGGCAGTGTAATTTTTGAGTTCGGCATCGCTGACGAGACAGGCTTTGTCTACCTTAATGAAGACGAAAACCAAAAACTGCAAAACGCCCTGAACAAGACAACTCTTCAAATTATGGATTGGTTCTGCTCAATACGGTACTACAAAACGGGAAACGGAAAAAGGACGCCGCTAAAATTTGACTACTACATGCTGCGATTGGGATTTGCCGAAAAAGACGCCATAGACATCACTGTTTTCCATGAACGCGGACCAAGATACCTCACACCCCAAGACCTGTGTGAATTCATATACCACCAAGTTAACAAAACAGCAAAAAGAAAAAGCCTAAAACGCCTCGAAAAAAGCTAAAACCGTTTCTCCAAGAAAGACCGAACTGTCAAAAGAACTTGCTGGGCAACTTCTTTTTTAGGTTTATCGCCGTTTATACTTTTTAAGGCGCCGTTTTGGACATATTTCCGGTAGACTTCGCGGACTTTTTGTTGAGTTTCAAGGTTTTCCATGACGGATTTTTTTCGTTTGAGCCGCTTAAGCACAACCTCAGGGTCCACATCAATAAACAAAGCGAGGTCAGGTTTTAGGGCGTGCTGGTTTATGGTTTCAATCCATTCGATGCTCAAACCTGCGCTTCCCTGATAAGCCAAAGAACTGTAAACGTAACGATCAGAAATCACTACCACACCCTGCTCTATGGCTGGAGCCACCTCGTTTTCCACGTGTTCAAGACGGTCAGCGGCGAAAAGCAGAGCTTCCACATGGGTTGGAGGGCGGCTGTTCCCGTATAGAATTTGGTTGCGAATGAATTTGCCGATTTTTCCGTGGCTGGGCTCAGCAGTGTAGATGGCAGGGTACTTTTTTTGGAGTTCAGCGGTTAGGAGTTTTGCTTGGGTGGTTTTTCCTGAGCCGTCTAAACCTTCGATTACTATGAAAGCGCCTTTTGGGTTCATTTTGGTCAGCTTGTTTAAGGGTTATGGGTAAGCATTAATGGGTAGAAGCATAAATAATATTCTCAGCGGGAGCAAAAGTCAT